>NZ_BAAAHQ010000031.1:79339-146136 GCF_039525605.1 Nonomuraea longicatena | reverse complement strand
GCCGCGCTGGCCGCGCGCGTGGCCGACCTCGTGCACGGCTCCGCCGACCTCGCGGCGTACGGCGCGGGCGAGCGCGCGCTCGGGGCCGCGATGGAGGCCGACGGCGAACTGGCCGCGCTCGAACGCCGCCAGTCCCGCATCCACGCGGCCTCCCTCGGGGTGGGCACGCTGGTGCAGGGGCTGACCGTGGCGGCGGTGGTCCTCGTGGCCCAGGCGGCGGGGGCGGGGACGATCGGCACGGCCGTGCTCGCGCTGATGTCGCTGGTCGCCTTCGAGCCGGTGCTGCCGCTGGCGGCGGCCGGGGAGCGGATGGCGGGCATCACGGCGGCGCTGCGCCGCCTGCGCGAGGTCTCCTCCGCCACTCCGGCGATCACCGAGCCCTCGGCGCCCGCGCCGCTGCCTCTCACCGGGCAGAGCGTCGAGGTCGTGGATCTGGTCGTGCGGCACGAGCCCGGCGGGCGGGCCGCCGTGGACGGGGTGTCGTTCACACTGACGCGGGGGAAACGGGTCGCGCTCGTGGGGCCGAGCGGCGCCGGGAAGAGCACGGTGCTGGCGGCGCTGATGCGGCTCCTGGAGCCAGAGTCCGGAAACATCCGTGTGAACGGGGTGGAGACGCGGGAACTGGAGTCCGACCAGGTCCGGACGCTGATGACCGGGCTCACCCAGGATCCGTACATCTTCCAGGCGCCCCTGCGCGACAACCTCAGGCTCGCGGGACCGGACGCCGACGACGAACGCCTCCAGCGGGCCGTCCGCGACGCCCGCCTGGACGGCTGGGTCGCTGGCGTCGGATGGGACGCCGAACTCGGCGAGGACGGCCGCACCGTCTCCGGCGGTCAGCTCCAGCGGCTGGCGCTGGCGCGGGCGCTGCTGTACGACCCTCCGGTGCTGCTGCTCGACGAGCCCGCCGAGGCGCTGGACGAGGACACGGCCGACGCCCTGATGGCCGACCTCCTGGACGTCACCCACGACCGCACCACCCTGCTGGTCACCCACCGGCTCACGGGGCTGGAGCAGGTGGACGAGATCCTGGTCATGGAGCACGGCCGGATCATCCAGCGCGGTCATCACGACGACCTGGTCGCGACGCCCGGCTACTACCGGGACCTATGGCAGTCGGAGTCCCTGATCCGCCGCGCCTGATCCGCAGGCTCACGCTCAGGTTCCAGCGTCGCCGGACGGCGAGGGCACGGCGCACGGGCAGAGGACCATGAGGGAGTCCTCCGTGGTCGCCACCATGGCGAAGGGGAACCGGTCGAGTTCGAGACAGAGGGCGACGTCGTCGGGATGGGCTCCTTCACGCACACCCGGGCGCCCCGGAGACCATCCGAAAAGGGAAATGTCCATCGGAAGTTAGGAAACCTTCCTAACTACCTTGACAGGTACCGGGTCGCTTGTCACGATCGCCGGTAAGTGGCTTGGCGCGGCCTCCGCCCGGAGGTGACGTGCTCAGTGAGTTCTGCTGACCCGGCCGCGGTGTTCTGCATGTCCGTCGTCTCACCCCCAGGAGACAGCCATGTCCAGACATCGTCTCGCCCTGACCGTCGCCGCCGTCGCGGCCCTGCTCACCACCCTCTTCGTCGCGGCCGGCAGCGCCGCCGCCGTCGAATCCCTGCTCTCGCAGGGCCGACCCGCCACCGCCTCCTCCGTGGAAACCGCCTCCTACCCCGCGTCCGCCGCGTTCGACGGCGACACCGCCGCGTCGCGCTGGGCCTCCGCCGAGGGCAGCGACCCCCAGTGGGTGAGCGTCGACCTCGGCTCGGTGCAGCAGTTATCCAGGATCGAGCTGTTCTGGGAGGCCGCCTACGCCACGGCCTACCAGCTCCAGGTCTCCGCCGACGGGATCGCCTGGACCACCGTCCACGCCACCACCACCGGCGACGGCGGCCCGGACGAGATCGCCGGGCTCACCGCCTCCGCCCGCTACGTGCGCATGCACGGCACCGCCCGCGCCACCCCGTACGGCTACTCGCTGTACGAGATGCGGGTCTACGGCGGCACCCCCACCACCCCGTCATCGGAGCACCAGGCGGAGAGCGCCGTGCTGTCCCAGGCGTTCGTCGACACCAAGCACGCCGGGTACACCGGCACCGGGTTCGTCGACTACGTGAACACCGTCGGCGGCTACGTCGAGTTCAGCGTGACCGCCTCCACGGCGGGCCCGGCCAAGCTCACCTTCCGCTACGCCAACGGCACCACCGCCGACCGCCCGCTCGCCGTCGCGGTCAACGGCACCTCCGTCGCCACTCCGGCCTTCACGCCCACCGGCGCCTGGGCCACCTGGCAGAGCGTGGAGGTGCCCGCCACCCTCGTCGCCGGGACCAACACGGTCAGGGCCACCGCGACGACCGCCACCGGCGGCCCGAACCTCGACCGGCTCACGGTCGGCGCCGGCGGCCCGACCGAGCCGCCCGGCGGATTCGTGGTCGCCGCCGCAGGTGACATCGCCGCCCAGTGCACCGCGGCCTCCAGCGCCTGCGTGCACCCCAAGACCGCCGCGCAGGTGCGGTCGATGAACCCCGAGTTCGTCCTGACGATGGGCGACAACCAGTACGACGACGCCCTGCTCTCGGACTTCCGCGCCTACTACGACACGACGTGGGGCACGTTCAAGAGCAAGACCAGGCCCGCCGTCGGCAACCACGAGACCTACGACCCCGCCGGCGTGTACGCCGGGTACAAGGCCTACTTCGGCAACCTCGCCACCCCGCAGGGCAAGACGTACTACAGCTTCGACCGGGGCAACTGGCACTTCATCGCCCTCGACTCCAACTACTTCAACGACCGGGCCCAGATCGACTGGCTCACCGCCGACCTGAACGCCAACACCAAGGGCTGTATCGCCGCCTACTGGCATCACCCGCTGTTCAGCTCGGGGTCGCACGGCAACAACCCGATCAGCAAGCCGATCTGGCAGCTCCTGTACGCCAAGAAGGCCGACCTGGTGCTCAACGGCCACGACCACCACTATGAGCGCTTCGGCCCGCAGAACCCGGACCAGCAGGCGACCGGCGACGGCATCGTGGAGATCCTCGGCGGCATGGGCGGCGCCTCGCCGTACGGCATCCACAACGTCCAGCCCAACAGCCTCAAGCGCCTGACCAACACCTTCGGGGTGCTCAAGCTGACCCTCACGGACACCACGTTCAGCTCACAGCTCATCGGCGTCGACGGGGCCGTCAAGGACAGCAGCCCCACCTACACCTGCCACTGACGGCGGATGTACATCTCGCTGCGTGGGGGCCGCCTGTCCAAGGCGGTCCCCGCCAACGTCGTCGCGCTCGGCGCGGTCAGCCTGGTCACCGACATCTCCGCCGAGATGATCACCGCGGTCCTGCCGCTCTACCTCGTCGGCGCGCTCGGCCTCAGCCTGGTGCAGTTCGGCCTGCTGGACGGCCTGTACTTCGGGGTGACCGCCCTGGTCCGCCTGGCCGGCGGGCACGCGGCCGACCGCTGGCAACGCCGCAAGCTGGTCGCGGGCCTCGGCTACGGGCTGTCCGCCGTCTGCAAGCTCGGCCTGCTCGCGGCCGGTTCCTCGGTGCCGTGGCTGGGCGCCGTGGTCGCGGCGGACCGTACCGGCAAGGGCCTGCGCACCGCGCCCAGGGACGCGCTGATCTCGCTGAGCGTCCCGCCCGCCGGGCTCGGCGGCGCGTTCGGCGTGCACAGGGCGATGGACGCCGTCGGCGCCCTGCTCGGCCCGCTGGCGGCCTTCGCCGTGCTCACCGCCACCGCCGGAGCCTACGACGCGGTCTTCGTGACCAGCTTCTGCGTCGCGGTGCTCGGCGTCCTGCTCCTCGTCCTGTACGTCGGAGACCGGCGCGAACCGCTCGCCGCCGGGGCGTCGATCCGCTCGACCTTCCGCCTGCTGGCCGACCGCCGCTTTCGCCGCGTGTGCCTGGTGGCGGCGGCGCTCGGCCTGGTGACGGTCAGCGACCCGTTCGTCTACCTGCTTCTCCTGCGCGGCGGCGACACGGTCACCCCCGAGCTCTTCCCGCTGCTGCCACTCGGCACGGCGGCCGTCTACCTGCTGCTGGCCATCCCGCTGGGACGGCTCGCGGACCGGGTGGGCAGGGTCGCCGTCTTCCTCGGCGGGCATGTGGCGCTGGCGCTGGCCTACCTGGTGCTGATCGGTCCCGGCTGGCTGGTGCCGGTGCTGGTGCTGCACGGGGCGTTCTACGCGGCGACGGACGGGGTGCTGATGGCGGTGGCGGGACCGCTGCTCCCCGCAGGGCTGCGAACCGGTGGCCTGGCGCTGTTGCAGACCGGGCAGGCGTGCGCGCGCATGGTCTCGTCGATCGCGTTCGGCGTGCTGTGGGCGGCGTGGGGCGCGCAACCAGGGCTCATCGTGATGGCCGCCGGACTGGTCGTGGCGGCACTGCTCGCCTGGAGGACACTGTGACCGCAGACCACCCACCGCAGCCGGCCCCGGACGGCGCCGCCTCCCCCGCGAGGCGGGGGCGCCGGGCCGTCGTCCTGGTGGCCGCCGTCCTCGTACTGATCACCGGCGCCGCCGCCTACGCGGTACGGGCGACGGCCCCCGCCCCCGTCGCCGACCGCTCCTTCGACACGACCGCCCCCGGCAGGCTGCTGCTGCGCAGCGACGGCAGGATCGCGGCGGTCCCCCTGTCGAACCCGGCGGCGGCGCCCACGATCGGCTCCGCCTCCTGCGACCGCTTCTCCACGGCGAACGGCACCACCCTGTGCCTGGTCGCCCGGCCGGGCACCCCGCCCACGACCAGCGCCCTGATCCTGGACCGCACCCTGAAGGAGACCCGGCGGGTCGGCCTGGCCGGTGTCCCGAGCCGGGCCCGCATGTCGGCCAGTGGCCGGATGGCCTCGTGGACGGTCTTCGTCACCGGCGACTCCTACAACCAGGGCGGTTTCTCCACCTGGAGCGGGCTCCTGGACACCAGGACCGGCTACCTGATCACCAACATGGAGGACATCCCGCTGACCCTGAACGGCAGGCGCTACCACTCGGAGGACGTCAACTACTGGGGGGTGACTTTCGCCTCGGACGACAACCGTTTCTACGCCACGGTGAGCACGAAGGGCAGGACGTACCTGGTGGAGGGCGACTACGGGGCGTGGCAGGCGAGAACCCTGCGGGAGAACGCCGAGTGCCCCTCGCTCTCCCCTGACGGCACCCGCCTGGTCTTCAAGAAGCGCCTGTCCTCCGGGGAGTGGCGGCTGCACGCCCTGGACCTGGCCACCATGCGGGAGACCCCGCTGGCCGAGCGCGCCAGCATCGACGATCAGGTGGCGTGGCTGGACGCCGGCACCGTGATGTACGCCAAGGGCGGCGACCTCTGGTCCGCCAGGGCCGACGGCACGGGCGTCCCGTCCCTCCTCGCGAAGCGGGCCTCCTCCCCCAGCGCGCCGTCGTAGGTCCCGCGTACGGGTTCGGCGTCGCGGCGGGCAGGGGCGCGCGGGAGGAGCGTGCCCCTGGAGGCCCTGTATGCGGGTCGGCGGGTGGGGTTCGTGGGCTTTGCCGTAAAGATCAGCTTTTGAGAGGTTTGCGAATCAAACTCTTCTGGTTTATGGTTCAAACCAGTTTGAGAGAGTGAGGATTCGCGATGACAGACCAGGCCGACCGTCCCGAGGAGATACTGCGGCTCATCGAGAGCCAGCAGGCTCTCGCGATCCGGCGGTTCACCCCCGACCCGCTGCTCGCCTTCTCCTCCTGGGGAGTCGCCTGGCTCGTCGGGTTCGGGGCGTTCTTCCTGCGGCACGGCCTCGACGGGCAGGCCATCGTGCCGATCCCGCTGCCGGTCGCCATCGCCGTCCTCATGAGCAGCTTGATGATCGCGGGCGGCTGCATGGCGTACGCGCTGCACCGCTCCGGCGGCCAGATCCGGGGCAGGTCCGCCCAGCTCGGCATCGTGTACGGGCTCTCGTGGGCCGTCGGCATGATCTGCGCGAACATGATCGCCGCCAGGTTCGTGTCGGCCATCCAGGACGAGGCGCTGATCAGCCTGCTGTTCGCCGCCACCGCCATGCTCGTGACCGGTCTGCTCTACATCGCGGGCGGCGCGCTGTTCGACAGCTGGGCCTTCACCGGCCTCGGCGTCTGGGTGTCGGCGGTCAACCTGGTCGGCGCCATGATCGGCCCGGGGTGGCATGCGCTGCTGGTGGCCGTCCTGTGCGGCGGCGGCGCCATCGCCCTCGGCCTCTGGCTGCGGGCACGCCGGTGAGCGCCGAGCCCCTGCCCGAACTCGATCCGGTCATCCACGCCCAGGCCCGGCTGCGGGTCGTGGCCACGCTCAACACCCTGCCCGACGGCGACCAGATCGCCTTCCCCGGGCTGAAGGACGTGCTGGCCATGACCGCGGGCAACCTGTCCGTCCACCTGTCCAAGCTGGAGGAGGCGGGCTACGTGGACATCACCAAGACGCACCGGGGCCGCACCCCCGTCACCTACGTCGCCCTCACCAAGCGCGGCCGGGCGGCCTTCGACGACTACACCAAGGCGATCCGCGCCCTGCTCGACACCGCTGGAGGCACGTCATGACCGCACTCGCCAGGACCGTCGAGGTCACCCGCCGCTACGGCGAGGCGCTGGCGCTCGACCGGGTGTCCCTCGACATCGGCGCGGGCGAGGTCGTCGGACTGCTCGGCCCCAACGGGGCGGGCAAGTCCACGCTGATCAACCTGTTCGTCGGGCTGCGCCGTCCGACGTCCGGCACGGTGGAACTGCTCGGCGGCTCCCCCTCCGATCCCGTCGTACGGCGCGGCATCGGCGTCACCCCTCAGGAGACCGGCCTGCCGGAGGCGCTGCGTGTGGGCGAAATCGTCGACTTCGTCACCAGCCACTTCCCCGAACCGCTCGGCCGGTCCGAACTGCTCGGCCGGTTCGGGCTCACCGACCTGGCCCGGCGGCAGGTGGGCGGGCTGTCCGGCGGGCAGAAGCGCCGCCTGGCCGTCGCCCTGGCCTTCGCGGGCAACCCGCGCCTGGTCTTCCTCGACGAGCCGACGACCGGCCTCGACGTCGAGGCCAGGCTGACGCTCTGGGACGGCATCAGGGCCTTCCACGACGACGGCGGCACCGTCGTGCTGACCAGCCATTATCTGGAGGAGGTCGAGGCCCTCGCCAAGCGTGTGGTGGTGGTCGCCCAGGGGCGGGTGCTGGCCGACGACACCGTGCGCGCGGTCCGCGAGATGGCGGGCGTGCACCGGGTGTCGTTCGTCGCGGACCCGGTGTCCGAACTGCCCGAGCTGCCCGGAGTGCTGGCCCACACGGTCGAGGACGGCCGCGTCCGGCTCGTCACCGGCGACGCCGACCGCCTGGTCGTGAGCCTGGTGCGCAGCGGGGTCGCCTTCTCCGGGCTGGAGGTCCGGCCCACGTCCCTGGAGGAGGCTTTCCTCGCCCTCACCGCCTCCGCAGTCGCAAGCCCCTCGTAGGAGACCCCCATGACCGGCCTGATCCTCGCGCACACGCGCCACCAGATGCTCGAACAGCTCCGCGTCCCCATCGGACTGATCGCCAGCGCCTTCTTCCCCTCCGTCTCGATGCTGGTCTTCGCGGTGCCGTTCACCGGCGACGACGCGGCGGCCGCCACCCGGGCGACCGCCTCGATGATGCTGATCGGCGCCATGTCCGCCGCGCTCATCGGGCTGTCCGTCACCATCGCCCAGGATCGCGAGCTGCCCTGGAACCCGTACGTCCGCACCCTTCCCGCGGGCCCGCTCCCCCGCTTCGCCGGGCGCATCCTCACGACGCTGGCGATCATGTTCCTCGCGGTGATCCCCGTGCTCGTCATCGCGGCGCTGCTCACCGAGGCGACCATCACCGTGCCGCGCCTGCTGCTCGGGCTCGTGGCGCTGGCGGTCGGCGCGGTGCCGTTCATGCTGATGGGACTGTTCCTCGGCTTCCTGCTGCCGTCGAAGGGGGCCGTCGCGGTCTCGCAGATCGCGTTCTTCCCGCTGGCGATCGTCGGCGGGCTGATGCTGCCGCTGCAGTTCATGCCGGAGTTCGTGCAGACGCTCTCGCTGTTCTTCCCTGCCCGGGGCTCCGGCGAGCTGATGTGGTGGGCGGTCACGGGCGCGGCCCCGCACCCGGCCGCGCTCGCCGCCCTCGCCGTCTGGACCGCGGCCTCGGCCGTGCTGGCGGTGTGGGCCTATCGCCGCGACGAGGGCCGCCGCTTCTCCTGAACGGCGCCCGCACCCCGGGGTACGGGCGCCTTCGGCGTGGACGGCTCAGCGGGCGGGCTGCTCGGCCAGATGGTCCGGCGGGCTGGCCACGTCCGGCACCGAGCGCACCCCCACGGGCGGGTTGTCGGCGATCTGATGCAGGCCGGGACGGCCCGCCTCGACGGCGAACGAGGCCCGCGTCGACACCGGCGCGCCGGGCCTGGACACGTACGGGACGACCCGGTAGTCGACCGTCAGCGTCTCCGGCGTCGCCCTGGCCCGCACGTATCCGCGCTGGACGTTGTGGAAGCGCAGGTGCGGGTTGGCCCGCATGAAGATCTGCCCGAGCCGGTCCTGGTCGGCGCCGTCCCTGCCGGAGGAGATCGAGGTGCCCGCGAACTCGACGCCCATCACCGGCGCGGCCGGGTCGTCGAAGTCGGTCTTCAGCTCGGCGGCGAGGCTGCGGTGGATGTCACCGGAGATCACGACCGGGTTGCTCACCTCGCGCTCGACCATCCCCGACAGCAGCCGGTGGCGGGCGGCGGCGTAGCCGTCCCACAGATCCATGCCGAACGACTGCACCTCCGGGCTCGCGTCGTGGTCGAGCGGCGCCATGAGCAACTGGTTGGCGACGACGTTCCAGGTGGCGTGGGAGCGGCCGAGCGTGCTCAGCAGCCATTCCTCCTGTTCGGCGCCCAGCATGGTGCGGTTCGGGTCCAGGCGCTCGGCACAGCCGACCTTCTCGCCGTCGCCGCACGGCTGGTCGTCACGGTACTGGCGGGTGTCCAGCACGCTGAAGGCGGCCAGCCTGCCGAACGCCTGACGGCGGTACAGCCGCATGTCCGGACCCCACGGCATCGAGCCCCTGCGCAGCGGCATGTGCTCGTAGTACGCCTGGAAGGCCGCGGCGCGGCGCTGCAGGAAGACCTGGCGGTCCTGGTCGGGCTCATTGTCGATCTGGGAGATGTCCCCGGCCCAGTTGTTCTCGACGTCGTGGTCGTCGACCGTGACCATCCAGGGGCAGGACGCGTGCGCCGCCTGCAGGTCGGCGTCGGTGCGGTAGAGGGCGTGGCGGTTGCGGTACTCGGTGAGGGTGAAGGTCTCCTTCAGGTACTGCTCCGGCAGGGTGAGGCCGCGGACCCCGCCGGTGGCGCCGACGCCGTACTCGTAGAGGTAGTCGCCGAGGTGGAACAGGACGTCCAGGTCCTCCTCCGCCAGGTGCCGGTAGGCGGTGTAGAAGCCCTCGTACCAGTTCTGGCAGGAGACGAAGGCGAAGGCCAGGCTGTCCGGGCGGGCGCCGGGGGCGGGCGCGGTCTTGGTGCGTCCGACGGGGCTGATCTCGCCGCCGGCGCGGAAGCGGTAGTGGTACTCACGGCCGGGGCGCAGGCCGTGCAGTTCCACGTGGACGCTGTGGCCGTACTTCGGCTGGGCGGCCGCGCGGCCTTCGCGGACGACGCGGCCGAAGCCCTCGTCCTCGGCGATCTGCCACTGTACGGTCACCGGACGGTCGGGCATCCCGCCCCGGCCGTCGACGGCGAGCGGATCCGGGGCCAGCCTGGTCCATAACACGACGCCGTCGGGGGCCGGGTCGCCGGAGGCCACTCCGAGGGTGAAGGGGGTACTTGAGGCTCCGGCCGATCCTGTCCAGCCGGGGATGGCGGCGGCCGACCCCGCTACGAGGGTGGCGGTGAGAAAGCCCCGGCGACTGACCTTGTTCATGGCGAGCTCCTGTGGTCAGGGAGGAGTCGATCGCCGCCCAGCCCACCATGAAGACGGAGGTCCTAAGTGATCTAGAAGTTGATATTTCCCGACATCGTCATGAACGGATTATTTGTTCAGAAATTCTGATCTCTTGATCGCTCTTTACCTGCTTGGCGGAAATTTCGGCCATATGCCCTGGGAGGCGGGTGAGAGCGGAGTCGTCGCCCTGCGGGGCGGCAGCGGCGAGGAGCGCCGGAACGGGCGAGCACGGGCGACGGCGGGCGGGGGGTGGGGGCGGCTGGGCCGTGAGGGGAAGGGGGGTTGGGGGCGCCGAGCCGTGACGGCGGGGGCCGGGAAGTCTGCCGCAGCCGAGACCGGCCGAAATGCCCGGCCAGTAGCGGCGAATCCCCGCCGGGCGCGTACGAAAGACGCCCGCACGCCGAGCGTGCGGGCGTCATCGACAAACGGACGGATCGCCACGTCCGTGGCGGGGGGACGCGCCGCCGAGTCCGCAGCGATCTCGACGGCGCGCCCGTCCGTGAGGGGGTCCTATTTTCTCTCTTCGAGGGTAACGGTCACCTCAGCGGTGCGTCCGTCCCTCATATATGTGATCTTGACCTGTTGTCCCGGTTTGAAACCTCTGACCAGCCCACTGACTGTGTCACCGCCGTCGGCCGTCTTGTCGCCGATCTTCGTGATGACGTCCCCCTGCCGCAGCCCCGCCTTGGCCGCGGGACCGTTCTCCGTCACCTGGCCGATCAGCGCCCCGGGCACGTCCCCACTGGCGTCCGTGACGCTCACGCCCAGGAACGCGTGCCGCACCTTCCCACCGGAGATCAGCTGGTCGGCCACCTGCTTGGCGGTGTTGACCGGGATCGCGAAACCGACGCCGATGTTGCCCGTGCTGCCCGCCGTCGCGATCGCGGTGTTGATCCCGACGAGCTGACCGGCCGCGTTGACGAGCGCTCCACCGGAGTTGCCGGAGTTGATGGCCGCGTCCGTCTGGATCGCGCCCGCGATCGAGGCCCGCTCGGGGGCGCCGCCCTGCTGCTCGCGTCCGGGCCAGCCCGGCGGGACCCGCTCCTGCTCGCCGCCGACGTTGAGCGTGCGGTCGAGCGCGCTGACGATGCCCGAGGTGACGGTGCCGTCGAGGCCGAGGGGGCTGCCGACCGCGAGCACGGCGTCGCCCACCTTGAGCTGGTCGCTGTCGCCGAGTTCGGCCTTGGTCAGCCCGGAGGCCTCCGCCCTGATGACCGCGAGGTCCGTGGCCGGGTCGGTGCCGACGATGCTCGCCTTGGCGGTCTTGCCGTCGCTGAACTTGACGGTCAGCTGGCCGCCCTGCCCCGAGACCACGTGGTTGTTGGTGAGGATGAGGCCGTCCTCCGACAGGACGACTCCCGAGCCGCCCGCGACCTGGCCCTGGATCATGACGACCGACGGCTGCACCTTCTTGGCGACGTCGGCCACGGTGAGTGCGTTGGAGGCCGCCTTGAACGTGGGGCTGGGGGCCGAGACCACGGTGTCCGGCCGGAAACCGTTGGCGATGGCCGCCCCCGCGACACCTCCGCCGATCGCCATGGCCGCCAGCGCCAGCCCGGCGATGACCTTCTGCCCGGCGCTGAAGCCGGGCTTCCTGGCCGCCGGGGGCGGAGGCGGCGCCATGACGGCAGGTTCCTGCCGGGTGAAGCCCCCGGCGGCAGGCGGCTTGTCGCCGAACTGGGTCCAGCCCTGCTCGCGAGGCTCGTTCGCGTCCATTTCTCGTCTCCTCAAGTCTGCTGACTCCAGAGTGCCAAGTGCCGCGTTAAGTCAGGCTAAGCCGCTGGTCGGAGGGGTGATCACGGGCTGATGCCCGCTTTATCGGCGCTGGTCGGCAGCTTGGCGCCCGCCAGGAGAATTCTCAGGCCGGCACCGTCTCCGGCGACCGTACGAGAATCGGCCGACGCCCGGCGGCCCACCGGCCTTCTCCTACGCGACGTCGGGGTCCTTGACCTGACCAGCAGGTCTGCGGACTCTATCCAGTGGGACGGTGGTCGCCGCCGGGCCTCACTGTCATGCTCATCCCGTGAACTGACGGCCACGCTCAGCAGGAGGGAAGATCATGGGTGGCAAGCACGAAGGCGAGAAGCCCTCGGACAAACCAGTGCCGAAACCGCAGCCGAGCAAGGACGGTTCTCGCCCCGACCATCCCGGTAAGCACGAGGAGCCCAAGAAGTCGTGAACATCGGTGAAGGTATCGACGGTCTCGCCGACCGGGTCACCGGCTCCGACGAACGGTGGCGGCGGGCGTTCCACGCCGTTCCCCGCCACCTGTTCGTCTCCGACCGGGCGTGGTGCCATCCCGACGACGGAACCGGCTACCTCATCGACAGAGCGGCCGACCCGGGCACCTGGACGGACGCCGTGTACTCCGACGCGGCGATCATCACCCAAGTGGACGACGGTGAGACCGACGTCGCCCTCGGCGAGGGTGAGTACACCTCCTCCTGTTCCAAACCGAGTGTCGTCGTCTCAGGGCTGGATCTGCTCGGCGCCTTCGACGGCGACGAGGTCCTGGAGATCGGCACCGGCACAGGATGGACAGCGGGGTTCCTGTCGGACCGGCTCGGCGAGGACAACGTCACCAGCGTCGAGATCGACCGGGAAGTACTCTCCGGAGCCGCCGAGAACCTGAAGCGGGCCGGGTACTCCCCCCGACTGGTCCACGGAGACGGGGAAGAGGGATGCCAGGAAGGCGCCCCCTACGCCCTGATTCACGCCACCTGCGGCGTGAGCGAGGTGCCATACGCCTGGGTGGAGCAGACGAGGCCGGGCGGCACGATCGTCGTACCCTGGATGCCTCGCTGGCAGGGCGGGCACCTGGTGCGGTTGACGGCCGTCGGCGACGGCACGGCCGTGGGCGGTTTCCACGGTGGCGTGACCTTCATGATGCTGCGCTCCCAGCGGTGGAGCCTCCCCGAACTCGACGGCGAGTACCGCAGATCGGCCGCCTACCTCGATCCACGCCGGGTCGTCCGGACCTCGTACGGGGCGGAGGTCGCCGTCGCGGCACTGCTGCCGGATGTCGCCGGGACGTACGACGACCAGGGCGTGGGCGAGTTCCATCTGTCGTTGTGGTCCGACTGCTCGGACGCTCAGGTGCACTACGCGCCGGACTACAAACGCGTCGCCGTGCTGCAGAGAGGGCCACGCGACCTGTGGGACGAGGTGTCCGGCGCCTTCCTGCGGTGGGTGGCGTGGGGATCTCCGGGGCGTGAGAGGTTCGGCATGACCATCGGCCCGGGTGGCGGGCAGATCTGGCTCGATTCGCCCGGCAACCCCGTGGGACGAACGGTCGCCTGAACGCCGAGCGCTCGGCGACGCCCCCGAGCGTCCGTCTTTGCTCGGGGGCGTCTGCGGTGCTCAGGTGCAGGTCGCGAGCATCTGCGTGAGCGCGTTCCGTTCGGCGGGCTGCATCGTCAGGCCCCAGTCGTGCTTCACGTCCGTCCACGAGCGGGCGTAGTCGCAGTAGAAGGAGGCCAGCGGCGGACGCCACGTGCTTGGGTCCTGGTCGCCCTTGGCCTGGTTCACCCGGTCGGTGACCGCCCACAACTGCGTGTCGGCCATCGAGTTGGCGAACGCCTTCCGTCGTTCGGTCGTCCACGCCCAGGCGCCGCTGCGCCACGCCTCCTTCAGCGGCACCATGTGGTCGATGTCGATGTCCGACGCCTGCGTCCAGGTCCCGCCGTCGTACGGACTGACCCACGTGCCCGACACTGCCGCGCACTGCGCGTCCACGACCACGTCGCGCCCGTCGCGCTTCAGCACCTCCTCCCGCGTGTTGCAGGCGCCCGACACCGTGCTCCAGTGCGGGAACAGGCGCCGGTCGTAGGAGTCCGCGTGCTCCTCGGCGGCGACGGGGATGAGATTCAGCTCGGTCAGCGCCTCCGCGGCGGTCGGCATACCGGGCGGGATGAGCGGGGCGGCCTCGGCCGGGGCCGGGATGAGCGGGATCAGGGGCAGGAGGATCGCGACGAGTACGCGTCTCATGTGCAGGACCTCTCAGCCCGGCGCCGAGACTGCGTTCTCGCAGGTCAGGGTGCGGCGCCGGGGACGAGGTCACGGTGTCAACGGGGCGAATCACCGAATGTGGTGACACGCTGCCAATGAAGATCTCTATGCACAGTGCAGACGCGGATCAACAACCCGGCGAGGGACGAAACTCCGGCAGGCTCGCGCGAGCGGACGGCCGGTCCCGCCGTATCAGGGCGCGGCGTTCCTTGACCGGCCCATGAGGGGGCCTCACGGCGTGTCGCGGTGCGGCCAGTACTCGTCTCTGAGCAGCCGCTTGTACAGCTTGCCCGTGGGATGGCGGGGCAGTTCGTCGCGGAAGTCCACCGATTTCGGGCACTTGAAGTGGGCCAGCCGCTCCCGGCAGTAGGCGATGAGCTCGGCCTCCAGCGCCGGGCCCGCCTCGGCCGAGGAGTCCGGCTGTACGACCGCCTTGACCTGCTCGCCCATCACCTCGTCCGGTACGCCGAAGACCGCGACGTCGGCCACCTTGGGATGGAGGGCCAGCACGTTCTCGGCCTCCTGCGGGTAGATGTTCACCCCGCCGGAGATGATCATGTATGAGCGGCGGTCGGTGAGGTAGAGGAAACCCTCCTCGTCGAGGTAGCCGATGTCGCCGAGCGTCGTCCAGCCCCGGCTGAGGGGGTCGCGGGAGGCGCGGGTCTTCTCCGGGTCGCCGTGGTACTCGAAGGAGGGGCCGTCGGCGAAGTACACGGTGCCGTGCTGGCGCGGCGGCAGTTCCGCGCCGTCCTCGTCGCAGATGTGCACGGTGCCGAGGAGGGAGCGGCCGACGGTGCCCTTGTGGGTGAGCCAGTCCTGCGGGCCCGCGTAGAGGAAGCCGTTGCCCTCGGTGCCCGCGTAGTACTCGTGGACGATCGGCCCCCACCACTCGATCATCCGTTCCTTGACGGGAACCGGGCAGGGGGCGGCCGCGTGGATGGCGCACCGCAGGCTGGACACGTCGTAGCGGTTCCTGGTCTCCGGGGGCAGTTTGAGCATCTTGATGAACATCGTCGGCACCAGTTGCGTGTGCGTGACCCGGTACTTCTCGACGAGTTCCAGGTACCTCTCCGGGTCGAAGCGCTCCATCACCACGATCGTGGCGCCCAGCCGCTGGAAGGTCATGCAGTAGCGCAGCGGCGCCGCGTGGTAGAGCGGCGCGGGCGACAGGTAGACGTTGTCGGGGCCGGGGTCGAACAGCAGCGACACCAGGCCGAACAGCGGGCCGGGGGTGTCCAGCGGCGCCAGGCCGAGGTTGGGTTTGACGCCTTTGGGGCGGCCGGTGGTGCCGGAGGAGTACAGCATGTCGGCGCCCTGGCACTCGTCGGCGATCGGCGTCGGCGGCTGCTCGGCGACGGCCCGCTCGAAGGAGTCGAAGCCGTCGGCGACGCCGTCCGTCATCAGCCGCACCCGTACGGCCGGCGTCCGCGCCACGATGGCGCCGGCCACCTCGGCGAGGCCGGCCGAGGTGATGAACGCCTGTGCTCCGCAGTTGTCGACGATGTAGGCGAGTTCGTCGGGCCGCAGGCGTGAGCTGATCGCGGTGTAGTAGAGACCGGAGCGGTGCGCGGCCCAGGCCACGACCAGGAAGAGCGGGTGGTTGGGCAGCATGAAGGCGATGTGGTCGCCCGGTTTCAATCCCGCCGACCGGAACAGGTGGGCGAGCCGGTTCGACTCCTCGTCGAGGCGGCGGTAGGTGATGATCTCTCCGGAGCCCGCCATGATCACAGCGGGCTTGTCTGGGGTGACTGCTGCGACGGCTCCCGGATACATGACCAGAACAGTATTCCGCTACCGGTCTGCCCGGAAGGGGCGGATAACATACGCTGTGCCGGAACTCGAGCGCTGCCAGGCCCGCTCGAAGGCGTCGCGCGGATACACCGCGCGCACCCCCTTCGCCGCCGGGTCGTTGGCGATGACCGCGCCCTCGCGGGTGAACCCGGTGACGACCATGAGGTGCCCGTCCGAGCTGTAGCCGAGTTCCTTCGCCGTGAACGACAGCGAGGTCACCACCGGCACCCCGGCCGCGACCAGCGCCTCGGCCTCGGCCAGCGACGTGAGGCGCACGACGCGGGCGTCGAGGCCGAAGCGCCCCGCGTAGGCGGTGTTGAAGGCCCAGTTGCCGGTGCCCCGGTAGGCCCGGTCGTAGGTGTGCCTGGCCGCGTGGTCGACGGCCGGGTCGGGGTCACCGCGCGGCACCCAGGTCAGCTCGGCCGCCCGCGGCCCTTTCCGCCAGTACGCCAGGACCATCGCGGTGGCCGCCGGGCTGCACCAGCCCCGGCCGCCGTGCCCGGCGTGCGCGAGCTGCGACTTGCGCGGCACCGGCAGCTCCGTCCCCCACGCCTGCCCGCCGCGCGCACGAGCGCCGCCGGGCCGCGACGCCGCCGCCGCGAGCGTGCGCACCCTCGCCGACACGGCCGCGCCCGGCCGCCGGTACAGCGAGACGCGCAGCCGGTAGGCGGTGACCGGCCGGGCCGCCGCGAAGACGTCGGTGGCGACCCTGCCGTGCGCGTCGGCCTGCCCGGTGACACTGGTGCGCGGCCCGTCGTAGGACCAGTCGCCCATCACGTACCACCGGGAGCCGGGGACGCTCAGCTCGACCCGGACGTGGGTGCCCGGCGGGGTGTCGGCCGTCCACGAGGGGACGATCTCGGTGGCGGGGAAGCCGAGCCGCTGCCTGCCCGAGGTCCACCGGGCCACCTCCCACGCACCCCGCCTGACGTAGGATCCGGGGGTTCCGGGGACGACGGACCGGTTGTCGGCCCGCCCGTCCTGGGGCAGCGGTCCCGGCAGGGTCAGCAGCACGGCGATCAGAAGGCGCACAGTCTCATGACTCGCCCGGATCGCCCCTGGCCCACCCCAAGATTGCCCCCGGGTACGGCGAAGCCGCGACCCCCGTCCGGGGATCGCGGCCACGCGCGTGAGGTCACTCCGCCGGGATGACGGCGCCCTCGTACTTGCCCTTGATGAAGTCCTTGACCTTCTGGTCCTGGAGCAGCTTGCCCAGGGTCACGATGGCGGCGTCCGTCTCGTGTCCCTGCTGGACGACCAGGCCGTTGACGTAGGGGTTGCCCTCGGTCTTCTCCAGCACCAGTGCCTGCGACGCGGGCTTGAGCCCGGCCTCGATGGCGTAGTTGCCGTTGATGACGGCGGCGTCGACATCCTCCAGCGAGCGGGGCAGCTGAGCAGCCTCCAGCGGCTTGAAGACCAGCTTCTTGGGGTTGCCCTCGACGTCGCGCTCGGTCGCCGCGGTGCCCGCGCCCGCCTTCAGGGTGATGAGGCCGTTGTCGGCGAGCAGCTTCAGGGACCGGCCGAGGTTGGTGGCGTCGTTGGGGACGGCCACGGTGGCGCCCTCCGCCAGCGCGTTCACCTCGGTGATCTTCTTGGAGTACAGGCCCAGCGGCTCCAGGTGCACGGGTACGGCGAAGCCGAGCTTGGTGCCCTTGGAGGCGTTGAAGTCGTCGAGGTACGGCTTGTGCTGGAAGAAGTTGGCGGTCAGCTCGCCCTCGGCGAGCTGCGTGTTCGGCTGCACGTAGTCGGTGAACTCGACGATCTCGAGGTTCAGCCCGGCCTGCTTGGCCAGGTTGTCCTTGACGAAGGCGAGGATCTCGGCGTGCGGCACGGGACTCGCGCCGACCTTGATCACGGTGTCGGCCGACTCGGCGGCGCCGGTCGAGGCGCTCGGGGCGGCACCGGTCGCGGACTGCGACGTACCGCATGCGGCGAGCAACAGCGAAAGAGCAGCAACACCCACCAGGGCGCGAATCTTCATGATTTATCCCTCTATTTGTGTGAAAGACGCCGGGCGACCAGGTCACCCAGGCTCTGAATCAGTTGCACGAGCACGATCAGCACCACGACGGTGGCGATCATGACCGGTACCTCGAAGCGCAGATAGCCGTACCTGACGGCCAGGTCGCCCAGCCCGCCGCCGCCGACGGTCCCGGCCATCGCCGAGTAGCCGACCAGCGCGACGACCGTGACCGTGATGCCCGCGACGATCCCGGGCCAGGCCTCGGGCAGCAGCACCTTGCGCACGATCGCCGTACGGCCGGCGCCCATCGCCTGGGCGGCCTGCACCACGTCGGTGCCGACCTCGCGCAGCGCGGTCTCGACGAGCCGGGCGAAGAACGGCACGGCGCCGACGGTCAGCGGCACCACCATGGCGGCGGTCCCGATCGTGGTGCCCGCCACCAGCCGGGTGAAGGGGATGATCGCGATCATCAGCACGATGAACGGCAGCGACCTGCCCACGTTCACGATCGCGCCGAGCACGGACTTGAACACGGGCAGCGGCCGCAGCCCGCCTCTGTCGAACACGACGAGCGCCACGCCGAGCGGCAGCCCGAGCAGGACGGTGAACAACGTCGCGAGCCCCACCATCTGGAGGGTCTCGCCCGCCGCCACCCACAGCAGCGGTGCCAGTTCGTCCCAGTTCATCGGCTGCCTCCTTCGGCCACTTCCACGATCAGGCCCAGCGAGCGCAGGTACGCGAGCGCGGGATCCGGGTCGCCGGAGAGGGTGACGCGCAGCCGCCCGACGCGGGCGCCCGCGAGGTTCTCGATCGCGCCGCCGAGGATGCTCACGTCGGTGCCGAACTTCCGGACCACCTCCGAGATCACCGGCTCGTCGGCCTGCCCGGTGAAGGTGAGGGTGATGTCGCCGGGCGCCGGCGCGGGCAGCGGGAAGATCTCCCTGGTCAGCCGGGAGCCCGGGGTACGGATCAGCTCGGCCAGCGTGCCCGACTCCTCGACCCGCCCGTCGGCCATGATGGCGACCGAGTCACACACGGCCTTGACCACGTTCATCTCGTGGGTGATGAGCAGGATCGTGAGGCCGAGTTCGGTGTTGAGCCGCTTGAGCAGGTCCAGGATGGAGGCGGTGGTGGCGGGATCGAGGGCAGAGGTGGCCTCGTCGGACAGCAGCACCGACGGGTTGCCCGCCAGCGCCCTGGCGATCCCGACGCGCTGCTTCTGACCGCCGGACAGTTGTGCCGGCCGGTCGCCGCCGCGTCCGCCGAGCCCGACGAGGTCGAGGAGTTCGGCGACGCGCCGCTCCCGCTCGGCCCTGGGGACGCCCATGACCTCCAGGGGGAAGGCCACGTTGCCCGCGACCGTGCGCGAGGACAGCAGCGCGAAATGCTGGTGGATCATGCCGATGCGCTGACGGGCCTTGTTGAGGTCGCGGTCGCCGAGCGCGGTCAGGTCCTGGCCGGCGACGGTGACAGTGCCTTCGGAAGGCCGTTCGAGCAGGTTGACGCAGCGCAGCAGCGTGCTCTTCCCGGCGCCACTCTGGCCGAGCACGCCGTAGATCTCACCCTGGCGCACGTGCAGGTCGACGCCGTCGAGCGCGACCGTGCGGCCGTAGAGTTTGCGCAGGCCGGAAGCCTGGATCACGTGTTCTTCCCCATCAACGGCCAGCGGCCGCGCGCATGGCGCAGCGCTGGAACGGACATCGGCAGCGAGGCGGGCGCCTGCTAGCGGGTGCCAGGGTGGAAGGGCAGGTGGCTCAGCCTGCGCAGCACGAAGCTGGGTGCGATCATGGGGAGGGACCTTCTGGGAGAACGGGCGGCGGGCGCTCAGCGGGCCTGACAGGCGGGAGCGCACATTCGGCACATGAGTCGGCCCATGGCGCTCAGGTGCGGGGTGTATGCCTCGTTCACGCTGGTGGCAACGATCCGCCGATGTCCCCTATTCCCTATCTGTCGTGTTAGGTAGGTCACACGTACGGATCACGCAGCGGCTCGGCCCGCTCGGCGAAGTCCGCCTTGATCACGGCCATGCGCGGGCCCGGCGCGTAGTAGCGGCCCTTGGTCTCACCGTACGGCCGCAGCCACCCCTTGGCGGCCAGGTCGCGCAGGTCGCGGACCGCCTGCCCCTGGCTGAGCACCTCGTCGGCCTGGTAGCGGGTACGGCGCAGGCGGCGGTTGACGAAGACCTCGTACAACGCGGAGACGGCGCGGGGGTTGAGCCCGTCGGCCTCGATCTGCTTCTCCAGGAGGACCCAGATCTCCCCGGCCTCGGCCAGCCGCCGCGCCACGCGCTGCGCTTGGAGGTGGTGGGCCCGCAGACAGAACCGCACCCAGGACAGCGTGTCACCGTGAGGGCTCCAAAGCCGCCCGCCGACCTCGCCGAGCACCGCGTAATACTTGAGCGTCACCTGTGGCTGCCCAAGCCACTCCTCGATCGAGGAGAACTCCGGCGTGGTGATCTGGTCGCGTCCAAGCACCAGGGTCTGGAGCGCACGGGACATGCGGCCGTTGCCATCGCGCCAGGGGTGGATCTTGACCAGGTTGAGATGGGCCATCGCGGCACGGACGTACCCCGGAGCGTCGAGGTCGCCCTCGTTGAGCCATGCGATCAGTTCGTCGAGCAGACCGGGAACCAGCTCCACGTCAGGACCCTCGTAGACGACCTCACCGGTGTCATAGTCACGGATGTAGATGCTGCCGGGTCGAACCACACCGGGAGTTTTGTCGGAATGGTGGCCGATCATCATGAAGTTCAGCCCGTTCATCAGACCGACGTCGTACCGGAACACCGACGCACGCGCCAGCAACTGGATGTAGGTCAGTGCCTGCTGATATCCGGCGATCTCTCGCGCCACGCGGGAGGAGGTTTCCAGAGGCTCCTCGCCCGACATGATCGACTCGATGTCCTCGACGCTGGCGTGGTAGCCCTCGATGGAGTTGGAGCCCTGGATCGCCCTCGCCTGGAGCTGTCTGCGCAGTTGCCCGTCCCAGCGATGGTTTTCGGCGAGGCGGTACTTCAGGTCGCGGCGCATGTCCTCGATCTCGTGGAGTACTCGCTGGTCCTGGGATTCCAGAGCCGGTGTCACGTAGAGCATGCGAACCATGACAGCATGGCTCATTCATTAAGTCAAACAGTTAGATGATTGAAGGATACGAAAGAGGCCGCCACGTCGGAACGTGGCGGCCCCTCCCGGACGAGCCGGGCCGGACTGCAGGGCGGAGAGGACCCTGTCGTCCTCGCGAAGGGGCCCGCCCCTTACGGGCCCGCGACGCGACCGGCTCGTCTCCCTCTCCCCTTCGGAGGACTATGCGGCGACGGCGGAGGCCGCCACCTTGGCCGGGGTCAGCGCGATGTCGAGGACCTCGCGCACGTCGCCCACCGCGTGGACGGTCAGCGCGTCGCGGACCTCCTGCGGCAGGTCGTCCAGGTCGGGCTCGTTGCGCGCCGGGATGAGGACGGTGGTGATGCCCGCCCGGTGGGCCGCCAGCAGCTTCTGCTTGACCCCGCCGATCGGCAGCACCCGCCCGGTGAGCGAGATCTCGCCGGTCATCGCCACGTCGTTGCGGACCGGGCGGCCCGACAGCAGCGACGCCAGCGCCGTGGTGAGCGTGACGCCCGCCGACGGCCCGTCCTTGGGCACCGCGCCCGCCGGGAAGTGCACGTGAACCGAGCGGTCCTTCAGCGCGGTGACGGGCAGTTCGAGCTCGGCCCCGTGAGAGCGGAGGTAGGACAGGGCGATCCTGCCCGACTCCTTCATCACGTCGCCGAGTTGCCCGGTGAGGGTGAGCCCGGTGTCGCCGGTCTCGGGGTCGGCCAGCGACGCCTCGACGTAGAGGACGTCGCCGCCCGCCCCGGTGACGGCCAGGCCGGTGGCCACGCCGGGGACCGAGGTGCGCTGCTTGGACTCGGGCAGCGACGACTCGGGCACGAAGCGCGGACGGCCGAGGTAGTCGACCAGCGAGTCGGCGGTGACATTGACGGGCGTCTCGTCCTTGGCGGCGACCTTGCGGATCACCCGGCCCACCGAGCGCTCCAGGGAACGCACTCCGGCCTCGCGGGTGTACTCGGCGGCCAGGCGGCGCAGCGCGCCCTCCTCGAAGGCGATCTCCTCGGGCTCGAAACCGGCCTGCTTGAGCTGCTTGGGCAGCAGGTGGTCGCGGGCGATGGCGAGCTTCTCGTCCTCGGTGTAGCCGTCGAGGGTGACGATCTCCATGCGGTCGAGCAGCGGGCCCGGGATGGCTTCGAGCACGTTGGCCGTGGCCAGGAAGAGCACGTCGCTCAGGTCGAGCTCGACCTCCAGGTAGTGGTCACGGAAGGTGTGGTTCTGCGCCGGGTCGAGCACCTCCAGCAGGGCGGCGGTGGGGTCGCCCCGGTAGTCGGCGCCGACCTTGTCGACCTCGTCGAGCAGCACGACCGGGTTCATGGAACCGGCCTCGCGGACGGCGCGGACGATGCGGCCGGGCAGCGCGCCGACGTACGTGCGCCGGTGGCCCCGGATCTCGGCCTCGTCGCGGACGCCGCCGAGGGCGACGCGGACGAACTTGCGGCCCATCGCGCGGGCCACGGACTCGCCGAGAGAGGTCTTGCCGACCCCGGGCGGGCCGGCCAGCGCGAGGACGGCGCCGCTGCGCCGCCCGCCGACCACGCCGAGGCCCTTGTCCTGGCGGCGCTTGCGCACGGCCAGGTGCTCGATGATGCGGTCCTTGACGTCGTCGAGACCGGTGTGGTCGGTGTCGAGGACCTCGCGGGCGCCGGTGATGTCGTAGTTGTCCTCGGTCCTGGTGCTCCAGGGGATGTCGAGGACGGTGTCGAGCCAGGTGCGGATCCAGCCGGTCTCAGGGGACTGGTCGGAGGTGCGCTCCAGCTTGTCGACCTCCTTGAGGGCTGCTTCGCGCACCGTCTCCGGCAGTTCGGCGGCCTCGACGCGGACGCGGTAGTCCTCCTCCTCGCTCTCGGCCGAGTCGCCCTTCAGCTCGCGCAGTTCCTTCTGGACGGCGGCGAGCTGCTGGCGCAGCAGGAACTCGCGCTGCTGCTTCTCCATGCCCTCCTGGACGTCCTTGCGGATCGTCTCGGCCACGTCGAGCTCGGCGAGATGTTCGCGCGACCACTCGACCAGCTTCTCCAGCCGGTCGGCCGGGTCGGGCGACTCCAGCAGCAGGAGCTTCTGTGCGGTGGACAGCCACGGGGTGTAGCCGGAGCTGTCGGCCAGCACGGAGGGGTCGTCGATCTGGTTGACCTGGTCGACGACCTGCCAGGCGCCGCGCTTCTGCAGGATCGTGGTGGCCAGGGCCTTGTACTCGCGGGCCAGCTCGCCCGCGCGCTCGCCCGCCTCGACGCGGTCGAACGCGGTGGCCTCGACCCACAGGGCGGCGCCGGGGCCGGTGGTGCCGGTGCCGACGCGCACGCGGTTGACACCGCGCACGACGGCGGCGGGCTCGCCGCCCGGCAGTCTGCCGACCTGTTCGACCACGGCCTGGACGCCGACCGCGCCGTACTTGCCGTCGATACGGGGAACGAGGAGCACCTGTGGCTTGTTGCCACCTGATGCCTGTGCCGCGTCGATCGCCGCCCGCACCTCGGAGTCGGACAGGTCGAGCGGTACCACCATTCCGGGCAGGACGACCTCGTCGTCCAGCGGCAGGACCGGGAGGATCAGGCTCTCACTCATGCGAACTCCAAAGGGTTGAGTTATACCGACTCAATTCACTGGAGCCCGCCAATGTTCCCAACCTTGCCGATGTTCGCTCAGAGCGATCGTAATCATGTAAGTAGCTCTTGAGAGGGACGTGGGTTACGCGATGCCCGCTATAGGCTCTACCAGGTGATTTCCGCCCTGGTGCGGCCGATCCAGCTCGCACTGCTCACGGGCAAGGCCGACTCCCCGCCACCGCGCTCCCGATTCCTGCGCTTCCCGGTCAGGCTCGGCCCGATCCGGCACATCGACCTGGTCCGGGTCGGCGCCGTACTGCTCGCCTGGTGGGTGTGCGTGGTCACCGCCAACGAGATGCTGCACCTCAACCGGGCGATCCGCGTCGAGACCGGCGTCTGGCCCGTGACCGATCTGTCCGTGTACGTCACGGCACTGGCCCTCTCAGCGCCCATCGCGATCTGCGACCGCTGGCCCATGGGCGCCTGGCGGCTGGCGATCCTGATGCTGCCCCAGACCGTCTCCACGGTCTCGGCGCTCAACCCGCGTGACGACGGGTTCAGCTACCCGTTGGCACTGGTCGTCATGTACCCCCTGGTCCTCTACGTCGTGGCGCGCCGCCAGGAGCGCGGGGTACTGGTGGCGATCTGGCTGATCTCCCTGGCCGTGATCGCGATGCTCGACAGTCCGACTCTGCCGCAGGCGGCGATCATCCTGGCCGCCCCCCTCCTGATCGGCTACAACATCCGGGGCCGCAAGAGCACGGCCGTGGAGCTCGCGCAGGTCTCGCAGGCGCAGGCCGTCCTGGAGGAGCGTTCGCGCATCGCGCGCGAGCTGCACGACGTGGTGGCCCACCACATGTCGGTGATCGCGATCCAGGCCGAGGCCGTCCCCCTGCAGGCCAGGGGCGACGCCGAACGGCTGGAGCGGGGCCTGGCCGAGATCCGCGCGCTGTCGCTGGAGGCGATAGCGGAGCTGCGGCAGGTGCTCGGGGTGCTGCGCGACGGCGAGGGCCGCACCGACACCGCTCCGCAACCGGGGCTCGACCGGCTGGAGGAACTGGTGGCCAACGCGCGCGGCGCCGGGCTGCGGGCGACCCTGGAGCGCGGCGGCTCGATGCGGGTGGCGCCCGCCGTGGGGCTGTCGGTGTACCGGATCGTCCAGGAGTCGCTGAGCAACGTGATGCGGCACGCGCCGGGGGCGCGGGTGACCGTACGGGTGACGCGCACCCCCGTGGAGCTGCGGGTGCGGGTCTCCAACGGGCCGGGGGTACGGCCCGGCACGCAGGCGGGCGCGGGTCACGGGCTGATCGGCATGCGTGAGAGGGTGGCCATGCTCAACGGGACGCTGGAGGCCGGGCCCTCCGCGTACGGTTTCAAGGTCGAGGCCCGGATTCCGCTGGAGGCCGCGTGATCAGGGTGCTCATCGCCGACGACCAGGGCATGGTCCGCACGGGGTTCACCGTGTTCCTGAGCGCCCAGTCCGACATCGAGGTGGTGGGAGAGGCCGCCGACGGGCGCCAGGCGGTGGAGCGGGCGGCCCAACTGCAGCCGGACGTGGTGCTCATGGACGTGCGGATGCCGGTCATGGACGGGCTCCAGGCAACCCGACTGATCACCTCTCGTGATGATATTTCGGCAAAAGTCCTAATCCTTACCACGTTCGATCTCGACGACTATGTCTACGAGGCGCTGCGCGCCGGGGCGAGCGGCTTCCTGCTCAAGGACGCCTCCGCCGTCCAGCTCGCCGAGGCGGTGCGGGTCGTCGCCGACGGCGACGCGCTGCTCGCCCCCGCCGTCACCCGGCGGCTCATCCACGAGTTCGCCCGGCTCGGCGAGCCGCGCGCGCCCGTCACCAGGCGACTCGGGCAGCTCACCGAGCGCGAGACCGAGGTGCTGGTGCTGGTGGCACGCGGCCTGTCCAACCAGGAGATCGCCGCCAAGCTCGTGCTGTCGGAGCAGACCGTGAAGACGCACGTCGGCCGCATGCTGGGCAAGCTCGGCCTGCGCGACCGCGCCCAGGCGATCGTCCACGCCTACGAGAGCGGCCTGGTGCGTCCGGGCGACTGACACCCCGGATCACCCGCGCGGGGGACGCGGGTTACGGCGGCGCGCTCCTACGGTCGCCGCATGTCCGTCCTCACCGATCGCATCACCCGTCAGACCCCCGCCGCCAGAGACAGGGGCGTGGACGCGCTGCGCGCCCTCGCCATCGTGGGTGTCGTCCTCGGCCACTGGCTCGTCACCGCCTGGGAGCCGGGGCCGTGGATCTCCAGCCCGCTCGCCCACCAGCCGGGGCTGGCGCCACTGTCGTGGGTGCTGCAGACGCTGGCGGTGTTCTTCCTCGTGGGCGGGTTCGCGGCGGCGCGCGGGCTGCGCGAGCCGTACGGGGACTGGGTGCGGGGCCGGATGCGCAGGCTGCTGCTGCCCGCCGCGGGACTGCTGGCGTTCTGGGCGGTCCTCGCGGTCGCGCTGCTCGTGGTGCGGCGGATGTCCGTCCCGGGAGTGCGGGCGCTGGCGCTGCCCGCCGTCGGGCCGCTATGGTTCCTCGCGGTCTTCGCGCTGCTGACCGCCCTCACGCCGCTGCTGGTCAGGCTCAGGTACGGTGTCCCGCTCATGCTGGCCGTCGTGGCGGCGGCCGACGTGGGCCGCTTCGCACTCGGTGCTCCCGGGTGGACCACGTGGGTGACGACGGTGGCCGGGTGGCTGGTGCCGTACCTGCTGGGCATGGCGTGGGCGCGCGGCCGGGTGAGCCGTCGCCACGGCGTGCTGATGCTGGCGGGCGGCGCGGCGGCGACGGCGGTGCTGGTGGGCGCGCTGGGCTACCCGGCGAGCATGGTGGGGGTCACCGGTCAGGCCGTGTCGAACCTGAGCCCGCCCACACTGGCCGCCGTGACGTTCGGGCTGGCCCAGTGCGGTCTCGCGGTGCTGGTCCGCGAGCCGCTGGCCCGGCTGATGCGACACCCGCCGCTGTGGGCGGCCGTCGCGCTCACGAACCTGGCGGCGATGCGGATCTTCCTGTGGCACCAGACGGCGCTGGTGCTGGTGGTCGTGACCTTCGGGCTGTTCGCCAGACCGGACCGGATCGAGTGGATCTGGAACCGGCTGGCCTGGCTGCCCGTGGCGGCGCTGACGCTGGCGGCGATCCTGTGGGGGCTGGGATCGGCCACCAGGCGGATCAGGAGGCCGAGGCGACCATGACGGGGCGCTTCTGAGCGGTCCGAGATCACTCTTGATGGGGACGCCGGTTACCCGGCGGCCTGCCTAACGTCCCGGAGATGAGACGTAAATGGGCGGTGCTGGGGCTGACGGTCGCGACGATGGTGGCGACGGCGCCGGAGCCCCCGCAAGAACGGCTGGTGCGCGTGTACGGCGACCTCGCGGGCGCCGAGCGGATCGCGGTCGTCGTGCCCGGCTCCGACACGACGGCCGCCGCCTTCGAGCGGGGTCACCACCGGCCCGGCGGGGCGGCCAGGGCGCTGCTGGCCGAGGCCGGGCGGATCGCGCCGGGAACGAAGGTGGCGGTGGTGGCGTGGCTCGGGTACGACAGCCCGGCGATGCTGAGCCTGCACACGGTCATGACCGACCGGGCGCGGGCGGGCGGGGCGGCGCTGAGCCGTACCCTGGAGAGCCTGGCGCGGCGGACGTCGGCGCCCATCACGCTGATCTGCCACAGCTACGGCGCACTCGTGTGCGGGCACACCCGCCTGGGGCCCGGCGTGCGCACGGTGGCGATCGGCAGTCCCGGCCTCGCCGACGGCGCCGCTCCCGACTGGGCGGGTATGGCCGGCGGCGACTGGGTGGCCAGGGTGCCGCGCCTGCGGATCGGCCCCATCGGCTACGGCGCCGACCCGCGGTCGGCCGCCCGGGTGTTCGCGACCGGAACCGGCGGGCACAGCGACTACTTCGCCCCCGGCGGCGTGTCGCTGCGCAACCTCACGCTGCTGGTTCTCCGATTTTATGACAGGGTGTCGTCAACGGCTTGACGGGCCCCGCCGAGCTTTGTGACACTTTGTCATGAAACACCAGCACCATATTGAGGTGATCCGTGACCTCGTTCTCCGAGACCCTGAAGAACGCCACCTGGGGTGAGCACGAAGCCGCCGAAGGCGACAGCTACCTCAAGGAACTCATGGGCGGACGGCTGAGCCCGCTGGAGTACGGCGCGATGGTCGCCCAGCACTACTTCGCCTACCTGGCCCTCGACGGCGCCGCCGCCACCCTGGCCGGGCACCCGGTCGCGGGCCGCTTCGTCTTCCCCGAGCTCTACCGGCAGCAGGCCCTCGAACGCGACCTGCGCACCGTGTACGGCGACGGCTGGCGCGCGGCCGTCGCGCCGTCCAAGTCGACCCGCACGCTCGTCGCCCGGATCGAGCAGGTCGCCGACTGGCCCGGCGGGTACATCGCCCACCACTACACCCGCTACCTGGGCGACATGTCCGGCGGGCAGTTCATCCGGATGGAACTCCAGAAGATCTACGGCTTCGGCCGGGGCGGCGGCGTCGACTTCTACTACTTCGACGAGGTCGCCAGCCTGCCCCGGTTCAAGAACGAGTACCGGGCCCGGCTCGACGCCCTCGACCTCGACGAGCGCGAGCAGCGGCGGGTGATCCGCGAGGTCAAGCTCGCCTACCAGCTGAACACCGAGGTGCTCGCCGAGCTCTTCCACATCGTCAGGGCCGCGGCCTAGCCGTGGGCCTACCATGAGGCTATGCCCCGCATCTCCGCCGCCACCATCGGCGAGCACCGCGCGCAGACCCGGGAGCGCATCCTGCAGGCCGTGTCGCGCCTGGCCAGGGTGCAGGGGATCGACGCGATCTCCATGACGGACGTGGCGGGTGAGGCGGGCATCACCCGGACCGTCCTGTACAACTACTACCCGGACAAGGCGGCGCTGCTGCTCGCCTTCACCGAGCGGGTCACCCAGTACTTCATCGAGAGTTACGAGCGGGAGCTGCCCGAGGCGGCCTCGCCCGCCGACCGGCTGCGGGCCTACATCCGGCTGCAGTTGTCCGGGCTGCTCGCCCACCCCCACCCGGGCGCGGCCGATCTCAGCGCGGCGCTCGGGCCCGACGCCTACCAGCAGCTCGCCGAGCACGTCGCGCCGATGCAGCGGGTGCTGGTGGAGATCCTCGACAGCGGCACCTTCACCGGCGACTCCGAGGCCACGGCGCGGATGATCCTGGCGGTGATCGGGGCCGAGCGGGTGCCACTGCTCAGCGGGACGCTGACGCTGGAGGAGGCCGAGCGGCTGGTGTCCGGCTTCGTGCTACGCGCCCTCGACTGGGCCTCCTGACCTCTCACCGGCCGCCGCTGCGGAAACTGTCGGTCGTCCTCGCTACCGTTCCCGGTGGATCATCGAGGAGGCCACATGTTCCGTCAGGGCGACATCCTGATCGTGCCGCAGCCCGAGCAGTCGGTCCCGGCGCATCTGCTCACACGCGAGTCCGACCCCCGCGACGCCAGGGGCAGGCTCGTCCTCGCCCTCGGCGAGGCGACCGGCCACGCGCACGCCGTCCCCGGCCCCGGCCGCCTGCTGACCGACCCGTCCGGCACCTGGCTGCACCTGCCGCCCGGCGGGCGGCTGGTGCACGAGGAGCACGACCCGATCACCCTGCCCGCCGGCTGGTTCCGCGTCGTCCGCCAGCGCGAGTACATCCCCGGCGCCTACCGCTACGTCGCCGACTGACGATGATGACGCAGGTGAGCGCTTCCCGCCAGGGTCTGACCCGCCGACCGACCCCCACGACCCCAGGAGTCCCCTCATGAGCGACGCGCTCCCCATCGACGTCGAGGCGCGGCTGCTGACCTGCGCCGCCGCCTGGCACGAGCACGCCTTCCGCACCGGCCCCGCCGACCGCGCGGAGGCACGGGCCGGGGTGCTGGCCGCCTACCGCGCCGCCGAGCTGGCCGAGCCCGCGCGCATCGTCTGGCTCGCCTCTCCCGCGCAGGCCGCGCTCGCCGCCGCCGTCCTGACCGGCGCCGCCCCCTTGGCCCGCCTGCGGAACTCCCCGTTGGGCGGGCTGCTCGACCCGGTCCTGGCCGCCCTCGGTCCCGACCTGCCCGAGCCCGGGCCGAGCGTCCGCGACCGGGTGCGCACCCGCCCGTGGGAGACCGCCAGGGCCGAGACCTCGGGCGCGCTGAGTCCTCGGGCGCTGGCCGCCGCGTGGCGGCTCACGGGTGAGCCGCTGTGGGCGCGGACCGACGCACTGGTCAGGCACATCCGCGACGCCCTCACCCCGCAGACCGGGGCCGCCCAGGACACCGGGCTCGGCGCCCTCCTGCGGATGACGACGCTCGACGCCGTCCTCGGCCAGCACGACGCCGCGTGGCTGGCGGCCTTCGACGGCCTCGGCCACACCTCCGACGCGATCGAGGCGCTCCAGCGGGTGGCGCGGGCGGGCGGCTGGTGGTGGCCGTACGAGCGGGTGGTGCTCATGTGTGAGCGTCCGTCGCTCCTGCGCCTCGACGACCTCGGGCGGCCGCACAACGGCGACGGCCCCGCGCTGGCCTTCCCCGACGGGTTCGCGCTGCACGCCTGGCACGGAACACCGATGCCGGAGCACCTGCCCGAGACGCTCGCCCACCTCGACGCGGCCCGCATCACCGCAGAGACCAACGCGGAGCTGCGCCGGGTGATGCTCGAACACTACGGCGTCGAACGCTACCTGGCCGACTCCCGCGCGGAGCCGGTGGGGCGCGATGAGACCGGCATCCTGTGGCGCGTGGTCATGCCGGACGACGAGCCGCTGGTGACCGTGGAGGTGGTCAACTCGACGCCCGAACCCGACGGCAGCCGCCGCACGTACTTCCTGCGGGTCCCGCCGTGGGTGCGGACCGCCCGGGAGGGGGTGGCCTGGACCTTCGACCTGGCCGCCGACGCCTACGCCCCACAGCAGGAGACCTGACCGCCACCCGCACGTCCCCGTGTCGGCCCGGCGGTAACAAGGCGGAGAGGGCCTTCTTGCTGACGGCGCAGCCCGAAACAGACGAGTGGTACGCACGGGTACATGGTCAGAGGGCGGAGAGGGCCTCCTCCTTGCTGACGGCGTGGCCGAGGCCGCCGATCTCGTGCAGGTCTCCGAAGACCTCGATCCGGATCGACTGGTCGATGCCGCCGACCCTGACCGGCTCGAACCCGGCCGCCCGGATCAGTTCCGCGACCTTCTTGCCCGCCTGCTGGTCGTCGGCGGCGTAGAAGCCGACGGCCCGCTCCGGGCTGCGCCGCGAGGCCGAGGCGAGGGTCTCGGCCGACAGTGTCCCGAACGCCTTGACCAGGCCGGCCCCGTCGGGCAGCAGCGTGCTGATGATCCCCCCGGCCGACTCGTGCTCCCCGATCGTCTTGGCGAACCCGCCCTCGCCGTCGGGAGCGATCGGGTTGGACGGATCTACCACGATCTTGCCGTCCAGGCGCCCGCCGTACTCGGTGATCAGCTGTTTGATGGTCTCGAACCACACGGCCATGACGACCACGTCCGCCTGGGAGATGGCGTCGGCGACCGATACGGCCGTGCCGTGACCGTCCAGGGTGTCCGCGAGCTTGCGTGCGTTGTCCAGGTTCGTCCCTGCGACCAGCACGTCCACTCCCCCGGCCGCGAGGTCGGCGGCCAGCCGCGAGCCGATGTTTCCCGTTCCGATGATGGCGACGCTCATGATTGTTTTCTCCCGTGGTGCGACACAGCTCGCGCGAACACGCGTGCCCCGACCCGACAGACACCTGCCCACGCGCTCTCACCGGCATCGGAGCCCTGCTCGTTCCTGACGCAAGTTTGACCGGCCCGCACCCTGGGCGCTGGACCTCTGAAGCCCTTCTGACCTGCGGAGACTCTGGGATTCCCACCCGGCAGGCCGACGCACGGGCAGGGTCCAGCGTCAGCCGGGGCCACCGCAGGGGCGCCGACAAGATCTCCGAGCTGTCCACCTGGTGTCCGAAGCCGGAGTCGAGTGCGCGACTGTGCCGGGGAGGTGTCAGCGGCTGAAACGGGGGTCCCCGTCCGGTGTGCCGGAGTCGAGGGCCGAGCCGACGACGGGGCCGATCACGGTGCCGCCCAGCGTGACCTCGCCCACCGGTCCGTCGAGTTCGACCGCGGGGAAACCGTCACCTCGGGTGCGGATGTCGCCGTCGACACGCAGCGACTCGATGCTGCCGCCGGGTTTGACGCTCAGCGCGATCGCCGACAGCTCGGTCTGCACCCCCTTCACCAGGCTCGTCCCCGTGCCTCCGGCCGTGGCCAGGTCGCCGTGGACGGTCAGCGTGCCCATCGGCCGGTCGAGACCGGGCCGTTGTTGACCACCCGTTCGACGGTCGCGCAGCGTGTTGCCGGTCGTCACCCGCACGCCGCGTCCGCCGAAACGCAGCACGCCGCCGCGCAGCGTCGTGCCCGGCGGAAGCGTGATCGACGGGCTGCCGGAGATGATCCCGACCACCTCGATCGCGGTGGCCCGCTCGGTGATCGCCTGACGCAGTCCGGCCACGTCGGACACCCGTACCTCGGTCATCCGGCTCTCCCTTGGCTTACCGTCCGTTCGCTTCTCAGCATGCGGGACCTCGTCACATGGATTCGTCTGGTTCTCTCCTGAAGTGCGGCAAGCCCGGACCAGGGGTCAGGCGGGCCAGTGGGCGGGGATGCGTTCGAGGACGCCGCCCGCGAAGGTGTCGTACAGCGGCAACGCCTCCAGGTGGACGTAGCCGATATGACAGTCACAGACCGCCAGCGGGCACGGCCGGGGCCCGAGGGCGGCCAAAGCGGTGCCGTCGTAGAGGTTGCCGAGACGCTCCCTGACGAAGTGGCAGCGCCGTACCTCCCCGTCGCCGTCCACCGAGACGACGCTCTCCCCCGTACGGCACGGCAGCCCGAAGCTGTGATGGGGGCGGCGGCTGTAGGAGAACAGCGGATCCAGCGCGGCCCAGCGCGCGGCCTCCGCATCGGTGTACACGTGTCCTTCGGCGGCGTTGACCCACAGGTAGACCGACGCGGGCAGGTCGGCGCGCAGGCGGCGGGCGGCGTCGAGGTGAGCGGGCAGGCCGACGACCCCGACGCTGTACCTCACCCCCGATGCCGACAGTTCCCGGCACTTGGCGAGGAAGCGCGCGTGGCTCACCTCCCCCGGGTGGTAGGTCGCCCACAGCGCCGCCTTCCCCAGGTCGGCCGAGGCCAGCCACGCCGTACGCCCGCCGAGGTTGGTCTGGATCGCCACCCGCCGCACGTGGGGCAGGTGGCTCAGCGACACGATCGCCGCCCGGTACCACGATCTGACCAGCCCCTCTCCCCACGGCGTGAACAGCACCGAGACCGGGAAGTCGCGCCCGCCCACCCACCGTGTGAAGCGTTCGAGCGCCTCCCTGTCGGACCGCAGCAGCGCGGGCCCGTCGCGCCGCTTGGCGAACGGGCAGTAGGGGCAGTCGTAGTCGCAGCTCGACAGCGGCCCCCGGTAGAGGATCGTGAGATGGTCAACGGTGGTCATAGTGGTCCATCAGCTCCTGGACGCGGCCGGAGAACAGCGCGGGCCCGATGGCGTCGGAGTGGGCGAGCCCGTCGGGCGTGAGCCGCACGGTGGTGGCGTCGGCCTCGGCCCAGCCGCGATCGGCGTACGGCGTGAGCGGGAAGTCGTCGAGCACGTCGGTGCCGAAGCGCTTCAGGTAGAGCGCCCGCGACAGGCCCTCGGCCTGCAGCAGCGACTGCAGCAGGTGGCGCCGCCGCCGTTCGCCGTCGTCCAGGTGGAAGCCGACGTTGGCCCGCGTGAAGTCGCTTTCGCGCACGTACTCGTCCACGATGGCGCGCACGTGGCGCACGCCGACGGCGTACTCGAAGGAGTAGTGCAGGCCGGAGGTGTAGGAGCGGGCGCCGCAGCCGAGGCCGACCGTGCCGTCGGTCTGGCACCGGTAGGCGGCGGTGTCGGCGGAGCCCGGCAGCCGGAACATCCGCATCGACACCTGTTCGTAGCCCGCCTCCAGCAGGTGGTCGCGGCCCTGCCGGTAGAGGGCCAGGCGCTGGTCGTCCCACTCCCGCGGGCGCAGTCCGAGGCCGGTGAGCGGCCGGACGTACAGCGGGTAGAGGTAGATCTCCTCCGGCCGCCAGGCGAGCGCCGCGTCGAGCGAGTAGCGCCAGGAGGTCCGGTCCTGCCCGTCGATGCCGTAGATCAGGTCGAGGTTGAGGGTGGCGACCCCGGCCGCGCGGATGGCGGCCAGGGCCGCCTCCACCTCGGTACGGCGCTGCGGCCGCACGGCCGAGCGGGCCTCGGCGTCGATGAAGCTCTGCACCCCGATGGAGATCCGGCTGACCCCGCGCCCCACGAGCACCGCGAGCCGGTCCGGCGTGGCCGTGGCCGGAGAGGTCTCGATCCCGACGGGGATCCCGGCGGGCAGCGCGGCGAGGTCGAACAACCGGTCGAGCTCGCCCGCCGACAGGTACGTCGGGGTCCCGCCGCCGATCGCGGCGGCCGCGTAGCGGGCCTCGGGGACGGCCTCGCGGACGGCGGCCAGTTGCCTGGCCAGCGCGTCGAGGTAGGCGGACACCAGTGTTTCCGGCGCCCCGGTCCTGGTGAACAGGTTGCAGAAGCCGCAGCGCATCTCGCAGAAGGGGATGTGGAGGTAGGCGAACAGCGCGGAGACGTCCTCGCCCTCCCACACCTGCCGCAGCGGCGGCCGGGGCTCCAGTGGCCGGTAGGCGGTCTTGTGCGGATAGGAGTAGACGTATCCCTGGTAGGGCGTCATTGCCATGCCCCCTTCTCGATGACGAACTCGGCGTAGGGAACGCTCCAGACGACCTCGTGCCCGATGCGGTGGCCGGTGTGGCCGTCCTCGCCGTAGGCGGTGCCGTGGTCGGAGCAGACGACGGCCAGGCACGGGCGCCGGGCGCTCATGAGCGCGAACAGCTCGCCGAGGTGGGCGTCGACGTAGGCGAGCGCGGCCGCGTGGCTGTCGAGGCCGTCGCCGGTGGCGCCGGGCAGGTAGAAGTGGTTGGGCTGGTGCAGCGCCGAAACGTTGACCAGCAGGAACACCGGCTCCTCCCGATCGTGTACGGCCCGCCGCGCGCACGCGATCTGCTGTTCGAACGAGGTGGGCGAGGTGACGCCGAACCCGGGCTCCCAGTGGGACTCGGCGAACAGCGACGGCAGCGCGGAGCCGAGCGGCGTCAGCTTGTTGAAGAAGCCGACTCCTCCGACGCAGACCGTGTGGTAGCCGGCCTGGGCCAGCCCGGTGGGCAGGTCGGCGGCCGCGAAGCGCCAGGTGCCTTCGGCGGTGGTCTCGCTGCCGGGGAAGTCGGCGGCGAACAGCCGGGGATGCGGTCCGGGCTCGGCCGGGGTGGGCAGGAACCCGGCGAGCATGGCCGCGTGGGCGGAGTAGGTGAAGCTGCCCGGGGTGTGCCTGCGTTCCCAGCGCCCCCCGGGCAGGACGCGGGCCAGGGTGGGCAGCCGTCCCGCCGCGAGCTGGTCGGCGGCCACGTCGTAACGGAGGGTGTCGAGTGTGACGAGCAGCAGGTCGTGGCTGCCGATCACCCGTCGCATGTCTCTCACAGGACCGCCTTGAGGTGGTGGAGCTGCGCGGTGTAGGTGTCGAGGCCCTCGGCGGTGCCGGGCAGGCCGGTGAGCCCGGGGAGCAGGTCGCCGAAGGCGTTGACCTCGGCGACCGCGAACCGGTTCAGGTCAGTGCCGACCATGAGATCGACGGCCGTCATGGGGCTGGCGGGGAAGCAGGCGGCGGCCTGCGCGCACACGTCGAGGGCGGCGGCCCAGCGGCGGGCGCCGAGCCGGTCGCGCAGGCCGTCGAGATCGCCTCGGGCGGCGCCGAGGTGGAGGTTGGTGATGGGGCCGAGGGCGGCGCGGACGACCGCGTGGGTGGGGGTGCCGCCGATCACGACCACGCGGAGGTCGATCACCCGGCCGCCGAGCGACGCCTTGGGGAACCAGCGTTCGACGTGCAGGCCGTCGGGGGCGAGGGCGGCGACGAGCCGGGCCACGTCGGGCTCGCGGCCGTAGGTGCGGACGCGGAGGGAGTTGTGGAGGCCGTCGTCCTCGAACGCGGCGGAGGTGACGGCTCGCACCCGTTCGCCGTCGGCGTTGAGGGCGACGACGCCGGAGGCGGAGGATCCATGGGCGGGCTTGACGAACACCCTCGGCCACCCGGCCTCGGCCATGCGCGCCCGCAGCCGCTCGTAGGCGCCGCCCGGTGGGCTGTCGGTGAATCCCGGCAGCGCTGGAGGCACCGGCACCCCCGCCGCCTCCAGCAGGGCGTGGCAACGACGTTTGTCGAACATCACCGCGATCTCGCCGACGTCCCCGGCCAGCCGGGCGCCCGGGGTGGCGGCGACGGCCTCGCGTACCCGGTGGAGGGCCCGCACGAAGTGCTCGTGCCATCGGGCGCCGCCGCCGACGCGGGTGGGCGCGCCGGGGCCGCGCAGGAGGGCGTCGACCTCGGCGTCCTCGCCGGGCGACTCCAGTCGTACCAGCGCGCCGTCGGGCAGCGGGGGCGGGCCGGAGGTGAGCACCTGCCGCCACGCGACCACCTCGGGCGGGCCGAGCCCGCAGCGGGCGGCGGCCTCGGCGAACAGGCGGGTGCGCCGATCGCCGGGGACGCCGACGACGACCAACGGCGTCACTCGGCGACCGCCACGTAGCGGTCGTCGTCGTCCGGAGCGCCCCCGGCCCGCGCGCTCACCCGCACGCCCGGCAGGGCGGCACGCAGTCGCTCGACCATCGGCTCGGACAGGTAATGGTGGTCGAGGTCGAGTTCGCGCAGGTGGGTGAGCGGCTGCCCGGACAGCAACGCCTCGGCGCCCACGTCGGACAACGTGCCCATCGACAGTCTCAGCGACTCCAGCCGCGCCACCACCGGCGCCGTCGCCACGGCGGCGGCCACGTCGTCCTGATCCTCGCTGTCCTGGAGGCCGAGATGCCGCAGCGCGGGCAGCCCGGCGCCGGACAGAATGCCCGCCCAGTCGTCCGGGCCCGAGTCGCCGCCGTAGTGGATGACGCCCAGCCAGAGTTCGAGGTGGCGCAGCGCGGGGAAGACGCCGTCGCCGATCGTGCGGACGGTTTCGCCCGGCAGCCCGCCGGACTCGATCCGCAGCACCTCCAGCCCGGGGTGCTCGACCGGCTCTTTCATGATCACGCAACCTCGGGCCTCCAGGCGCCGCAGTCCGGGGTAGGCGCGCAGGAGCGGGGCGGGGTCGGCGTGGTCGATGTAGGCGATCGTCGTCTCCTCGGTCACGTGGTCGCCGAGGAACACCGCCTCCAGCGACGTGAGCCGGTCGGCCGCCGCGACGAGCGGGTCGATCGCCTGACCCGAGTCGTAGTCCTCGAACTCCGGGCCCCACCAGCCGGCGACGATCGCCGTGATCCCCGCCGGGTCGACGCGCCGCAGGAGCAGGTCGAGGGCCTCGGCGAACTCTGGACCGTCCACCGTCGCGTCTCCGGTGGTCTCGTCCCACGTGATCGGCCCGGCCGCGACCCGCCAGGCGGCCGTGCCCGGCTCCGGCATGGGTACGGGCTCGCCCGGCTCGTCCGGGTCGCCGTGCACGCGGACGACGACTCCGTCGACGACCGCGTGGACGGGCAGGCCGTGAAACGTCTGAAGGTAGGTCTCGCGCATGGGTTCCTCTGAGGTCATTCGGAGATCTGGACGTATCGGTAGCCGGGGTGGTACCTGTTCTCGGGTTCCGGCTCGCCGAGCACCCGTACGCCGGGGAGGGCGGCGCGCAGCCGCTCGACCATCGCCTCGCTGACATAGTGGGGGCCGAGGTCGAGTTCGCGCAGGTGGGTGAGCGGCTGCCCGGACAGCAGCGCCTCGGCGCCCGCGTCGGACAGGGTGCCCATCGACAGGCTGAGCGACTCCAGTCGCGCCACCACCGGCGCCGTCGCCACGGCGGCGGCCACCTCGTCCTGGCGTTCGCTGTTCTGCAGGCCGAGATGCCGCAGCGCGGGCAGCCCGGCGCCGGACAGGACACCCGCCCAGTCGCCCGGCCCCGAGTCGCCGCTGTAGTGGCTGACGCCGAGCCACATCTCCAGGTGCCGCAGGGCGGGCAGGGTGCTCGCGCCGACGCCGCGCACGACCCCCGACGGCAACCCGCCCGACTCGAACCGGAGCGCCGTCAGCGCGTGGTGCTCGACCGGGTCGAGGCGCAGCCCGCTGCCGCCGCGCACCTCCAGCCGCCGCAACCCGGGGTAGGCCGTGAGCAGCGGGGTGAGGTCGCCGTGCTCGATCCAGGAGATCTCGGACTCCTCGCTGACGATGTCGCCGACGAAGACCGCCTCAAGGGCAGTGAGCCGATCGGCCGCCGCGACGAGCGCGGAGACGACGACGTCGGAGCGGGTACCCTCCCAGCCCGGCCCCCACCAGCCGACCACCAGCGCCTTGACGAGCGCGGGATCGACATGCCTCAGGAGCCGCTCCAGCGCCTCTCCGAAGGCGTCGCCCTCCTCCTCGTACGGCGCGCCGCCCACCCGCCAGGCGACCTGGTCGGCCGGGAGGTCGCACGGCCGCCCGGAGTCGGCGAGCAGCGGAGCCGGGGGATCGTCGTCGTCCTCCGCCAGTTCGCAGACCGGCAGGCCGTGGAAGACGTCGAGGTGCTGGTGGGGCACGGGGGACTCCTGATGTTCGGGGGGTGACCAGGTCTACCAGACCCAGGTGACAATATTGACGCCATGGAAACCGGCCAGATCACCCTCAAATCCGGACGTGGACGCTGGATTCTGGCAGCGACCGTACTCGGTTCCGGCCTGGCCATGCTCGACAGCACGATCGTCAACGTGGCGCTGCCGTTCCTCGGCGACGAACTCGGCGCCGAGATGGACGGCCTGCAGTGGACCGTCAACGCCTACACCCTCACGCTGGCCGGCCTGATCCTGCTGGGCGGCTCGCTCGGCGACAGGTACGGCAGACGCAAGATCTTCCTCATCGGCACCGTCTGGTTCGCCGTCGCCTCCGCGCTGTGCGGCGCGGCCCAGAACATCGAGACGCTGATCGCCGCCCGCGCGCTGCAGGGCGTCGGCGGCGCGCTGCTGACACCCGGGTCGCTGGCGATCATCCAGGCGTCGTTCGCGCGCGCCGACCGGCCTCGGGCCGTGGGCGCCTGGTCCGGCCTGGGCGGCGTGGCCAGCGCGATCGGCCCGCTGCTCGGCGGCTGGCTGGTGCAGTCGGCGGGCTGGCGGTGGGCCTTCCTCATCAACCTGCCGTTCGCGCTGGTCGTGGTGCTCGTCACGCTTCGGCACGTGCCGGAGTCGAGGGACGAGCGGGCGGCCGGGCGCTTCGACGTCCTGGGCTCGGTGCTCGCGGCGCTGTCGCTGGCCGGGATCACCTACGGGCTGATCGAGACGGGCGCGCCGATCCCGCTGGTCGCGGGCGTGGCGCTGGGCGTGGCCTTCGTCGTGGTCCAGATCCGCAGGTCGCCGGACGCGCTGGTGCCCGTCGGCATCTTCCGCGACCGCGTGTTCACCGCCGTGAACGTGGTCACGCTGGTCATGTACGCGGCGATGAGCCTGGTGTTCTTCCTGCTCGTGGTGCAGTTGCAGGTGGTGTCGGGATTCGGCCCGATCGCGGCGGGCTCGGCGATGCTGCCGGTGACGCTGCTCATGATGGTGCTGTCGGCGCCGGCGGGCGAGCTGGCCAAGCGGATCGGGCCGCGCTGGCCGATGACCATCGGCATCCTGGTGGCGGGCGCGGGGTTCGTGTACATGTCCACGATCGGGCCGGGCTCGTCGTACTGGCTGCACGTGATCCCGGCCGCGACCGTGTTCGGGCTCGGGCTGTCGGCGGCGGTGGCGCCGCTCACCGCGACGGTCCTCGCGACGGCGGACGAGCGCTACGCGGGTACGGCCAGCGGCGTCAACAACGCGGTGGCGCGCACGGGCGGCCTGCTGGCCGTGGCGGCGGTCCCGCCTCTGGTGGGGCTGGTCGGCGACGCGTTCAAGATCCCGGCGGTGTTCGACGCGGGCTTCCGGCAGGCGATGCTGGTCAGCGCGGCGATGATGGCGGTGGCCGCGCTGATCACCGCGGTGACGATCCGGCAGAACGTCCTGGCGCCTGAGTAGCCACCGGCCCTCGACCGATCCTCGCTCCCGGCCTGCCACGGTGGGGTCCGGCGATCGTGGGACCGGAGGCGGGGCGATGGGCTGCGAGGTGTGGTGGGCGGAACTGGGGGACGTGCGGCCCTGGCACGAGGAACTGCTGGACGCCGTGGAGCGGCGCCGCCTCGCGCGCTACCGCCTTCCGGCGGACCGCGACCGTTTCCTGCTGGGCTGCGCGACGACCAGGATCCTGCTCGGCGGGCGGCTGGGCGTGCCCGCGTCCGAGGTGCCGCTGCGGCGCGACTGCCCGGACTGCGCCCGGCCGCACGGCAGGCCGCGCCTGTCCGGCGACGAGTTGCACCTCTCGGTGTCGCACTCCGGCCGCTGGGTGGCGGTGGCGGTCACCGGCCTCGGGCCCGTCGGCGTGGACGTGGAGCGGGTCGCCGTGCGCGGCGCCGCGCTGGTGGCGGCGGCGCTGACGCGGGCCGAGCGGGCCGAGCTGGAGCGGATGCCCGATCCGGTGTCCGGGTTCGTCACTTACTGGACGCGCAAGGAGGCCGTGCTGAAGGCCACGGGCGACGGGCTGCGCGTCCCCATGCCGCACGTGCGGGTCTCGGCCCCCGACCGGCCCGCGCGCCTGCTCGGCTTCCGAGGCCGACCGCGCCTGCGGGTGGCGCTCACGGACCTGTCCCCGAGGGAGGGGTACGCGTGCGCGCTCGCGGTCGCGGGGCTGCGGGAGGTACCCCGGGTGGTGGAAGGCGACGCCTCCGCCCGCCTCATCGCGGGGTGAGCGCGTGCCCCTCGGCCCGGAGCCGCGCCGCCGCCCGCCTCATCGCGAGGTGAGGTCGTGGCACGCCTCCGCCCACTTCATCGCGGGGTGAGGTCGTGGCCCTCGGTCCAGATCCGTGCCGCCGCCGTGAGCAGGGCGGCCCGGTCGGCCTCGGCGGGCCCGGGGCGGGCCGGCAGGAGGGCCGCCACGTCGCTGCGCCCCTCGATCACCGACCGGTGCCTGCGGCAGGCGGTGACGAGCCCCTGGGACGGCCCCGCCTCGACGAGCAGGAAGTCGCCGTCGGTCAGCAGCCGGTCGAGCGCGGGCCAGAACAGCACCGGGTCCGCCACCTGCCTGGCCCAGAACCACGGGTCCCCGGCCTGCTCGGCGGTGAGCGGCGCGCAGGTGTAGGCGGAGTAGAGCGGCATCTCGGGCGGCTTGAGCGCGACACGGCCGAACACGTCGAGCCCGCTGTCGGCCAGGCCCGCGACGGCGGGGCTGTGGAAACCCAGCGGCGAGGGTACGGTCACCGCCGTGAACCCCGCCTCCCGCAGTTCGGCGGCGGTGTCGGCGAGTTCGGCGGCGGGTCCGGCGAGAACCGTCTGCCTGGGTGAGTTGACCGCGCCCACGACGACGGGCCCGCGCAGGTACGGAGCGAGCATGTCGGGGGCGGCGACGACGGCCAGCATCCCCCCGGGCGGCTGGAGCGCGGCGGCGGCGACGCGGTGCCGGATCACGGCCACGGCGTCCTCGATGGACAGCACGCGCGCCACCACTGCGGCGGCCGTCTCGCCGACGCTGTGCCCGAGCAGCGCCCCCGGCCGCACTCCCCAGCCGATCAGGGTGCGCGCCAGCGCGTGGCCGACGCCGAGCAGCAGCGGCTGCGCCCGCGACACCTCGTGGACGGGCACCTTCGGCTCGGCCGCCAGCCAGTCGGCCCGCGTCCGCTCCCCGTCGGGGCCGAGCAGGGTGAACAACTCGTCCATCGCGGCGGTGAAGACGGGCTCGAAGCCTTGCAGACCGGCGGCCATCCGGGTGTGCTGGGCGCCCTGGCCGGGGAACAGCAGCGCGACGGGCCGCCGCCGCGCGTGGACGGGCCGGGCGGCGGTCAGCGCCGCCAGCGCGGTGGCCGCGTCGCCCGCGACGACGGCCCCGCGCACCGCCCCGCGACCTCGGTGGCGCGCGTTCCACCGGTCGGCGACCCACGCGAAGCCCCCGGCCGCCCACTCCGAGGCCGGCCCCGGGGCCGGTGTCGCGGCCAGTGCTTCGGCCAGCCGGTGACGTTCGGCGTCCCATTCGGACACGTCGTGGCCCGACCAGAACAACGGCTTCAGCGTGGTCACGGCCCGTCCCTTCTAGAAGTAGGCGCGCGCGCCGGTCCTGACCTGCCGATACAGCCGCCCGGCCCACCACTGCAGGGCGGCCAGCAGCGGCATGAGCACGGCGACGACCCAGAACAACGGCGCCAGTACGGCCGGGTCCGCGCTGCCCTCCGCCACGGTCATGCCCGCGGCCTCGCCGTACCCGGAGACGATCAGGTACGGCAGCCGCCCGACGGCGACGGCGGCAGCGGCGGCGAGCAGGACGACGGCCGACAGGGCGAGTGCGGGCCTGGCCGCATGCCGCATCGCGAGGACGTCGCAGCCCACCAGCGCCACGGCGACCGCGCCCGCCAGCGCGTAGACGGCGACCGGCTGCTGCACGGAGGCGCGCACGTCGCTCGTCAGCAGCCCCACGACGAACGCGGCGAACGCCGAGGCCAGCGCGAGTCTGGTGAGCAGGCTCGCCAGCCGGATCGACCGCTCGGCCAGCGGCCCCCGGGTCCTGCTCGCGGCGAACGCCGCTCCGCGCAGCGCGAAGAACAACACCGAGGTGAGCCCGCAGACCAGCCCGAACGGGGTGAACAGCGCCGAGAACGTGAGCGGCAGCACCCCGTCCGGCCGCAGGGGCAGGGTGTGGAGCAGCGCGGCGCCGATCAGGCCCAGCGCCAGCGCGAGCACCAGGCTGGCGCCGGTGAGGGCGGCACTCCAGCCGTGCCGCCAGCGCGGCGACGGGTGGCGGCGGCGGAAGTGGACGGCGGCGCCGCGCACCACCATCCCCAGCACGAACGCGGCGAACAGCGGGAAGAGCCCGGACAGCAGCGTCCCCTCGAAGATCGGGAAGCCGCCGATGAGCAGGCCCATGACGGAGACGATCCAGACCTCGTTGCCGAGGAAGTACGGGCCGACGGTGCCGACGACCGCGTCCGTGTCGTCGTCGTTCCGGCCCAGGACGGGCAGGACGAGCCCGATGCCGATGCTGCGGCTCTCGGTGACGAGGTAGCCGGCGAACATCAGCGCGGTGAGGACGAGCCAGGCGGTGTGCCAGTTCACAGTCGGCCTCCGGTGGTGGCGGGGGTCTGCTCGTCGGCGCCGGACTCCTGTCCGGCGGAGCCGAGGTGGGCGCCGTCGGGGCCGCGCCGGGCGAACCTGGTCAGCAGCCGCCAGTCGGTGACGGCGAGGGTGCCGACGACGAGGGTGAAGATGATGAGCGAGGCCAGCAGGGTGCCGCCGGTCAGCCCGGGGCTGATGGCGTCCTCGGTCTTGAGGATCTCGTAGACGACCCAGGGCTGGCGGCCCACCTCGCGAAACAGCCAGCCGGCCGTACCGGCGAGGAACGGCACCGGGATGAGCCACGGGAGGATCCGCAGCATCCAGGCGAAGCGGGTGAGCAGCGCGTCCTTGACGGTCATGAGGGCGGTGACGACGGCCAGGGCCTGCATGGTGATGGCCGACCAGATCATGACCGTGCGGGTGACGTAGATGAACTCGTGGACCGGGATGTACTCGCCGGGGCCGTGCCGGGCGGCCATCTCCTCCTGGAGCCGGGCGGCCAGGGCCAGGTCGTTGTCGGCCAGGGCGCCCTTGATGGGCTGCTCGACGTTGATGACGTCGAGCAGGTTGCCGCCCATGAACGCGGTGACGAAGACGAAGACGGGCGCGCTGTAGACGGCCAGCCGCAGCGTGAACATGAACGCCGCCCGGTCGGGGTGGCCCGCCGGCAGCCGCCGCAGGTGCCAGGCGCTGACCCCGGCGACGAAGAACGCGCCGGTGGTCATCGCCGCCGCCGCGGCGTGCGGTACGGCGTGCCAGAAGTTGGGGTTGCCGACGAACTCGGCGAAGTCGGACAGGACTAAGCGCCCGTTGGCGGCGGAGGCGTGTCCGACGGGGTGCTGCAGGAAGGAGTTGGCCATGAGGACCCAGATGACCGACATCCAGGCGCTGATCGCGGTGAGCCAGATCATGGCCAGGTGCAGGCGTTTGCCGAGCCGGTTCCAGCCGAAGATCCAGATGCCGAGGAAGGTGGACTCCAGGAAGAACGCCACCAGGGTCTCGATCGCCAGGGGGGCGCCGAAGACGCTGCCGACGACCTTGGTCAGCCCGCTCCAGTTGAGGCCGAGCTGGAACTCCATCACGATGCCCGTGGCGATGCCGAGGGCGTAGTTGATCAGGTAGAGCTGGCCGAAGAACCTCGTCATCCGCTCATAGCGGGGGTTGCCGGTGACCGTCCAGATCGTCTGGATGATCACAACGTAGGTGACGAGGCCGAGCGTGAGAGCGACGAACAGCCAGTGCGCGATGGCGGTCAGCGCGAACTGGAGTCGTGCGTAGACGATCGCTTCCGCCGGCACGATGCACTCCTTCGTCAGGTGTCAGTCGGTCAGGTCGAGCAGCACTTCGAGCTGGGCGAAAACGGCGGGCGCCTGGTCGGGGGCGAGGCTGACGCCCCGGGCGACGGAGATGACCAGGTCGGCGGTGGCGGCCACGTCGGCGCCGGGCAGGGCTTCGGCGAGCACCCCGCGCAGGGCCTCGTGCCAGCCGCGCTCGCTGCGCGTGACCACCTCGGCGATCCGCGCGTCCCTCGCGGCCCGCAGGTCCAGCTCGCGCAGGACGGCGAACAGTTCGGGACGGGCACGGATCATGTCGGCCAGCACCGCCAGGTGGTACCTGACCGTGGCGGCGGCGCTGGGCTGGGGCGGCATCGTCTTCCAGAACTGGCGGGTGGCGTGCTCGACCACCGCGGCCACCAGGTCCTCCTTGGTCGGGAAGTAGTGGTGGAGCGTCGAGTGGTCGATGCCGGCCTCCTTGGCGACCTCGCGGAGGCGGAGCCCTTCGAACCCTCGGGCGGCGATGCAGTTGAAGGCGGCCTCGACCAGCGCCTGTTGCCTGCTTCCGGAATTCAAGGGCTCCTCCATGATGTTCAACCAACCACTTGGTGGACACTCACCATAACATCAGACCTCGTGCGTGTAGGCGACGCGGCAGAAGATGGGCTCGATCTCCGCCAGCGCCCTGCAGGCCGCGAAGTGCTCCTGGACCGCGGGATGGGCGCGCATGGCCTCGAAGTCCGCCTTGCTGCGCCACTGCGCGTAGTTCACCACCCGGGTGCCGTCGTCGCTGAGGTGCACGTTCGCCGACACATAGCCGGGAAATGCGGTGATCACGCCGGTGGCCTCCAGGATGATGTCGTACATGCGCCGCTGGTTCTCCGGAGCCACCCGGAAGACGTTGATCAGCGTGTAGTGGCCGCCGGCCGTCGAGATGGTGGCCATCGTCACACCTCCCGGTCTCGCGCGGTGATCCGGCCGAGGACCGTGCGCAGCAGGTCCTCCGGCCGGTCTCCGGCGCCAGGCGAGCGCCAGGCGACGAACCCGTCCGGGCGCACCAGCAGCGCCCCCTGCGAGGTCAGGCCGGTGAGCTCGCAGAAGCGGCCCTCGGCGTCCGCCAGGTCGCCGCCGACCCGGTGCACGGTGAGCGGCAGGCCGAGCGCCGCCCCCGCCGCCCGCGCGGCCTCGGCCCAGGCGCCGCCGTCCTGCGCCGCCAGCAGCACGAACGTGTCCGTCGCCAGTTCGACCGTGGACACCTTGGCGCCGTCGCGCTCCAGCCACACGTGCGGCACCCGCATCCCGGGACGGCCGTCGATGCGCAGCTCCCCTTCCAGGGGCTCACCGCCCTTCTCGCCCTCGAACGCGCCCTCGGGGTAGCGGTAGCCGGTGCTGATCACCGTGGAGTTCCGCAGGTCGGGATGCCCGCCGTCGCCCTCGCTGCGCGTGGTCTGGCGGATCCACGCCTGGTCGGCGGTCGCCCTGCCCACCGGGTGTCGCTCCTGCTCGTAGGTGTCGAGCAGGCCGTCCCCCGCCCAGCCACGCAGTACGGCGGCGAGCTTCCAGGCCAGGTTGTGGGCGTCCTGCATGCCGGAGTTGGCCCCGTAGCCGCCCGCCGGCGGGTGCACGTGGCAGGCGTCGCCGACCAGGAAGACCCGGCCAGAGCGGTAGGCGTCAGCGACCTCGTGGGCCAGCCGCCAGCGGTTGACGAGCTGGATGTCGGCGGACAGGTCCGGCTCGCCCAGCGCCGTGCGCAGCAGTTCCAGCGCCTTGTCCTTCGACGTCTCGGCCCCGGCGTGCCGTTCGGGGTCGAAGAACAGGCCGAACACCCAGCGGGTGGCGTCGAAGCGGTGCAGCAGTCCCGCGGCCTCGTTGAGCAGGTAGGCGATGAGGAACCTGCGCCCGTCGACGACGGCGTCCAGGTCGGCCTCGAACAGGATGCTGAGCACGTGGCCGATGGTGCCGTTGCCCGAGCGGGTGATCCCCAGGGACTCGCGGACGGGACTGCTCACGCCGTCCGCGGCGATCAGGTAGCGGGCCCTGACGCTGCGCCGTTCGCCCGTGGCGGTGTCCCGGATGACGGCGTCCACCCCGTCCGGGTCCTGCTCGAAGGAGACCAGCTCCGTGCCGAACTCGACGCGGGCGCCCCGCCGGGTCGCCTCGCCGACCATCAGCGGCTCCAGCCGGTCCTGGCCGCACCAGGCGGGCTCCATGGGACTGGCGTCGGCCACCTCGACCGTGCCCTCCTCCATGACGAAGGCGCGGCCGTCACCGATGTCGGACAGGCGCTTGGCGCCGAGGATGGCCCTCGGCAGCAGGTCGGCCGGAGAGTTGGGCTGCGTCCAGTGCTCGCCCGGCACCAGCCGCAGGCCGCGCGCGCGGATCTCCGGCTCCAGCCCGACGCTGTGGAACAGCTCCATCGTGCGGGCGCTGACGCCCGCAGCGCGCAGCAGCCGCGCCGTCGTGCTGTTGCGTTCGACCAGGTGGACGTCCACGCCCTGCCGGCTCAGGAACAGGGCGGTGGCCAGGCCGTTCAGCCCGCCTCCGACGACCAGGACGGATACCTCGATGTCTGCCATGACGGCTCCTTGGTTAGGCGGCCCGCGCCACGAGGGCCGAGTTGAAGCCCCCGTTGCCTCGGGCGATGACGAGGGTGTTGCGCACCGGCAGGCGCCGGGGCGTACCTGCGACCAGGTCGATCCCGTACTCCTCGGGGACCTCTCCCCCGTACGGCACGGCCGGGACCACGCCGTCGCGGATCATCAGCAGGGCGGCGGCGACGTCCAGCGGCCCGCCGCCCGAGTAGAGACGCCCGGTGAGGCTCTTGGGCGCGGCCACGGGCACGCCGCGCGGGCCGAAGACCGCGCGGACCGCCTCGGCCTCGGCCGCGTCGAGTTCGGGCAGGCCGCCCGCGTCGGCCAGGACCACGTCGACGTCGGCGGGCTCCAGCCCCGCCTCGGCCAGCGCACCGAGGATGGCGCGCGGCAGCGCCGACGGCCGCCCGGTGCCGGGCGCGGGGTCGAACGTGGCCGCGTACCCGGCCAGTTCGCCGTACACGCGGGCACCGCGCTCGCGGGCGAGCCCGGCCTCCTCCAGCAGCAGCATGGCCCCGCCCTCGCCGGGCAGGTAGCCGGAGGCGCCTCGGGTGAAGGGCAGGTAGGCGCCCTCGCGGCTGAGACGGCCGGTCGGTATCTGCCCGGTCAGCCCCCACGGGCACAACGGGGCCTCCATCCCGCCGGTGATCGCCGCCTTGAGCGTCCCGTTGCGGAGCAGGCGGCGGGCGTGGTTGAGCGCGTCGAGGCCGCCCGCCTGCTCGGTGACGAGCACGGAACTGTGGCCTCTGACGTCGTGCCGCAGCGAGAGCTGCCCGGTGTTCACGGCGTAGAACCAGGCGAACGACTGGTAGGGGCTGACCCGGTGCGGGCCCTCGCTCCACAGTTTGCGCAGCTCCCGGTGGCCGAACTCGTAGCCGCCGCAGGCGTTGGAGGTGACGACGCCCACGTCGTAGACGCCGAGCGCGCCGGGGTCGAAGACGGCGTCCTCCAGCGCCCACGCGGTCGCGGCCAGCGAGAACTGGGTGACCCGGTCGGTCTGCGGGACCAGCCGTCCCGGCACGACCGGCCGGGGCGCGAAGTCGAGCACCTCGCCGCCGTGCCGTACGGGATAGCGGTCGGGGTCGAAGCGGGTGAGACGGCGCAGGCCGGTGCGCCCGGCGAGGGTGGCCTGCCAGTACGCTTCCAGGCCCAGCCCGTTGGGCGCCACCACGCCGAGTCCGGTGACCACCGTCGCGCCGCCGCTCATGCCGCCCGCCCCCTCGGGCCGCGCAGTACCGCCGCGCTCTGGAAGCCGCCGAACCCGCTGGCGACGCTGAGCGCCACGTCGACGCGCGCCTGCCTCGCCACCCTCGGCGTGTAGTCGAGGTCGCACTGCGGGTCGGGATCGTGCAGCGTGGCCGTGGGCGGTACGACGCCGTGCTCGATGGCCAGCGCGCAGGCGGCCAGTTCGATGGAGCCGACCGAGCCGAGCGCGTGGCCGATCGCCGCCTTGATCGAGCTGATCGGCACACCGTAGGCGGCGGCGCCGAGCGCCTTCTTGAACGCGGCGGTCTCGTGCAGGTCGTTCTGCCTGGTGCCGGAGCCGTGGGCGCTGATGTAGCCGAAGTCCTCCGGGTTCACCCTGGCCTGGGCCATGGACACGGTGATCGCCTCGGCCATCTCCGCGCCATCGGCCCGCAGTCCGGTCATGTGGTGGGCGTTGCACCGGGTGGCGAATCCGGCGACCTCGGCGTAGACGTGCGCGCCCCGCCTGCGGGCGTGCTCGTACTCCTCCAGGACGATGATCGCCGCGCCCTCGCCGAGCACGAACCCGTCGCGGGTGATGTCGAAAGGGCGGCAGGCGCGCTCCGGGTCGTCGTTGCGCGGGGTCGTGGCCTTGATGGCGTCGAAGCAGGCGGAGGTGATCGGGGAGATCGGGGCGTCGGAGGCTCCCGTGATCACGACGTCTGCCGAGCCCTCCCTGATCAGCTCCAGGGCGTAGCCGACCGAGTCCATGCCCGACGTGCAGCCGGTCGAGACGACGGTGGCCGGGCCCTCCGCGCCCGCCCGCCAGGCCAGTTCCCTGGCCATCGAGCTGGGCACGAAGTAGTCGAAGAGCCACGGATCGGCGCGGGTGTGGTCGACCAGCCAGCGCTCGCCCAGGTGGCTGGTGGCCGCGTACTGCCGGTCCAGGCTCATGGTGGCGCCGATGGCGGTGCCGACCGCCACTCCGGTCCGCTCGGGGGCGGCCGGCGAGCCGGACAGGCCGCTGTCCTCCAGTGCCTCGCGCAGCGAGTGGAGCGCGAACTGCAGCACCCGGTCGTACCGGGCGACCTCGTGCTCGGTGAAGCCCTCGGCGAGCGGGTCCCAGTCGACCTCGGCCGCGAGGCGCGAGCGGAAGCGGCTGGCGTCGAACAGGGAGATCGGCCGGGTGGCGGTGCGGCCGGAGGTGATGAACTCCCAGAACTCCTTGCGGCCGACGCCGCCGGGGACGCACATGCCGATTCCGGTGATGACTGCCCTTCTCACGATCATCCTCCCACTGACGGCGGGGGCGCGGCCGGGAACGGCATCGGCTCCACGTCCACGTGCCCCAGTTCGGGGCTGGGGGCGAGCGGCGCGATCTGGAAGACCACGAGCGCCGGCCGCTCGCCGGTGTTCTCGATCCGGTGCTCCGTGCCGCGCGGCACGAACAGGGCGTCGCCCTGCGCGGCGGCCAGTTCCTCGCCGCCGATGCGGACCGTCAGGCGGCCCTCGGCGACGAACCAGAACTCATCGGAGTACGGGTGGTAGTGGGCGGCCACGATCTCGCCCGGCGCGAGGCTCATCGTGCCGAGGAAGCCCGAGGTGGAGCCCACGCGCGCGGGCGTCAGCAGTGCCCTGATGTCGCAGCCGAACCGTTTGGTCGGCGCGACGTCGCCCAGCGAGACCTTGCGGGCGCTCATGCCGCCCTCCCGGCCAGCAGCACGTGGAAGTCGATGCCGGGCCGGTCCACCGGCTCGTTGGCGATGATCCGCAGTCCGGCCTCGGCCAGCAGCCGCTCGTAGGTCTGCTCGGAGTGCACCTCGCCCTGGGCGGTCCAGGCGAGCATGAGCAGGTCGAACAGGTAGGGGGCGGGGTCCTGCGCGGGTGTCCGGCCGGAGGTGGTGAAGCCCACGATGCCGAGCCGGCCGTCCGGTTTGAGGACCGACGCGGCCCGCGCCAGCAGTTCGGCGGCGCGCTCGGCGGAGAAGTGGTGCAGCACGTTCGTGACCAGCACCAGGTCGTACGGTCCGCCGAGCGGCGTGTCGAACATGTCGCCCGCGATGCGCTCGACCCGGTCGGCGACACCCAGCCTGACGGCGTGCTTGTGCGCCTCGTCCAGCACGTTCGCCCAGTCCAGCGACCACACGCGGGCCTGCGGGTAGCGCTTGGCGGCGGTGTAGCCGTAGATGCCGTGGCCGCAGGCCACGTCGAGCACGTCCAGTTCCGCCCGGTCCGTCGCCCACGGTTTGAGGGTGTCGGCCAGCAGTTCCGCCGTCGGCTCGGCGACCACGTCGGCGTGGCGGGCGAAGTCCTCCCAGAAGGCGTACCCGGCGGTCTCCGCGTTCTCGGCGAGCACGGACCCGCCGTGCCGTACGGCCTCGGCGATGCGCCGGTGCGCCTCCCACTCCCGGTCGCCGGCGAAGACGTGCACCATGCCGGCCGCGTAGCCGGGCCGGCCGGGGACGAGCAGGTCGGCGTGGGCTTCGGTGAGCCAGAAGCGGGTGCCGTCGGTCTCGGCGAGGCGCACGGCGGCCAGCGCGTTGAGCAGGATACGGGTGCCCCGGGCGTCGGCGCCGACGCGCACGGCCACCTCGCCGGGCGCCGCGGGCCCGTCGGCCAGGTGCGTGAAGACGTCGAGGTCCACGGCGGCGCGCAGCAGGCTCGTCCGGTGGTATGCCTTCATCATCGCGAAAAGCTGCCTGCGATCCATGATCACTCCGCTTCCCAGCAGTAGAACTCGGTGGCGCGGGAGTCTCTCGGCCCCTGCCACGTCGGGACGTACGGGCTCAGGTACGGCTTGACCCGCTCGGCGGTCTCGGCGAAGACCGGGTGGGCGCGCCAGGCGTAGATGCGGTCCATGAGGTCGCCGTCGAGGGTGTCGGGCGCCTCGACCAGGTGGAAGTACAGGCCGTGGTAGCTGAACAGGGTGCGGCGCACTGCCCCGATGTCGGTGGGCAGGCTCGAACGGTCGTGGTCAGCGAACGCCCGCGCCACGTGGGGCGCGTCGCCCGGACTCATCTTCATGACGAGGAGTGCCCGCTGCATGTCCGTCCTCCAGGAGCTCGATGATGGCCGAGCGGTCGATCTTGCGGTTGGTGTTGAGCGGCAGCCGGTCCAGCCGGGTGAAGGTACGCGGCACCAGGTGGCCGGGCAGGCGGGAGCGCAGCGCCGCACGCAGTTCCGGCTCGCCGGCGGCGTCCGCGCCGGTGTGGACGGCCGCCAGCCAGGTGCGGCCGGCGCCGTTCGACATGGGCACCACGACCGCCTCGACGACGCCGGGCTGGGCGCGCAGGACGGTCTCGATCTCGCCGAGTTCGACGCGGTAGCCCTGGATCTTCACCTGGTGGTCCAGGCGGCCGAGGTGGACGAGGGCGCCGCCGTCCCTGCGGACCAGGTCTCCGGTGCGGTACCAGAGGCCGGGCGGGGCGGACGGCAGGTCGCCGCAGACGCTCGCGCGGGTGCCGTCGAAGGCGACGAAGCGCCCGGCGTTGTCGGCCGGGTCCAGGTAGCCGTCGAAGCGCTGCGGCCCGCGCACGCACAGTTCACCCTGGTCCGCGGGGCGGCCGTCGGCGTCGATCACCAGTTCCTCGTGGCCCGGGTAGAGGGTGCCGATCGGGACGCCGCCGTCGGCGGGCGCGGGCCAGTGCTCCACCTGCTCGGGGAGCCGGTACTGGGTGCAGCTCAGGGTGAGTTCCGTCGGGCCGTACAGGTTCTCGATGACCGAGTGCGGCGCGGCCGCCCGCCAGGCACGGGCCTGGTCGAGGGTGAGCCGTTCGCCGCAGAACAGGCTCCATCGCAGCTCCGGCAGGCTGCCCTCGGGCAGGCGGCCGAGTTGGACGGCCACCGACACGAGCGAGGGCACGGAGAACCAGTGGGTGATGCGCTCCCTGGCGGCGAACCTGGCGGGGGCCAACAGGTCGCCCCGGGTGGGCACGACGAGTTCGGCGCCGGATCCCCAGGCCGCGAACAGGTCGAAGACCGACAGGTCGAAGGTCAGGTCGAAGGTCTGCGTGAGTCTGCTGCCGGGTCCGAGCCCGTAGCGCGGGATGACGTGGGACAGGTAGGCGGACACGTTGGCGTGGCTGATCGGCACGCCTTTCGGGGTGCCGGTCGAGCCGGAGGTGAACAGGATGTAGGCGATGCTGTCGCGGCGCTCGGCCGTGCCGTTCCGGCCTGCGACCTCGCCCGTGCCGGTGATGACGGCGTCGGCGCCCGAGGCGGCGGTGATCTCCTCGTTGCGCGCCTGCGGCCAGGCCGGGTTGAGCGGCACCACCACCGCGCCGGCGCGCTGGGCGGCGAGGTATCCGGCGTAGGCGGCGGCCTGCCGGGTGGCGTGCAGCGCGACGGTGGCGGGGGCGGTGCCGCAGGCGGCGACCAGCCGTTCGGCCAGCAGTGCGGCGTGCTCCTCCAGTTCGGCGTAGGTGAGTGTGCCGGCCGAGGTCCGCAGGGCGGGGCGCGTGGGGTGCCGCGCCGCGGCGGCGGCGAACCAGTCGTACAGGGTGCGATGCGTTGTCATGGAAGTCTCCTGCCGGGGCCTTCGGCGGCTCGCCGCCGAAGGCCCGTGCTCGGCGTCACGCGGCGGCCGCTTTTTCGACCTTCTCCTTGATGACCGCCATCTGGATGAGGGTGTTGCGGTTGATGCGGTCGGTGATGGAGACCAGGTCGAAGGGGGCCTCGGGCTTGACGGCGAACTCCTGCCGCCAGCGCATCCGGGTGCCGCCGTCCTCCTCGGCGTAGTCCCACCTGATCTTCATGTACTCGAAGGGCCCGGTCTCGACGCGGTGGGCGGAGGCGTTTCTGCCCGTCCTGTCGCTGGTGCGCCTGCTGACCCAGCTCCAGACGGAGCCGTCGGGGTCGGGCACCATGGTCAGCCGGAAGGTCACGGTGTCGCCCTGCTCCTCCAGCACGTCGATCGCGGCGTACTCGGTGAACAGGTTCGGCCAGTTCCGGACGTCGTTGGTGATCTTCCAGGTGACGTCGAACGGCGCGGCGATCCAGACGGAGTTGTCGGTGCTGCCGGACATGGTCATCCTCCATTCGCCACGAGGTCGTGGATGTCGGCGGGGCTGAGCTCCCCGGTGGTCTCCGGGAGCGACACTCGGTACCTCTGCTCGATCACGGTCTGGAGCTCCAGGACTCCGATGGAGTCCACGCCCAGGTCGGTGAGCGAGGCGGTCCAGGAACGATCCAGGACGTCGTCCTCCAGGCCCAGGTTGGCCGTGAGGATCCCCCTGAGCGCGTGCGCGCCGTAGTCCTCGGTCGTCATGGCGCTCACACGGCCTTGCACTCAAGGAGGGTCCAGTGGTAGACCGACGGCTCCCGGACCAGCTCGAAGCCCGCGCGGGCGAACAGCGCCCGCCAGTCGTCGAGGCTGCGCTCGCGCCCGCCGAAGAGCACCAGCATGTCCACGTCGAGGAACTTGCCGTGGTCCCAGGCGTTGTCCGGCGCGAGCACCGAGTCGAACACCAGCAGCCGGGCGCCGCTGCCGCCGATCGCCGCCCTGGTCTTGCGCAGCAGGTGCTCGGCCTTCTCGTCCGACATCCAGTGCAGGACGGCCTTGAACAGGTAGGCGTCGTAGCCGGGGACGATCTCCGACTCCAGCAGGTCACCGCCCTCGACGGTGACGCGGTCCCCGACCCCGTGCTCGGCAAGGACCTGCCCGGCCTTGCGGACCTCGTCCGGGTAGTCGGTCAGGTAGGCGCGCATCCCCGGGTTGCGGCGCAGCACCTGCGCCAGGAAGAAGCCGTCGCCGCCGCCGAGGTCGGCGAGGCTCGTGAAGCGCTCGAAGTGGTACTGCTCCAGCTCCTCCTCGACGAACTGGCGGCTCCAGAAGGACATGAACTCGTTGAAGAACAGCCCGACCTCGGGGTTCTTCTCCAGGTAGGCGTTGAAGGACATGCCGAGCGCCTTCTCCACGGCGGGCTCGCCGGTGCGGACGCTGTGCATGATCTCGTCGTACGGCCGCGCGGTCAGCTCCAGGTTGTTGTACCTGACGAGCGGCAGCACGCCGTCGCCGTTGTCGGAGCGCAGTCCCTCGGCCAGCGGCGTGAGCCGGAAGACCTTGCCCGGTCCCTCCTCGAAGACGCCGACGGACGCGGCGTTGCGCAGTACCCGGTACAGCGCGTCCGGGTGCGCCCCTGCCCGCTCGGCGACGGTGCCGACGGGCAGCGGGCCGTCGGCGAGGATGTCGGCCACCCCGAGTTCGGCCAGTACGTGGATCACGCGCGAGAGCCGGCCGCCGCAGGCCAGCAGCAGCAGCTGCCTGGCGTGGAGTCTCGTGGGGTCGTTGTGGACGAGGTCCTTGTCGTTGCTGAGCACGGTCACCGGTGCCTCCTCAGGCGTTGATGAGCTCGTTGATGGTGTGCAGGGCCTGTCTGGGCGTCTTCATGTCGGCGAGGATCTCCTCGGCGAGGTCGATGCCGTACTGGTGCCTGATCTGGCTGAGGACCTCAAGCAGGGCGACGGAGTCGTAGCCGAGCTGCTCGAACAGGACGTCGACGACGCTGTCGTCGAGCCGTCCTTCGTCCGGTTCGCCGGCGTGGGTCTCCAGGAGCTCGATGAACTCGGCCAACGTGAATTCCCTCATGGCGACGACGCTAGGTCCGGCCGGTGAAGGCTCGATCCAGCCTGGTTACAGGCCGCCGCCGGCGCGCAGGCGTTCCAGGAAGCGCAGGTCGTGCTCGCCCGCCCGGAAGGTCGGGTGCGCGATGACGGCGCGGTGGAAGCCGATGGTGGTGCGCAGTCCCCTGCCCTCGACGCGGAACTCCGCGAGGGCCCGGTCCATCCGGTCGAGGGCCTCGTCCCGGGTGGGCGCCCACACGACGAGCTTGGCGAGCATCGGATCGTAGTAGGGGCCGACCTCCATGCCCGCCGTGTAGCCGGAGTCCACGCGGGTCCACGGGCCGGACGGCGGTTCGAAGACCTCCAGGGGGCCCGGCGCGGGCGCGAAGTCCCGGTCGGGGTCCTCGGCGTTGATGCGGCACTCGACGGAGGCCCCGGTGAGGACGACGTCCTCCTGCTTGAGCGAGAGCGGCAGCCCGGCCGCCACCCGGATCTGCTCCTTGATCAGGTCCAGGCCGGTGACCATCTCGGTCACCGGGTGCTCGACCTGGATGCGGGTGTTCATCTCCATGAAGGAGAAGCGGCCCTCCTCGTCGAGGAGGAACTCCATGGTGCCCGCGCCGCTGTAGCCGACCGACAGCGCGCCGCGCAGGGCAAGTTCCCCGATCCGGGCGCGGCCGGCCGCGTCCAGGCGGGTGCAAGGCGTCTCCTCGATGAGCTTCTGGTGGCGGCGCTGGATCGAGCAGTCGCGCTCGCCCAGGTGCACGCCGTCGCCGTCGAGGCCGCACATGATCTGGACCTCGACGTGGCGGGCGCCGGTCAGGTAGCGCTCCACGTAGACGGTGGGGTCGCGGAAGACCGCGTGCGCGCTCGCCCGTGTGGCGGTGAACGCCTCGGCGAACTCCCCTGGTTCGTGGACGACGGCCATGCCGCGCCCGCCGCCGCCCGCCGCGGCCTTGATGATGACCGGGTAGCCGATCTCGGCCGCGACGGCCGCGCCCTCCCGGACGGAGGCGACCGGCTCGATGGTGCCGGGCAGCATGGGCAGGCCCGCCTCGGCCATGAGCGCCCGCGCCGTGGCCTTGTTGCCGAGCCGCTGCATCACCTCCGGGCGGGGCCCGACGAAGACCAGGTCCTCCTGGGCGCAGATCTCGGCGAAGTCGGGGTCCTCCGACAGGAATCCGTAGCCGGGGTGGACGGCGTCGGCGCCGGTGGTGCGGGCGGCCTCGATGATGTTGGGGATGTTGAGGTAGCTGGCGCCGGGCGGCGGCGGGCCGATGTGCACGGCCTGGTCGGCCATGCGCACGACGGGTGAGTCCCGGTCGGCGCTCGAGTACACGGCGACGACGCCGATGCCCAGCTCGCGGCAGGCGCGGGCGATGCGGAGAGCGATCTCGCCCCGGTTGGCGATGAGGAGTCTGCTGAACACGCCGTCTCCCGTCAGTCCGCGTCGCCGTCGGGGACGATGCGCACGAGGGGCTGGTCGTACTGGACCGGCTCCCCGTCGGAGGGGTAGATCTCGGCGACCCGGCCCGCCACCTCCGCGTCGATCTTGTTCATCAGTTTCATGGCCTCGACGATCGCCAGCGTCTGCCCGACGCCGACGAGGTCGCCGACACGGACGAACGGCTCGGCGCCCGGCTGCGGGGCCCGGTAGAACGTTCCCACCAGTGGCGCCGCCACCACGTGGCCCTCGGGGACGGCCTGCGGCGCGGGGGCGGGCTCCGGTCCCGGCGCGGACCGGGGCGGCTCCTCCTCCTGCTGCCGCCCCGGCCACTCGATCTCGACGACGTGCTCGACGGCCCTGATCGCGATCCGGCTCGGTCTGCCGGGTCTGCTGCGTACCAGGTCGGCGGCCTCGCCCCACAGCGCGCGCAGGTCCTGCACGCCGTTGCGTTCCTCGTTCATCGGGTCCGTGCCTCCTCGGGCAGGTGGGCCGTGCCGCCGATCCGGCGGATGCGCCGGTGCCGGGTGGCGATCAGGGTGGCCTGGTCGAGGGCGGCGAGCTCGTCGAGCTGTTCGAGTACGGCCCTGCGCAGGCCGGCCGCCGCCGCGCCGGGGTCGGTGTGCGCGCCCCCGGGCGGTTCCGGCACCACCCCGTCGGCGACGCCGAGTTCCAGCAGGTCGGCGGCGGTGATCTTGAGTGCGGTGGCGGCGGCCAGGGCGGCGTCGGAGGTCCGCCACAGGATGGCCGCGCAGCCCTCGGGGCTGATCACCGAGTAGAAGCTGTTCTCCAGCATCAGCAGCCGGTCGCAGGTGGCCAGCGCCAGCGCGCCGCCGCTGCCACCCTCGCCGGTCACGACCGCGACGACGGGGACGCCGAGCCTGCTGGAGCGGCTGATCATCTGGGCGATCGCGGTGGACTGGCCGCGTTCCTCCGCCTCGACTCCCGGGTAGGCGCCGGGTGTGTCCACCAGGGTGACGACCGGCAGGCCGAAGCGCTCGGCGTGCTCAAGCAGGCGCAGCGCCTTGCGGTAGCCCTCCGGGTGCGGCATGCCGAAGTTGCGGTGCACCAGTTCCCTGGTGTCGTGGCCCTTCTGGTGCCCGATGACCACGACGGAACGGCCGCCGATCCTGGCGAGGCCGGCGACGACGGCCGGGTCGTCGGCGAACCAGCGGTCGCCGTGCAGTTCGACGAACTCGTCGAAGGCGTCGCGCAGGTAGTCGAGCGTGGTCGGGCGGCCGGCGTCCCTGGCCAGCCGTACCACCGTCCAGGCGTCGGCGCCCCGGTCGCTCCGATGCCGGACGGCGGAGGGCCCGGTGAGCGGGTCGGCCCGCCCGGCCGGGGCGTGCAGCGACAGCAGCCCGGCCAGCAGCGGGCGCAGGTTCGCCCGGGGCTCGACCCGGTCGACGAGCCCGTGCTCCAGCAGGAAGCCGCTGCTCTGGAAGCCCTCGGGCAGTTCCTCGCGGATGGTCTGCCTGATCACCCGGGGCCCCGCGAACCCGACCAGCGCGCCGGACTCGGCGATCACGATGCTGCCGAGCATGGCGAAGGAGGCCGACACCCCGCCGAAGGTCGGGTCCGTGAGCACGCACACCGACAGCACCCCGGCCTCGGCAAGGCAGGCGAACGCCTGGCTGGTCTTGGCCATCTGCAGCAGCGACAGCGCGCCCTCCTGCATGCGTGCCCCGCCGGAGGCGCACACGACGACGAGCGGGTGCCTGGTGCGCTCGGCGTGCTCGGCCGCGCGGGCGACGAGTTCGCCGACGGCGCCGCCCATGCTGCCGCCCATGAAGGCGAATTCCATGACGGCCAGGACGACGGGGTGCCCGCCGATCCGCGCGGTGCCGCTGACCAGTGCGTCGTGTTCGCCGGTCGCACGCCTGGCCTCCGCCAGCCGGTCGGGGTAGGGGCGGCGGTCGGTGAAGCCGAGCGGGTCGTCCCTCGCGGTGGTCTCGTGGTCGAGTTCGGTGAAGCTGCCCGCGTCCGCGAGCGACGCGATGCGCTGCCGGGCGCTGAGCCGCCAGTGGTGCGAGCATTCGGGGCAGACGTGGAGGTTGCGCGCGAGCCGCTTCAGGTACAGCAGGCTTCCGCATCCCGGACACCTGCTCCACCGGGGCTCTTCAGTTTCCGTGGTCATTTGTATGGACATATCGGACCTCTGCTTCGTGAGACCGTCGCCGCCATTGAAGAAGGCCCTCTTCCAGGCCCGATCCAGGGCGGCAAGGAGCCGGGTCCACGACCGGCCCTCACAGGGCCAGGCCGACCAGCACCCCGGCGTGCGAGCCGTACTGAGTGGTCATGAAGGCGCGGTACGGCTGCCGCCGCGCCGCCCGGCCGCCGCCCGGCGAAGCCAGCGTGAGCCCGGCGACGACGAGCGCGCCCAGCAGCGTCACCCAGGCGGCGGCGACGAGCACCGGCGCCAGGTGCAGGGCGGCGCCCATGAAGGCGAGGCCGAGCACGGGCGCGAGCAGCGCGACCAGGTGCCTGGCGCCGCGCTCGCCCAGCAGCACGGCGACCGTACGGCGACCGGCCGCGCGGTCGCCGTCGACGTCGCCGAAGTCCTTGGTGACGGCGCCGACCAGACCCATCCACAGCGACATCGCGACCGCGCACAACAGCTGTGGCAGCCCGCCGCCCTCCCCCGCGCTGACGGAGCCGGCCAGGTAGGTCATCAGCCCGCCCAGGACGACGACGGCGATCGTCGCGCCGGAGTTGTTCTTGAGCTGGAACGGCGGCGCCGAGTACAGGTAGCCGAGCGCCAGGAACCCGGCGACCGCCACGAAGAACTCCGCGCCCATGCCGAGCCCGCAGGCCAGCGCCAGCAGCCCGCTCACCCGGGCGTAGCGCAGCGCGGTCCGCCTGGGCAGCGCGCCGGAGGCGATGGGCCGACGGGAGCCGTTGACCCGGTCGGCCAGCACGTCGCTCGTCCCGTTGAGCAGGTACACGAAAACGACCGCGCACTCCCAGGAGAAGGCGCCGAACGCGACGGTGGCGATGTCGGTCCCCGCGGTGTAGCCGAGCGCCGCGCCGGTGAGGAAGCGGAGCAGGAAGATGGCCTGGACGATCGGGCGGGCTTCGGACAGGCAGTGCACGAGGTCGGAAACCGCGGTGGCGGGAATTCTCCGAAGGACGACACCTCTCGCGGGTGTCGTGATGTTGTTGCCCATATACCGGACCGTATGGGCGCCGCCCGCGCGCGGAGAAGAGGTGTACTGCGTAGGTTAGCCGCAGGTGTAACACCGGGGTCCGGAAGTATTACATCCCCACCGGAAACGATGTAGCACTACCGGATCGTATACGCGGACTTTCGATGAGTTCGTCTTGTGTCGGGCGCGGCTCCCTTTCTAGGGTCTTGGCATTCCGCTACGAATGAGGTGCCAATGATTCGGTTCACGATTCTGGGCGCGCTGACGGCGATGAACGGGGCGCGGGAATTCACTCCGACCACACCCAAGGTCTGCCAGGTCCTCGCCCTGCTGCTCTCGCGGGCCGGCCGCGTCGTGGGGTTCAGGTCGCTGGTCGAGGAACTGTGGGAGGAGGACCCGCCGAAGACGGCGCTGAGCACCGCTCAGACCTACATCTACCAGCTCAGGAAGGCCATCGAGCGGGAGAGCCCGCAGGGGCTGCTGGTGACCAGGCCCTTCGGCTACATCCTGCGGGTGGACGGGGAACGGCTGGACGCGCACGTCTTCCAGCGGCTGCTCGGCGAGGGGCGGCGGGCGCTGGCCGACGGCCGGTACGCCGAGGCTTCGCGCAAACTGGCCCAGGGGCTGGAGCTGTGGACCGGGCCGGTGCTGGCCGACGTCGTCCAGGGGCCGCTGTTGCGCACGTACCAGGTGCATCTGGAGGAGGAGCGGCTGCGCGCCCTGGAGCTGCGCATCGAGGCCGACGTGATGCTCGGCAGGCACCGCGAGCTCGTCGGCGAGCTGAAGGCGCTGGCCGCGACGTACCCGCACCACGAGTGGTTCCACGGCCAGCTCATCTCGGCGCTGTGCCGCAGCGGGCGGCGCAGCGAGGCGCTGCACGCCTACCGCGACGTGCGGACGGTCCTCAGCCGGGATCTCGGCATCGACCCGTCGCGGGAGCTGCAGGACCTGCACCAGGCCGTACTGACCACGGAACTGCCCGCAGGGCCGGCCACGGTGTCGGCCACGGTGTCGGCCACGGTGTCGGCCACGGTGCCGGCCGATGTGGCGGCCAAAGGGCCTGAGGCCCGGTTCGCCGGCCGTCCCCTGGAGCTCATTCGTCGGTCCAGCTCGGGATGAGCGAGGCCGAGATGGCCTTGCTCACCGCGTCGATCCTGGAGACCGCGCCGAGCTTGGTGAAGATGCTGTGCAGATGACGTTTGACCGTCGCCTCCGTGAGGTGGAGCTGGCCGGCGATCTGCGCGTTGCTGAGCGCGCCGGAGGCGAGCCTGAGCACCTCGATCTCCCGCGCGGACAGCGTGCCGATCGGAGGGCGGTCGTCGCGCACGGGGCCGCGCATCCCGGCCACGCTCCCGGCGGAGATCGACAGCAGCACCCGGGTGGGACTCGTGTGCGCCATCCTGACCGCCGCCATCAGCTCCGACCAGCTCGCGCTCTTGAGCAGGTAGCCCCGGGCGCCGAGCGCGACCAGCTCCTGGATCAGCCGGGGCTCGTCCTGCATGCTCACGATGATGACCCGGGTGCCGGGTGAGACCGCCTTCACGGCCCGGACGGTGACGGTGACGTCCTCGCCGGGCAGCGACACGTCGAGCAGCAGGATGGCGGGCCGCAGCTCGGCGACCAGTTTGACGGCGGTGGCGCCGTCGCCCGCCTCCCCCACGACCTCGATGTCGTCCTGGTCGTGGAAGACCTCGCGCAGCCCGACGCGGAAGAGCGTGTGGTCGTCCACGATGGCGACCGTGATCCGGTCAGTCGGTGCCGGCATGTGCGTTCCTCAGCAGTGGAACCGTCAACTCCACGCGCGTGCCCTTGCCGATCCGGCTGGAGACCAGCGTGCTGCCGCCGATGAGGGCGGCCCGCTCGGCCATGATCGACAGGCCGGCGCCGTCCTCCGCGCCCTCGGCGGCGAAGCCCTTCCCGTCGTCGGCCACCGTCGCCCGCAGTTCGTGGGGCGCGATGACGATCTGCACCAGCACCTGTTCGGCCCCGCTGTGGTCGAGCGCGTTGCGCAGCGCCTCCCTGACGATCAGGAACACCTCGTCGCGCGTGTGCGGTTCCACCCAGCTCTCGTCGCCGTCGATGAACAGGAACGTGGCCGCCTCCACCGGCTCGGCCCCCTCCAGGAATGCCTGCAGCGCCTTCTCCAGGTTGGTCACCGACTCCGACACGCGCAGGTCGCCGATGAGCTTGCGCAGGGACTCCATGGCCTCCTCCATCGCCAGCCGGGCCAGGGAGATGCTGCGCCGGGCGGCCTCCGGGTCGCGCCGAAGGCGGTGGTCGAGGATGTCCAGATGCCGGTGGGCGACGGTGACCCCGTAGCTGACCCGGTCGTGGAGCTCGCGGGCGATGCGGCCGCGCTCGACGGACTGCACCCGGTGGATCTCCTGCAGCAGGAAGCTCGCATACCAGCTCGACGCGCCTCTGATGCGCGTCGCGATGCTCTTGCTCAGCAGCAGCGACACCTCGTACAGCGTCTGCCTGGCGTCGTCGTGGTCGGTGACGAGCCGCTGGTTGACCCAGCCCAGGACCACCTCGAAGAGGATCTCGGCGGCCCGCAGCGACTCGGTCGGGTGCACGCCGTGGCGGGCCCTGGTGACGGCGATCTCCATGCTGAGGATCACCTCTTCGGCGACCGCCCCCGGGCCCGCGCCACGCAGCCCGTCGACCACGTCGGCGACGATACCGGCCATACTGGCCCGCAACTGCGACGCGAACTCGGGGTTGCGCAAAAGTAAACTGCTCGCGTTATTCAGCGCCTGTTCGTAGGCCGCTCCAATCTCCGAATGCGAGGATTCCAGCAGGTCTGCCACTGAACTCCGGCTGCCACGTCCTGGCTCGGGTCGCCCCACGATCGCCCCACGAGGATAGATGAAGCAGCCCAGCGCATGACTGTGCAACAAGGCCCCCGTTTGCAGTTACCATTCTCCGATAACTCTCCGCCCCCCTGTCAAACAATTGCCACCTATCGGGGCTGTGTCAACCTTTCAGGTGAAATGCCTGGCTGTGACGGCGGGGCGCGAGAAAGATCATTGATGCGGCTGCCCGCTGTCGCGGATTGTTGCGTCGCGGCGATCGACAACGCGCACGAATCGACAGCGTTTCCCGGTCACGGCTCCTCCGCCGCCAGTGCCAGGACGGCCTCGGCCGCCAGGCGGCGCAGGGCCTCCTCCTCGACCAGCGGCACCCCCAGCCGGTTGCAGGCCAGGCGCGCGCACCGGTCGAGCAGGCCGAACAGGCTCGACACCCGGCGCCGGTACGGCGGCGCCGCCGTCATGGCCTCGCGCAGCGTGGTCGTGGACCTCGACCACGCCGCCAGCCTCCCCGAGCCGCCGCCCGCCCGGATCCGCCTGGCCAGCGCGACGGCCCGCGCCCGTTCCGGCTCCGCCCCCGCGTCGGCGTCGGCGTCGGTGATGCACCACTGCCGGGCGTCCGTGTCGGAGCGCGCGACCAGGTCGGCCAGGCGCCGCAGTTCGGGGACGGAGTGGAACCAGGCGACCAGCGCCATCTCGAACGCGGCGGCGGCCCGCTGCGGCGGCGCCGTACCGGTGAGCAGCAGGTCGAGCGCGATCCTGCTGGACTCCACGAAGTGGCGCCGCACCGCGCGCGCCGCCGCACCACGGCGCCCGCGCCGGTATGGCACGACCATCAGCGAGTTGTCCGGGTAGAGGCTGCGGGAGTAGCGCGGCACCCGCTCCCACCGCGCCAGCAGGGCGGCCATGCGCTCGTAGTCGCCCTGCCTGGCCGGGGTCGTGGACGGCCGCGCCGTGAAGAACTCGCCGAGGCGGCGGCCGACCAGCGCCTCGACGGCGGCCCGTTCCGCCGTCGGTTCCGGCAGCACCCGCAGCCGCAGGTGGTTGCCGCCGTCCCAGCCGCGCACGAAGAAGAAGTCCGTCGCGAGCCGCTCGTCCGCCAGTTCGGCGACCAGCGGGCCCACGGCCTGCACCAGCAGGTGGTCGAGATCGTCGTGGTAGAAGGCGTGCACGGCGACCCACTCCGCCTCATCCACCCTCGGCCTCCCTCGGGGCGGCGCGCGGCCCTCACTCCGCCCGCCGGTCGGGTTCCCCCATCCTGACGACGGCCGATCGCGGCTCGGTCCAGACTTGACCGAGCCGCTGCCCACGGCGGTAAGAGACCGAGTCGGAAGTGGGCCTCAGAGCACTAAGGGTTCGGGAACCGTCACATAGGGCCGCAGATGAGCGGAGATCGCCTGGCAGCCCAGGTACTTTCCCGCCGTGTGGAAGTCGATCCAGTCGAGGTTGACCAGGTGCTCCTCGTCCACGCCGGCGAAGCTGCCGTCCAGCAGCGGCGGGATGGCCGCGATGTCGTGCTTGTCGGCGATGTTCACCCAGCGGCCGACCCCTGCGGGCCGCTCCCCCCTGCCGTCGATCGGCGTGGGCAGCAGCCGCTCGAAGATGACGTTGCGCATGCCCAGCGGGCTGCCGAGGGTGATGAGCAGTTCGACCTTGAGGTCCGGGTTCGACCAGAAGGTCTCGTAGGCGACGACGCTGCCGAGCGAGTGCGCGATGACCACCTGCGGCCGATTGCGCCTGACCGCGCTCGCCACCACCGCCTGCGCCTGCTCCCGCCTGCGCGCGTCGGTCAGGTAGGTGGCCACCTCCGGCGCGAACATCTGGGCGAAGGCCACCGCCCGGGTGTCGAGCTTGTCCAGCAGCCAGCCGGTGAACTTCTTCAACGCCCCCGTCAGGTGTTCGCCCACGCCGAGTTCCCGCGCCCAGCCGGCCAGCACCTCCTGGGCGGGCCCGTCCATCTCCTCCTCCGGCGCGCGCCGCTTGGCCGGTTCGACCTCGTTGAGCAGGTGGGAGAAGTAGGCGATCTCGGCGACGTACGCGCCCGCCTCTCCCTCCGTCACCGCCAGCGAGCGGTGCAGGTAGCGGTCCCACTTGACCCGCATCGCCTCCGCCGCGCCCTCCACGGAGTGCCCGGCCTCCAGGTAGTAGTCGTACTTTCCGATTCCGTGCACGCCGACGATCGCCGTCACACTCGCCTCCCCCACTAACCTCGCCTGTCACCGAAGATCGTGGCACGAGTGGCTTGCATTTGGATTAATCCTGTTGCCGCCGGCGTTGGTCCCGGGGGTACCGTGAACGGGCCAGGTCCCAGCGCGCGAGGAGTTCCCGCCATGTTGTTCGTCACCGACTCGGTCGTCATCCCAGACGCCGAGCTCACGTGGCGATTCTCGCGTTCGTCCGGTCCGGGAGGACAGGGCGTCAACACGACCGACAGCCGCGTGGAGCTCGTCTTCGACCTGTCGGCCACGACCGCGCTGCCGCCCGAGCTCAAGGAGCGGGCGCTGGGCCGCCTGGGCGGGCCGTTGATCTCGATCGCCGCCTCCGAGCACCGTTCGCAGCTGCGCAACCGCGCCGCCGCGGGCGAGCGCCTGGCGCAGCGGCTGCGGGAGGCCATCGCGCCGCCGCCGAAGCGCCGCCGCGCGACCAAGCCGACCAGGGGCTCGGTCGAACGGCGGCTGGCGGCCAAGAAGGCCCGCTCAGACGTCAAGCGCCTGCGGCGCGACCACTGATCCTCAATAGTCGACGGTGATGCTCCTGCTGGGCCCGTCCACGCGGACGGTGCCGCCGTACGGGATCACCAGTTGCGGATCGGTGTGCCCGAGATCCACGTCGAAGACCACCATGGCCTCCGGTGCGTACGTCTCCAGGACCCGCAGCACGGCCGCCCGCTGCTGCTTCGCATACTCCGCCCGCTCGGCGAGATCGCCGGGGCGGTCGAACGACCACGCCTTGGGCCGGCCCCACAGGATCGCCGGGAAGCGGGCCAGCAGCCCCCGCTCCCCCATGTTGCGCAGCATGCGGAACACCTCGGTAGCCGACGGCAGTTCCTCGCTGGTCTCCAGGAACAGCACCAGGTCCGAGCGCTCCTCGACGCCGCGCACGTCGCGCCCGGCCGCGAGCAGCCAGGAAAGGATCTCCAGATCGCCGCCCCAGGAGGGGCCCTCGACCACCTGTTCCGGCCGGTGCCAGACCCAGCCCTCGGACGGCGTGGCGGGCGGCGGCGCGGTGAAGGAGTCCGGATCGGCCCAGTCCATGTCGACGTCGCTGAAGGAGCCGCTCTCGCGCAGCCGGAACGAACCGGAGGTGAACAGGGCGGCCCGCAGGGACTCCTCGGTCAGGGGATGCATGCCGCCGGACCGCCCCAGGTGCTGCATCACCCCGCCCCCGTGGTAGCCGACGAGGCCGAGACTCCACAGGTGCGCCAGCAGGTTGGTGTTGTCGCTGGAGCCGAAGAACGGCTTGGGGTTGGCGCGGATCACCTCGTCGTCCAGATGGGGGATGACGGTGATCTGGTCGTCGCCGCCGATGCTGGCGATGACCGCCTTGATCGTGGGGTCGGCGAAGGCGGCGGTGAGGTCGGCGGCTCGGGCGGAGGGGGAGGCGCCCATGACCCGGGTGGTGGGGTATTCCACCGGTACCAGGCCGAAGTCGTCGCGCAGGACGCGCAGCCCGGCCTCGAAGGGCAGCGGGAACACTCCCGGCAGCCCGGCGGCCGGGGACAGGACGGCGACCCGGTCGCCGGGCGCGGGCTTGGGCGGGTACCTCATCGGGTGTAGAAGTCGACGAGGAGCGGGGCGATCGCCTCGGCGGCCACGTCGTGGGTCTGGCCGGGCAGCCGGACGTGGTCGCTGCCGGGGACGGCCGCGACGATCGCGCGCGCGGCCGACTCGAAGAACTCGACGCCGCCGACCTCGTGCTCGTCGCCCGGCAGGCCGGTGATCACGCGGAGCGGCGCCTTGATCTGGGCGAGCCGGGCGGGGTCGGGCTGCCCGGTGCCGAGCGCGGCGGCGTCATAGAGGAGGGTGGGCGCGACGGCCTCGAAGGCGGGCCACATCGGCGACTGCCGCATCTGCTCGACGGCCTCGTCCGGGGCGCCGACGGTGCGCAGGAACGTGGCCATCATGTCGCCCTGCCTGCCCTCGGCGAGCTGGCCGCCGAGTGTCCTGACGTACTCGCGGTGGATGCCGGGCTGCTCCGGCGCGAGGTTGTAGGGCACCTCGTAGACGGCGACCTTGGCGACGGGCAGCCCGGCCGAGGCGGCCTCCAGCGCCAGCGCGCCGCCGGAGGAGATGCCGAACAGGTGGGCCACACCGCCGCCGGCCTCGATCAGCGCGGCCAGGTCCTCCAGCTCGCGCTCGACGTCGAACGCCGAGGGGGCGCTGCGGTCGTCGCTGTCGCCGCGCCCCCGCCGGTCGTAGTTGAGGACGGTGAAGTGCTCGGACAGGGCCTCGGTCAGCGGCACGTTCAGGCCCCGGGTGGCGGTGGCGCCGCCGATCAGGATGACGGCGGGACCGGATCCGGCGCGGTCGTAGGCGATCCGGGTGCCGTCGGCGGAGGTGGCGGTGGGCATCGGCGGTCCTCGATTCCGGTGGCGGTCCTATGACGAGGATCACCATACGCGACACCGCTCGCCGATCACCGGCTTCTGGACGCTCCGGCCATCTCGGGCAGGTGGGCCAGGCGGGTGCCCAGCAGGATCATGCGCAGCGCCCGTTCGGCGGATCCGACGAGGAACTCCTCGCCGCCGTCGATGGCCTCGGCCAGCTTCATCGGCCGGGGCAGGATGCTCTCGTAGGCGTCGATGCCCGCGGCGTGCACGTGGTGGGCGCCGGTGCCGATCGTGCCCGCGAGGGCGAGGACGGGCTTGCCGTACATCTTGGCCCTCCTGGCCACCTCGGCCGGGATCTTCCCCTCGGGCGTCTGGTAGTCGATCGAGCCCTCCGCAGTGATGACGAGGTCGGCTTCGGCGATCTTGCTGTCGAGGTCGGCGTGGTCGAGCAGGACGTCGAAGCGGGGCAGCAGCCTGCCGCCGAGCGCGGCCAGGCCCGCGCCGAGCCCGCCGGAGGCGCCGCTGCCCGGCGCGGTGCGCAGGCCGGTGGCGCCGAGGTCGCGTTCGATGACGTGCGCCCAGCGTTCGAGGGCGGCGGCGAGCTGCTCGACCTGCTCGGGGCTCGCGCCCTTCTGCGGGCCGAACACCCGGGCCACGCCGCGCGGGCCGCACAGCACGTTGAACGGGTTGCAGGCGATGAGCATCTCGACGTCCTTGACGCGGGCGTCGAGGCCGCCGATCTCGATGCGGTCGAGGCGGGCCAGGGCGGCGCCGCCGCGCGGCAGCGGCCGGCCGTCGGCGTCCAGGAGGGGGGC
>NZ_BAAAHQ010000031.1:60596-79333 GCF_039525605.1 Nonomuraea longicatena | reverse complement strand
AGCGGCCGGCCGTCGGCGTCCAGGAGGTCGGCGCCGAGGGCCTGGAGCGCCCCGGCGCCGCCGTCAGAGGTGCCGGAGTCGCCGCAGCCGACCAGGATGCGGCGCACGCCGTGGTCGAGGGCGTGGCCGATGAGCTCGCCGACGCCGTACGTGGTGGTGAGGCGCGGGTCGCGCCGGTCGCGCGGCACCAGCCGCAGCCCCGCCGTGGCGGCCATCTCCACCATCGCGGTGCCGTCGCCGAGCAGGGCGAGGTGGGCGGCGACGGGCTCGCCGACCGGACCGGTCGTCGTGTACGGCACCAGCCGCCCGCCCGTGGCCTCCGCCAGCGCGGCCGCGGAACCCTCCCCGCCGTCGACTAGGGGGACCGTCTCCGTGTGGGCCTCCGGGACCACCCTGCGTACCCCGCGGGCGATCGCGGCGGCGACCATGCCGGCGCTCAACGATTCCTTGAATCCACTGGGTGCGATGACAATACGCATGATCATCCTTAGTACGGCAGGCCGAGGAGCGGCCACAGGGTCAGGGCGAACAGCAGGACGAGCCCGGCGGTCAGCGGTGCGAGCACCATCGACAGGCCCAGCAGGTGGCGGGAGCTGTACGTGGGGACCTCCTCGATCTTGTGGAAGAGGGCGACGGGTTTGGCCGAGGCGGGCAGCGTGTGGCAGAACCCGGCGGCGGCGGTGGAGGCGAAGGCGGCGGCCGCCGGCGAGACGCCGAGGGCCCCTGCCGCGCTGATGACGAGCGGGACCAGCACGCTGGAACGGGCCGAGCGCGACTGGAGGAGGAGGTGGGCGAGGGTGCTGACGCCGATCACGGCGGCCATGAACTGCCAGTCGGTGACCTTCACGCCGAACAGCCCGCTCGCCAGCCAGGAGGCGGCTCCGGTCGTGGTCATCGCGGTGCCCATGGCCATCGTGGCGGCCATGAACATCAGCATCGACCAGGGCACGGTGCCGAGGGCCCGGTTCATGGGGACGGTCCCCGTCATGGGCGAGGCGGTGACGACGGCGCCGACGAGCGCGACCACGGCGGGCGAGACGCCGTGCAGCGGCTCCGCGCACCACAGCGCCACCATCACCGCGAGCAGGACGGCGGCCCGCCGCTGCCGGCCGTCGAGCGGCCCGGTGACCCGGGCGCCGGTGGCCTCGCCGACCTCCTCCGCCATGACGCGGACCGGCTCCTTGCGGTCGGCCCTGCGGGTGACGGCGAGCAGCACGATCTCGGCGGCCAGGTGGGAGGAGACGACGGCGAGCGGCAGGCCGAGCAGCAGCCAGCGGGCGAAGCCGATGCGCTCGCCCGTCGCCTGCGCCAGCAGTTCGACGGTGATGAGATGGGCTCCGGCGCCGATCAGGGAGGCGACGGCCGACAGCAGGATGACGACGGGGAACACGAGCGCGAGGGCGACGACGACGCGGCGGCGCTCGGCGAGAACCTTGGCCAGTGCCAGGAACACCGGGACGGCCAGGGCCGCCCGGCCCGACGTGGCGGGGACGGCGAACGCGCTCACCACGAGCGCGGCCGTGGTGAAGTGGACGAGTTGGCGGACGCTCTTGGCCCTGGAGACGAGGAAGGCGGTCGCGCGGGCGGCAAGGCCTGAGGCCGATACGCCGGCGGCGATGACGAAGGCGCAGATGAGCAGCCAGACGGTGGGCTCGCCCAGGGTGCCGAAGAAGGTCTCGACGGGCAGGACGCCGGATATCACGAGCGCGAGTCCCGCGCTGAGTGCGACGAAGGTGTCGTCTATCTTGGTGGTCACCCACAGGACGGTGGCCACGGCGAACACGCAGAGAGTGATCTTGCCGTTCGTGCTCAGGGTCTTGGCCCCCATCACGACGGCGGCCACGGCGAGTACGCTCGCCAGCGCCGTGACGACCCAGGCCCAGGGCCTGGTTCCACCGTCCAGACGGGGGCTGGATTGCGATGTCACACCATGAGCTTCGGCTCCGGCGATTACTCGTTCATGAGCGCTTCATTAGTGTCTTCTCACCTTACGTGATTTCTCTGCGTGGTTGCGAGATTATTCTCCGTTACGCATCTGCCGGTTTCCCCAGCGCCGCGCGCACGGCCTCCTCGGTGCGCGCGACCACCGCGCCGCCGTCGTCGGCGGTGATGATCGGCCGTTGGATGAGCACCGGATGAGCCGACAGCGCGGCGATCCAGCGCTCGCGGGCGGCGGCGTCCCTGGGCCAGGAGGCGAGCCCCAGGTCCTCGGCGGCCCGCTCGCCGATCCTGGTGATGTCCCAGGGTTCGAGGCCGAGGCGGGCGAGCACGTCGCGGATCTCCTGCGGGCCGGGCGGGTCCTCCAGATAGTGCCGGACCGTGTAGTCGAGGGCCTCGGCGTCGAGGATCGACAGCGCGCTGCGGCACTTCGAGCATTCGGGGTTGATCCAGATCTCCATGGAGCCATCCTCGCAGCGGGCGGCGGCCCCAGAGGGTGACCGGGCGGCGTCACGGCAAGGCGCTCGACGGCCGGGCGGCGACCGAGCGGCGGCGCGCGGGAGTGCGGGTCCGGAGGGTGACCGGGCGGCGTCGCGGCGGGATGTGGGGGCGGCGGGTGGCGCGGGAGAGGCCGGTCGGGGGGGGACGGCGGGGCGCGTGGGCCGTGGCGGGCCGTAATGGATGGAGGGGTGTTACTCGCGGCGGCGGAAGATGAGAAGGAGGACCCGCAGCACCAGGATGGCGCAGATGGCCAGCAGGTTGTAGCCGATCAGGTCGTAGAGCGACATGTCCAGCCGGGGCTCCACGACCGGGCCGCCCTCGGTGCCCAGCAGCATCACCGCCATCAGCCCGGCCGTCGCGCCCAGCACCGTGAGCAGGATCTGGTGGAGCAGCCCGGTGAGATAACGGCGGTCGCGCTCGTCGGCGAGCAGGCGCACGCTCATCGCGAAGCGGCCGTGCTCGGCCGCGCTGGCGATTCGCTCGATCCGGCGCGGCAGCCGCCGCAGCATCGGCATCAGCGCGACGGCCTCCTGCGTCAGCGTCTCCTTGAGGGATTCGGGCGCGAGGTTCTCCGCGATGTGGCGGCCCGCGAAGCTGCGCGCCTCGCCGACCAGGTTGAAGCCGGGGGCGAGCGCGACCAGTGTGCCCTCCAGGGTGGCCAGCGCGCGGAAGACGGCGGCGACCTCGGGCGGAATGGACAGGCCGTAGGCGGAGACGATCCTGAACAGGTCCGCGAACAGCCGCACGCTGTCGAGGCCGGGACCGAGGTGCCTGGCCATGAACTGGCCCATGGCGCGCTCCAGCCCCGCCTCGTCGATCTCCTCGGGACGCGGGACGACCTCCAGGAGGGCGTCGGTGACGCCGAGCGGGTCCTGCCGGTTGAGCGCGAGCAGGAAGCGCTGCAGCGCGGCGCGCACCGAGCCGTCGAGGCGGCCGACGGAGCCGAAGTCGAGCAGGCCGAGCCGCCCGTCGTCGAGCAGCATCAGGTTGCCGGGGTGCGGGTCGGCGTGGAAGACGCCCTCCAGCAGGATCTGCCGCAGCAGCGTGTCGAGCAGGTCGCGGGCGAGTTCGGGACGGTCCGCCCCCACGCTGGCCAGCGATTTGCCGGACAGGCGGCCCATGACGAGCACCCGCTCGGTGCACATGCGCGGGAACGGCTCCGGATAGGCGACGCTGCCGCTCGGGCGGGCGGCGACGGCGGCCATGTTGGCCGCCTCGACGCGGAAGTCGAGTTCCTCGCGGATGGCGGCGGCGAAGCCTTCGGCGAGGTCGCGTACGCCGAGGGCGCGCCCCCACCGGGTGCGCGCCTCCAGCGTGGCCGCGAGCCTCCTGACGATGTCGAGGTCCTTGCCGACCACCTTGCCGATGCCGGGCCGCTGGACCTTGACGACCACGTCCTCGCCGGAGTGGAGCTTGGCGGTGTAGGCCTGGGCGACCGAGGCGGAGGCGAGCGGGACGCGCTCGAAGACGGCGAAGACCCGGTCGACCGGTCCGCCGAGTTCGGCGACCAGGACGGGCTCGACCTCCTCCCACGGGGCTGGGGCGACCTGGTCCTGCAGGCGGCCGAGTTCCTCGATGAACTCGGGGCCGAGCAGATCGCGGCGGGTGGAGAGCACCTGGCCGAGCTTGACGAAGGTGACGCCGCCGTCGTCGAGGGCCTCACGCAGCGAGCGGGCCAGGCGCACCCGCGCCGAGCGGTCCGCGGGCCTGGCGCCGCGCCCGCGCAGGTAGGGGCCGAGGCCGTGCCTGACGGCGATCCTGGTGATCTGGGAGTAGCGCCTGCCCCGCGACAGGCGCCCTCGCAGGCCCCTCACGAACTCCACCGGCCCGGGGACCGAACCGGACGGCACCAGCGCCTCGGCCACGACGAGCAGCGCCATCGGGATGAGCAGGGCGCACATCCCGATGAGGAACATCACCCACACGGCGCCGAACCCGGGGTTCTCGTCCGGCCGCAGGGTGGCGAACGGCGCGAGGACCGGCATCAGCAGCGGCGAGGACAGCGTGAACCCGGCGACGACCGCGACCAGGATGCGAAAGCGCCCGAACCGCGCTCCGAGCAGGCGCTGGGCGCCCACGGCAAGCGCGGAGACGACGAGCAGCCCACCGAGGAGGAAGGAGAGGGTGAGGGGCAGATCCATGCGGGGGATCATCCCATGGCGCGTGCTCTGCGCTCTTCGCGGCGTTCGACGAAGCGGGCGGCCGTGACCTCGGTCTTGTCGAGGAAGACGGCGAGTCGCTCGCGGGCCTGCTCGCCCTCGGCGTCGAGGTCGGTCTTCTCGAAGACGGCCCACTGCCGCAGCACCGGCATGAGCACCTCGTCGAGGTGCAGGCGCAGGTCGTAGATGCCCTCGTTGGCGATGATCATCGCCTTGCGGGCGAAGCCCTGGATGCCGTTGCCCGGCATCTGGAAGGTGGTGACGACCTCGGTGACGGCCTTCATGGTCTGGTTGGGGTCAAGCTCGAAGGCCGCCTTGAGCAGGTTGCGGTAGAAGAGCATGTGCAGGTTCTCGTCTGCGGCGATCCGCGACAGCAGCCGCTCGCAGCCCTCGTCGCCGGAGACCCGGCCGGTGTTGCGGTGGGCGATGCGGGTGGCGAGCTCCTGGAAGGAGACGTAGGCGAGCTGCCCCAGCATGGTGTCGTACTGCGACTGGTAGCCCTGCTCCATGTGGACCATGCGGGCCCGCTCCAGCGCCACGGGGTCGACCGCGCGGGTGACGGTGAGGTAGTCGCGCAGCGCGGTGCCGTGCTTGTCCTCCTCGGCGGTCCACCGGTGGACCCAGGTGCCCCAGGCGCCGTCGCGGCCGAAGGTGCTCGCGATCTCGTGGTGGTAGCTGGGCAGGTTGTCCTCGGTGAGGAGGTTGACCACGAGGGAGACCCGGGCCGCCTCGGGGATCTTGGTCTGGGACTCCTGCCAGGCTTCGCCCTGGTAGATGCCGTCGAAGTCGCGGCCCTGGCTCCAGGGGATGTACTCGTGCGGGAACCACTCCTTGGCCATCTTGAGATGACGGTCGAGCTCTCCCGCGACGACGGGTTCGAGCTCGTGCAGAAGTTCCGTCTGAGACATCGCCATATAGATCTTCTCCTTGAAGGTTACGGCACCGTAGGTTAGGTTACCCGATCGAGACCCACGTGGAGAATGTAGCTATATGTCCAGATTTATCGGCGTATTTTTAGATGCTTCGTAGGTGGCCGCGTCAGGCGCCGGGCTGGATCCGGTCCACCAGGTCGGCGACCGAGTCGACCATCAGCGAGGGGCGGTAGGGGAAGCGGTCCACCTGGTCGCGCTGGGTCACCCCGGTCAGCACCAGGATCGTGTAGAGGCCCGCCTCCATGCCGCAGACGATGTCGGTGTCCATGCGGTCGCCGATCATCGCGGTGGTCTCGCTGTGCCCCTCGAAGCTGTTGAGCGCGCTGCGCATCATGCGCGGGTTCGGCTTGCCCACGAAGTACGGCTCGACCCCGGTGGCCTTGGTGATCATCGCGGCGACGGCCCCGCAGGCGGGCAGCGAGCCCTCGGTCGAGGGGCCGACCGGGTCGGGGTTGGTGGCGATGAAGCGGGCGCCGTTCTCGATGAGCCGGATCGCCCGGGTGATCTGGGTGAAGCTGTAGGTACGGGTCTCGCCGAGCACCACGTAGTCGGGGTCGAGGTCGGTGAGCACGTACTCGACGTTGTGCAGCGCGGTGGTGAGCCCGGCCTCGCCGATCACGTACGCCGAGCCGCCCGGCCGCTGGTCGGACAGGAACTCGGCGGTCGCCAGGGCGGAGGTCCAGATCGACTCCGGCGGCACCTCCAGCCCGGCGGCGCGCAGCCGTACGGACAGGTCGCGAGGGGTGTAGATGGAGTTGTTGGTCACCACCCGGAAGGGTTTGCCCGACTCGGCCAGCCGTTTGACGAAGGCATCGGCACCCGGCACGGGCAGTCCCTCGTGGACGAGGACACCGTCCATGTCGGACAGCCAGGCATCGATCCGCGCACGCTCGATCACGCGGCCATCGTAGCGAGCCCCGTTTCGAGCCCGTGGCGAGCCCCATGACGAGCCCCGCCATGAGCCCACGTGATGAGCCCCCTCAATGAGCCCACGTGATGAGCCCCCGCCATCAGTCCCCCCGAAAGCACTGCTGCGAGCCCTATTGCCCACCCTGCGGCCGCCGTGTGAAGAATGACCTCATGTCGCAGTACATCTCAGCCGCCCAGGACATGCGTGATGAAATCACCCGGCTTCGTCACTCCCTCCACACCACCCCCGAGATCGGCCTCGACCTGCCGCGCACCCAGGAGAAGGTCCTGGCCGCGCTGGAGGGCCTGCCGCTGGAGATCAGCACCGGAAGCGCGCTCACCTCGGTGACCGCCGTCCTGCGCGGCGGCCGTCCGGGACCCGCCGTGCTGCTGCGCGGCGACATGGACGCGCTGCCCGTCACCGAACGCAACGACCTGCCGTACATCTCGCGGAACGAGGGGCGGATGCACGCCTGCGGGCACGACCTGCACACCGCGATGCTCGCCGGCGCCGCGCACCTGCTGGCCGCCCGGCGCGACGAGCTGGCCGGGGACGTGGTCTTCATGTTCCAGCCGGGCGAGGAGGGCTGCGAGGGCGCCAAGCACATGATCGAGGAGGGTGTGCTGGAGGCCGCCGGGCAACGGGTCGTGGCGGCGTACGGCATGCACGTGGTCTCCGCCATGCTGCCGCCGTCGGTGTTCTCCAGCCGGCCGGGTCCGCTCATGGCGGCCGCCGACACCTTCCTCGTCACCGTCAAGGGGCGCGGCGGGCACGGCTCCACGCCGTGGCGGGCGGCCGACCCGATCCCGGCCGCGTGCGAGATCGTGCTGGCGCTGCAGACGATGGTCTCGCGCGACTTCGACGTCTTCGACCCGGTCGTGGTCACGGTCGGCGCCTTCCAGGCGGGCACGGCCGACAACGTGATCCCGGACGACGCCCGTTTCCAGGCCACCTTCAGAACCTTCAGCAAGGAGAACCGGGCGCTGCTCAAGCGGCGGGCGGTGGAGCTGGCCGAGGGCATCGCGGCCGCGCACGGGCTGCGGGTGGAGACGGACTTCGCCACGGGCTACCCGGTCACCTCCAACGACGGCGACGAGACCGCGTTCGCGGGCCGGGCCGTGGACGAGTTGTTCGGCCCCGGCCGTTTCTCCGTGCTGCCCAACCCGGTGATGGGCGCGGAGGACTTCTCGTATGTCCTGGAGAACGTGCCCGGCGCCTTCGTCTTCCTGGGCGCCTGCCCGCCGGACCGCGACCCGGCGACGGCACCGTACAACCACTCGCCCGAGGCCGCGTTCTCCGACTCGGTGCTGCCGGACGGCGCCGCCCTGTACGCCTCCCTCGCCCACACGCGCCTGGCGGCGGCCGCCTCGTGACAGGCCCTCATGACGGCCCCTCTCATGACGGGCCACCCCACGACAAGCCACCTCGTGACGGCCGCAGGGGGTGACCGTAAGCTGGTCGGGTGAGCTTCACCGAGCGCGCGGTCGTCGACGGCAGGCCCGCCGAGGGCGGGGATGTGGCGCTGGCGGTCGCCGCCCGGCTGGGCCACTTCACCGCCATGCAGGTCAGGCGCCGCCGGGTGCGGGGCCTCGATCTGCATGTCGCGCGGCTGCGCGCGGCCACGCGGGAGCTGTACGGCCGCGATCTCGACCCCGGCCTGGTGCTCTCCTCGATCGACCTGCTCCTCGGCGACGACGTGCTCGACGCCTCGGTGCGCGTGAACGTGGTCCAGACCGCCGACGTCCATGTGATCGCCAGTTCGGGCGCTCCGATCGACCCGCCCACCTCACCTCAGCGCCTGCGCTCGGCCGCCTACCAGCGGTTCCTGCCGCACATCAAGCACGGCGGCGGCTTCCCCACCGCGCACCTGGTCCGCGAGGCCAGGGCGGCGGGCTTCGACGACGCCCTGCTGGTGGCCGGCGACGGCGCGGTAGCCGAGGCCGCGATCACCAACCTGGGCGCCTTCGCGGGCGGCCAGGTGGTCTGGCCGGAGGCGCCGATGCTGCACGGCATCACGATGCGGCTGATGGAGCAGGGGCTCGCGCGGTCGGGCATCGCACAGGAGCGGCGCCCGCTGAAGGTCTCCGACCTGCCCTCCTTCGACGCGGTCTTCCTCGCCAACTCCCACGGGCTGGTGCCCGTGGGTCAGGTGGACGAGTTCGTTCTCCCCCTCGACCCCGCCGCCATGTCGCGGCTTCACGCGGTTTACGAGGACACACCATGGGATCCGATACCCCGTCGCTGATGCGTGCCTGGGCGGCCACCGCCCCCCGGCCCGGAATGGTGCTCACCGAGCGCCCGGTCCCGGTTCCCGGGCCGGGCGAGGTGCTGGTGGAGGTCGAGGCGTGCGGCGTGTGCCGTACGGACCTGCATCTGACGCAGGGCGACCTGCCGCCGCACCGGCCGCTCACGACCCCGGGCCACCAGGTGGTCGGCCGGGTCGTCGCACTCGGCCCAGACGGCGAAGCCGCCACAACCCGCACAGCCACCGCAGACCACACAACCGGCGCAAATCCTGCAACGGCCACAACCCACACAATCGCCGCAGGTCATGCGACCACCACCACCCACACGGGCGTCGCAGACCACGCGGGCGGCGGACCCGCCGCAGACCCCACAGACCACGAGGCCACCGCAGGTCACACTGCGGGCGGCCCGGTCGCGGTGGGTGAGCGGGTGGGGGTGGCGTGGCTGCGATCCACGTGCGGGCGCTGCCGCTACTGCCTGCGCGGCGACGAGAACCTGTGCCCCGCGTCCGCCTACACCGGATGGGACGCCGACGGCGGCTACGCCCCCTACGTGACGGCCCCGGCCGGCTACGTCTACCGCCTCGACGACGACGCCCCCGCCGAGCGGCTGGCGCCGCTGCTGTGCGCGGGCATCATCGGCTACCGGGCGCTGCTGCGCGCGGAGCTGCCGCCGCGCGGCAGGCTCGGCCTGTACGGCTTCGGCGCCTCCGCCCACCTGACCGCGCAGGCGGCACTCGCCCAGGGCCACACCGTGCACGTGGTCACCCGCTCCGCCGCCGCCAGGGAACTGGCGCTGGGGCTGGGGGCGGCCTCCGCCTCGGGCGACGCGCCGCCGGAGCCGCTGGACGCGGCGATCCTGTTCGCCCCGGCGGGCGAGCTGGTGCCGAGGGCACTGGAGGCGCTCGACCGGGGCGGCACGCTGGCGGTGGCGGGCATCCATCTGAGCGAGATCCCGGCGCTCGACTACGACCGGCACCTGTTCGAGGAGCGCACGCTGCGCAGCGTCACGGCCAACACCCGGGCCGACGGACGGGCCTATCTGAGACTCTCCGCCGAGCATCCGCCCGACGTGCGTGCGGTGCCCTACGCCTTCGAAGACGCCGCGCGCGCGCTGGACGATTTGGCAAAAGACCAGGTCAGCGGGGCTGCGGTAGTCATGATTGGGTAATGGAGACGAGCACCATCAGACCCAGTGATGAAGGAAAGTTACATTAGCCTCACAACCACTGGAGATTATTGACGTGCCTGCCACCTGCCCATAAAGTCCGGACAACCCCAGATCTATCTCCGGAGCGGTACATGAAGCGACTAGCAGCGGTAGTGACGTTGCTGGGCCTTGCAGCCGGCGTGGCAGCGTGCAGCGGTGGCGGCACGACCAACCAGTCCAGTTCGGGCGGGGGCGGCGGCGGGCTCTTCACCACGCTCGACGTGAACAGGCCGGGCATCGATCCAGCGGCACCGCCGAACCCGTACAACCCGAAGGGGAACGCCTTCCCCGGGTACACCACGATGAAGATCGGCTGGGTGGTCAACCACCTGACCGACCCCAACAAGGCGCTGCCCGCCATGGCCGCGAGCTGGGAACTCGCACCGGACAACTCCGCGATCACGCTGAAGCTGCAGCCCAACGCCAAGTGGTCGGACGGCAAGCCGGTCACCGCCGAGGACGTCAAGCTCTCGATCGCCCTCGCCTACACCCAGGGCAGCACCGCCTTCGCCGTGACACCGGGCGCGGCCGGCGCGGCCGCCGAGGTCACCGTCGTCGACGAGAAGACGATCAAGGTCACCCAGGACATCAGCAACCCCAGCCCCAAGTTCGCGCGCGGCGTGCTCGACACCACGGTGCTGCCCTCGCACATCTGGAGCGCGGCGGTCCCGCCGACCATCTGGGACACCATCAAGACCGCCAGAGGCGACGGCCCCGAGGCCGAGAAGGCCCGCGAGGAGATCACCGCCCTCGGCCAGAAGGTCATCGCCTTCGCCCCGGCCAAGGACGTCGCCGGCGGACCGTTCGTGCTGGAGCGGGTCAACCCCGGCGAGGCGCTGCTGGTGAAGAACAAGCACTTCTTCAATGCCGCCAACGTCGCCCCCGACCAGGTGAAGTTCCTCAACTACACCGGCAACGAGCAGATCTGGAACTACCTCACCCAGGGCAAGCTCGACCACTCCGGCTTCGTCGCCGCCCCGACCGACGTGATGAACCGCATCAAGTCGGCCCCCGGCAGCGAGGTCATCAAGGGCTACTCCCCCGTCGCGGTGAGCATGGCCTTCAACCAGAGCAAGAAGCCCTACGACAACGTGCACGTGCGCAGGGGCCTCGCCTACCTGATCGACCGCGCCGAGGTCACCAAGGTCGCCTCGCCGGAAGGCGGCACCCCCGCGATCACCACCACCGGCATCCACCAGAAGGCCGCGGCCGCCTGGATCCCGGACACGCTGCCGAAGCTGGAGAAGTACGCGGTCGACGCCGCCAAGGCCGAGGCCGAGTTCAAGCAGGCGGGCCTGACCAAGAAGGACGGCAAGTGGACGCTGTCCGACGGCTCGCCGTGGAAGGTCTCCATGCACGCCCCGGCCGGGTTCTCCGACTGGCTGTCGGCGCAGGAGAACATCAAGAGCCAGCTCGTCAAGGCCGGAATCGACGCCGAGGTCGTGACCACCGCCGACTACCCGGTCTACCTGGAGGAGCTGGCGGCCGGTAAGTACGACGTGGGCTTCTGGCTCACCGCGCTCGGCCCCGCGCCGTACGACATCTTCCAGCGCCTGTACGGCGCCAGCAACGGCTGGGCCAACGTCGGCGGCAAGGTCAAGCATTCGGCCGCCGGCAAGAACGGCAACTGGATGGGCAGCCCCGAGCAGGTCGAGGTCGACGGCGCCAAGATCAACCCGGGTGAGCTGACCGCGAAGCTGAACTCGGTCGGTCCCGAGGAGGCCAAGCCGATCATGGCCCAGCTCGCCACGGCGGCCAGCCAGGACCTGCCGGTCATCCAGCTCTGGGACTACGTCAACAACCAGTTCGTCAACAACAGCCGCTTCACCGGCTGGCCCCACGACGACGAGATCCTTCGCCTCGGAACCGGTGTCCTCCCCTCGGGGGTCTGGATCCAGCAGGGTCTGATCAAGAAGAAGCAGTAACCACCTATGACGGTCATCGCACGGCGACTCGCGGGCCACCTGGCCCGCGGGGTCGTCATGATCCTCGTGGTCGCCACGATCAGCTTCTTCATCGTGAACGCGATCCCCGGCGACCCCGTCGCCGCGCGATACGAGAAACTGCTGGAGCAGGGCATGTCGCCGGAGGCCGCCCTCCAGGCGACCAAGGTGATGTACGGCTTCATGCCCTCCGGGTCGATGTGGCAGCAGTACCTCGACTACATGGGCGGACTGGTCACCTTCGACCTCGGCACCTCGCTGACCAGGCCAGGGCAGTCGGTCGTCAGCGTCCTGGCAGACGCGACCAAGTGGACCGTTCTACCCGTCCTGATCGGCACGCTGGTGAGCTTCCTCGTCGGCGTGATCCTCGGCGTGTACGCCGCGATCAAGCGGACCGGCAAGCTCGGCGACGCCCTGGCGATCTCCGGCTCGCTGCTGCACGGCATCCCGCAGTACATCCTGGCGATGCTGCTGGTCGTGATCTTCGCGACGCTGATCCCGATCCTGCCGCCGGACAGCCCGGTCGACATCCTCTTCGAGCCCGGGTTCAACGCCGGCTACATCGGCTCGCTGGCCGAGCACGCGGTGCTGCCGGTGCTGACCTACGCGCTGTCGGCCTACGGCGGATGGGTCCTCGCGATGAAGTCGAGCGTCGTCACCGTGCTCGGCGACGACTTCATCCTCGCGGCCGAACTGCGCGGGATGCGGCGCTCGATCGTCTTCCGCTACATCGCCCGCAACGCGATCCTGCCGCTGTTCACGATCCTCGCGCTGTCGCTCGGCCTGCTGCTCGGCGGTGCCGTCTTCATCGAGAAGATCTTCAACTACCCGGGTCTCGGGCTGCTGCTCATCGACAGCATCCAGTTGCGCGACTACGGCCTGATGAGCGGGGCGTTCCTGCTCATCACCGCGGCGGTCATCGTGGCCAACATCGTGGCCGACCTGTTCTACACCGTCATCGACCCTCGGGTGCGCAGCGGGGAGGAGAGCCGATGAGCGCCATGGTGCTGGAGAACACCAGCGCGACCATGCGCCGCAACTTCTGGCGCGGCGTGTGGCGGGTCCTGAAGCGCAAGCCCAGCCGCATGGCCGGGGTGGTCATCATCGCCGGGTTCGCCTTCATGGGCGTGTTCGGGCCGATGTTCTACCCCGATCACCTGCCCGGCGACCCCAACGCCATCACCCAGCCGCCGAGCTGGGGGCACTGGTTCGGCACCGACCCGCAGGGCCGCGACGTGCTCGCGCTGGTCATCACCGGCTCCCGGTACGTGCTGCTCAGCGCCGCCGTGACCGCCGTCATCACGGTGGTGCTCGGCACCGCGCTCGGCCTGTTCTCCGGCTTCAAGCGGGGCCGCTGGGACACCGTGCTCATGCGGGTCACCGACATGAAGCTGACGATCCCGGGCCTGCCGCTGCTGCTGGTGCTGGCCACGGTGTGGAAGTTCAGCGACCCGATCCAGATGGGCCTGGTGCTCGGCCTGCTCGGCTGGGGCGGGGTGGCCCGCGCGGTGCGGGCGCAGACGTTGTCGCTGCGCGAGCGCGGCTTCATCGAGGCCGCGCGCGGCCTCGGCCTGCCGACGACGCACATCATCGGCAAGGAGTTGCTGCCGAGCATGGCGCCGTACATCGCGATGAACATGCTCATCACGGTCACCGGTGCCGTCTACGCCCAGGTCGGCCTGTTCTTCCTCGGCGTGCTGCCGTACGAGTCGGACAACTGGGGCGTGATGCTCAACCTGGCGGTCTTCCAGGCGGGCGCGATGATCCAGCCGTACGCGCTCGGCTACCTGCTGGCGCCGCTGCTGGCGATCCTGCTGCTGACGCTCGGCATCGTCCTGGTGGTGGACGCCATGGACGAGATCTTCAACCCCCGGCTGCGCGAGGAGTAACAGTGGTGAAGCAGGCACCGGGCGTGCGCATCGACGGGCTGACCGTCGTCTACAAGACGACGGCGGGCGAACTGCCCGCCGTCCGGGGCGTGAGCCTCGAACTCCGCCCCGGCACGATCACCGGCATCGTCGGCGAGTCCGGCTCGGGCAAGTCGACGCTGGCGCTGTCGCTGCTGAACGCGGTGCAGCCGCCCGGCCGGATTAGCGCGGGCAGCGTCGAGATCGACGGGCTCGGCAACGTCGCGGACTTCACCGGCGAGAAGCTGCGCAAGGCGCGCGGCAGGCACATCGGCTACGTCTTCCAGGCCGCCCAGAACTCCCTCAACCCGCTCAAGACGGTCGGCAAGCAGTTGCTCGACCTGGGCCGCTCCCACGAGATCGAGGACCTGCGGGGCCTGGTCAGGGACGCGAAGGAGTTGCTGGCCCGGATGGGCCTGGACGGGGCGCGGGTGCTGGACTCCCACCAGCACGAGCTGTCCGGCGGCATGCGCCAGCGCGTCGGCATCATGCTGGCGCTGGTCCTCAACGCGCACGTGGTCGTGCTCGACGAGCCCACCACCGCGCTCGACATGATCACCCAGTCGAACATCCTGAAGATCGTGCGCGAGGTGCACGCCGAGCGCGGGCTGACCACGATGGTCATCACCCACGACATCGGCGTCGTGGCCGAGGTCGCCGACCGGCTGGCCGTCATGTACGGCGGCCGCCTGGTCGAGCAGGGCCCCACCCGCGAGGTGCTCGGCAACCCGCAGCACCCTTACACGCAGGGCCTGATCAGGGCCATCCCCCGCCTGGTCGGCGACATCGACGAGGCGCGGGCGCTGCCCGGGCGGCCGCCGACGCTGGCGACCGTACCGAAGCAGGGGTGCGTGTTCCGCGAGCGGTGCGAGCTGCGCATGGACGTGTGCGACAGCGAGGACCCCGCGGCGCTGGCCCACGGATCGAGGATCGTCGCCTGCCACGCGGTGACGGTTAAGGAGCACGCGTGATCACCGGCAAGGGCATCACCAAGACCTTCAAGCAGCGCGGCAGCGTGCTGGCCGGCCGGACGGTGCAGGCCCTGCGCGGGGTCGACTTCGCGATCCCGAAGGGTGGCGCCGCCTCCTTCATCGGCGAGTCCGGCTGCGGCAAGACCACGCTCGGCCGCATCATCGCCGGGCTGGAGACCTTCGACCAGGGGCAGATCACGATCGGCGACACCGATCTGACGTCGCTGCCGGAGAAGGCGCGTCAGCCGCACTTCCGCCGGATCCAGATGATCCACCAGGACCCGTACTCCGCGCTCAACCCGACGCGGACGATCCACCAGACGCTGCACGCGCCGCTGAAGCTGCGCGCCAAGCAGACCGGCCGCGACGGCCGCTGGATGGACGAGCGGGCGGCCGAGGTGCTGGCGCTGGTCGGGCTCGACCCGGGCTCGGTGTTGTCGCGCTACCCGCACCAGCTGTCCGGCGGCATGCGCCAGCGGGTGGTCATCGCCCGCGCGCTCACCGTGGACCCGGAGATGCTGGTGGCCGACGAGGCCGTGTCCATGATCGACGTGTCGCTGCGGCTCGGCATCCTCGCCCTGCTCAAGCAGCTGCGCGAGCAGCTCGGGGTGAGCGTGCTGTTCATCACCCACGACGTGGCCACCGCCCGCTACATCGGCGACGACGGCGAGCTGTACGTCATCTACCGGGGGCAGGTCGTGGAGCGGGGGGCCGTGGACACCGTCATCGCCGATCCGGTGCACCCGTACACGCAGTCGCTGCTGTCGGCGATCCCCGTGCTGCACGGGCTGGAGCAGCCCGGGTCGCAGCCGGTCGTCCCGGTGGAGGCGCTCGACGCGAGCCAGGAGACGGGCGGGTGCCTGTTCGCCGGGCGCTGCCCGTTCCGCCAGGACCGGTGCGAGGGCGAGCTGCCGGTGTTGCGGCTGAGCGACGGCCTGCCGCAGGAGCACGCCTGCTTCTTCCCCGAGCGCCGGGACGTGATCGCCCGCCCGCTGAGCGAGGTGTGACATGACCGGCCGGAGCCTGCCGACGGCGGCCGACCTGCGGGAGGCCGCCCGCGTGGCGGCCTCGGCGCTGACGTGGGACGGCGCGGAGGCGCCCGCTCTCGTCTCGCGCCTGTCGCAGCCGCCGCCCGGCCGACGCTGGACGGCGGTCGTCGAGGACGAGGGAGTGGTGTTCGCCTCCCTGTCCGAGCGCGAGCCCGGCGTCGGTCACATCGACCTGCTGGCCGTCCACCCGGACGCCCAGGGCAAGGGGCGCGGGCGCGCGCTGGTGGGCGCGGCCGAGGAGTGGCTGCGCGCGCAGGGCGCGACGCAGGCCCGTATGGCGGGCAACCCGCCGTGCTACGCGTGGCCGGGCATCGACGTGCGCTACACGCCCGCGGCGGCGCTGGCCGAGCGGCTCGGGTACGACAGGTACCGGATCGCGTGGAACATGACGGCGGACCTGTCGCTCGACCTCCACGACGACCTGGGCGAGCTGGCGGCCCAGGGCGTCACGGTCGGCAGCGGCGAGCGCGAGCGGGTGGCCGCCTTCGTGCGCGAGCACTGGAACGAGGCCTGGGCCTGGGAGGCGGAGAACGCCACCGGCCTGCACCACGCCGAGCGCGACGGGCGGATCCTGGCCTTCGCCGCGTGGGGGGCGCGCCCGGCCTGGTTCGGCCCGATGGGCACCGCTCCGCAGGCGCAGGGACTCGGCCTGGGCCGGGTGCTGCTGCGCCGCTGCCTGGCCGAGCAGCGCGACGCGGGGCAGCGGGAGTCCCAGATCGGCTGGGTCGGCCCGCTGCGGTTCTACTCGCGCGCCGTGGGCGCGCGAGTGGAACGTGTCTTCTGGCTCTATCGCCGCGAGCTGGTGTAGAGCAGGTGACCACTGGGGACGCCCGGTTCCGGGCACAGCCCGCGCGGATCGCCGCCTGCGTCCAGGCGGCGGGTCAGCGTGTCGGATCCCCACAGGTGGTCCATGAACGACTCGGGGCCCCACCAGGTGAAGTCGGCCGGGTAGAGCACGCGCGCCAGGTGCAGCATGGACAGGCCGGTGAGCACCGGCCGGAAGGCGCGGCGGTCGTGCACGTGGAGTTGCACCCCGCCGACGGTGGTGCCCGCGTGCTTGTGGAAGGTCGGGGTGAACCACACCTCGCGAAAGCGCACCCCGGGCAGGTCGAGGGCGTTGAGCTCGCGGGCGAAGCGCTCGTCCGCGTACGGTGCCCCGACCAGCTCGAACGGCCGCGTGGTGCCGCGCCCCTCGGACAGGTTCGTGCCCTCGAACAGCCCGGTGCCCGGGTAGACGAGGGCGGTGTCGGGGGTCGGCATGTTGACCGACGGCATCACCCAGGGCAGCCCGGTGGCGGCGTGGTCCATGTCGCGCCGCCAGCCCTCCATCGCGACGACCCGCACGCCGGGGTCGAACAGCAGGGCCAGTTCACCCGCCGTGCGGCCGTGCCTGAGCGGGATCGGGTGGCGGCCGACGAAGCTGGCGAAAGCGGGGTCGAGGTCCGGGCCCTCGGTGATCTCGCCGCCGAGGGGGTTGGGCCGGTCGAGGACGACGAAGTCCAGGCCCAGCCGGGCGGCCGAGCGCAGCAGGTCGTACATCGTCCAGACGTAGGTGTAGAAGCGGGCGCCGACGTCGGCGATGTCGAAGACCAGCGTGTCGACCCCGGAGGCGGCGACGATCGCGTCCAGTTCCGCGCCGTCGACCTGGTGGGTGTCGTAGACGGGCAGGCCGGTTCGCGGGTCGGTCGCGGTGCGCTCGCCGTGGCCCGCCTGGGCGGTGCCGCGCAGGCCGTGCTCGGGCCCGAACAGCGCGGTCACCGGCACCTTCGCCGCCAGCAGAGCGTCGAGGGTGGGGGTGAGGTCGGGCAGGACGCCGGTCGGGTTGGTGATCAGCCCGATCCGGGAGCCGGGCACGAGCGAGGGGTCGGCGGCCAGCCGTTCGGCTCCGGTGCGTACGTGTTGCATGCAGCCCATTGTCTGAAAGTTATTTACAAGATGGAAGTAGATGGTGAAAATTAGCGTCATGAGTGAGCTGTCCACCGAACAGAGCGACCCGCGCTACAGCCAGATCGACCGGCTGCCGACGCGGGAGATCGCCGAGTTGATGAACCAGGCCGACGCCGCAGTCCCCCTGGCGGTGGCCGCGGTCCTGCCGGGCATCTCGGACGCCATCGACGCGATCGCCGCCAGAATGGCCCAGGGCGGGCGGCTCCTGTACGTCGGAGCGGGCACCTCGGGCCGTCTGGCCGTCCTCGACGCCTCCGAGTGCCCGCCCACGTTCGGTACCGACCCCTCGCTCGTCCAGGGCGTCATCGCGGGCGGGCCCGACGCGCTGACCCGCTCCGTCGAGGGTGCCGAGGACGACTCCGCCGCAGGGGCCGCCGCCATCGCCGGCCTCGGCGTCGGCGACCTCGACTCGGTCGTCGGCATCTCGGCCAGCGGCCGCGCCCCCTTCGTCCTCGGCGCCCTCGGCGAGTCCGCCGGGCGCGGCGCGCTCACCGTCGGCGTGTCGTGCAACGCCGGCGCCCCGCTGTCGGCGGCGGCCGAGCACGGCATCGAGGTCGTCGTCGGCCCCGAGGTGGTGACCGGCTCGACCCGGCTCAAGGCGGGCACCGCCCAGAAGCTCGTCCTGAACATGATCTCGACGATCTCGATGATCCGGCTGGGCCGGACGTACGGGAACAAGATGATCGAGATGTCGGCCATGAACTCCAAGCTGGCCGGACGTGCGGTCCGCATGGTCGCCGACATCACCGGGACCGCTCCCGACGCCGCCCGCGCGGCACTGGAGGCTTCCGACGGGCAGGCGAAGGTGGCCGTCGTCATGCTCAGGCACGGCCTGGACGCCCCGGCCGCCCGCGCCCGCCTCGAAGCGCACGGCGAGCGGCTCGGCGACGCCCTGGAGCAGGTCAGCGGTGCCTGACCGGCTGGGGCACGTCCTCGCCGGCGGCGTCCCCGGCACGGCCTCCGCCGCCGTCGCGCTCATCGCCGTCGCCGGCGAGGTCGTGGCCGCCGCCGAGGCCGGCGAACT
>NZ_BAAAHQ010000031.1:0-60581 GCF_039525605.1 Nonomuraea longicatena | reverse complement strand
CGCGGCCGGCGAACTCGTCCGGTACGCCGACCTCGACTTCACCCTCGCGGCCGAGCGGCCGCCGGCCGATCGCGCGTCGGTCTTCGACCTGGCCTCGGTCAGCAAGCTGTTCACCACCGTCGCCGTGCTCTCCCTGGTCGAACAGGGCCGCCTCGGGCTCGACGAGCCCGTCGCCGCCTGGCTGCCCGGCCGTGACCCGCGCATCACCCTGCGGCGCCTGCTCACCCACACCGCCGGGTTGCCGCCCACCCGCCGCGTCGACCTCGAACTGCCCGGCGCCGGGCCGCGCGAGCGGATGGCCGCCGTCGTGGACACCCCGGTCACCGCGCCCGTCGGCGGGCCGTACCTCTACTCGGACGTCGGCATGATCACGGTGGGCCGGATCGCCGAACTCGCGGGCGGCGCGCCGCTCGACACGCTCGTGCGCGAGCGCGTCACCGACGTCCTCGGCCTGGCCGCCACCGGCTACCTGCCCGGCCCCTCGCTGCTGCCCCGGGTGGCGGCCACCGAGTGGAAGCCCGAGCGGCCGGGACCCGGCTGCGTGCGCGGCCGGGTCCACGACGAGACCGCCTACGGGCTCGGCGGCGTCGCCGGGCACGCCGGGCTGTTCTCGACCGCCGACGATCTGCTGCGTTTCGGCGAGGCCCTGCGGCTGGGCGGCCAGGGGCTGCTGAAGCCGGAGACGGTCGCCGAGATGCTGCGCGACCAGGGCGTCGAGCACGCGGCCTTCCGCCACGGGCTCGGCGTGCGGATCGGCGACCCGGCGATCGTGGGACCGCTCCGCGACGCGTTCGGCCACTCGGGGTTCACGGGCACCTCGCTCGTGGTGGACCCGGAGCGGCGGCTCACGGCGGTGCTGCTGACCAACGCCGTGCACCCCGTACGCGGGCGGGAGGGCATCCGCGCCCTGCGCACCGCCGTGGCCGAGGAGGCGGCCAGGCTGGCGGCGTAGACCGAGTGCCCTGTCCACGGCCCTGCCACGAACCTTCAGCACGGGCCCGCCGCACGGGCCGCGACACAGGCCCTCAGCACGACCTCGGAGTACGACCCCGCAGTGCGGGCCCTCGGCACCGCAGCGGAGGGCCCGGGAGCGGGGCCCTCAGGCCAGGGCTTCCAGGGCTTCCTCGGCCCTGCGCATGGCCTCCTCCGGCGGGGCGGTGACGATCTCGGGGTCGAAGTTGAGGTCATGGAAGACGTCGGTGACACCCTTCTCCGCGAGTTCGGCGACGTCCGCGCGGATCTGCTCGTAGGTGCCGGTGAGCGGCCCGCGCTCACCGGCACGGACCTTCGTGACCCCCCGGCAGACGATCCGCAGCGCTTGGGGGTCGCGCCCGGCCTTGTCGGCCGCCGACTTCACCATGGAGACCTTCTCCCCGATCCGGCCCAGGTCCTCGCGGCTGGCGCTCACCCATCCGTCGGCCAGCCGTCCGGCCCGCTCCAGCGCCCGTTCGGCCGCGCCTCCCAGGAGGACCGACGGCGGGGGCACCGGTTTGGGGTCCATGTAGGCGGGCGGGATCTGGAAGAACTCGCCGTCGTACTCGACCACCTCGTCGTTCCAGCACCTGCGCAGGACCTCCACGAACTCCTCGCCCCTGCGCCCGCGCGCGGCGAAGCCCGCCCCCGCCGCCTCGAACTCCTCGGGCAGCCAGCCGAGCCCGATCCCCGCCACCAGCCGCCCGTCGCTCAGCGTCTGCAGCGTCGCCAGTTGCTTGGCCAGCACGACCGGCTGCACGAAGGCGTTGACCACCGCGACCCCGAGTTCCACCCGCCGCGTCAGCGCCGACAGGTGGGCGAGCGTCACGACCGGGTCGTGCACGCTGCGGTACACCGGGCCCATCGGATGCCCCTCCGGGTAGAGGACCCGCTGGAACGTCCACAGGCTCGCGTAGCCCAGTTCCTCCGCACGGGTGGCGATCCGGCGGATGTTGGCGGGCGTGGCCCACGGACCCGACACCGGCACTGCGAAACCGACCTTCATTCCCACTCCCGCTCTCACGTACTCGGTACTCGCCTTTCCAGATACCCCCGGCCCGCCCGGATCAGCCCCGCGCCCGCCACCCGCCCGTTCCACGGGAGATCGGGTGTCCGGTTGGTCCTAGGCTGGTCGCGTGGGTCTTGAGGAGGAACTGACCGAGATCGCCGGAACCTATGGCGGCAGAGGCGCCCCGGCCGTCCATCCCAGCCGCACCGACGTGGTGGTGGTACGCAGGGGCGAGGTGGTGGTCAAGGCGCATTCCGAGCGCGACGACCCCGACCGGCTCGCGCTGCGGGTGCGGGCGGCGGGCGCGGCGGCGCTGACCGGGATCATGCTCCCGCCGCTGGAGCGGAAGGTGCTGCGGGTGGCGGGACGGGCGTTGACCGTGTGGCCGGCGGGCACTCCCGTGTCGGCCGAGGACGCGCACGCCGACCCGGGCTCGGCGCCGTGGGAGGAGGGCGCGCGCCTGCTGGCGCGGCTGCACGCCGTCCCCCTGACGGACGTGCCGCGCCTGCCCGAGGCGGGCGGGCCGGGGCAGGCGGCCCGCGCCGTACGGCGGATGCCCGGCGACGGCCCGCTCCAGCGGCTGGTGCGCCGCGCGCACTCCGGGATCGAGGTGAAGGAGCCCGCGCCAGCGCTGCTCACGCACGGCGACTGGCATCTGGGGCAGCTTGTGCGCCGCGAGCGCTGGCTGCTCATCGACGTCGACGACCTCGGCGTCGGCGACCCCGCCTGGGACCTCGCCCGCCCGGCCGCCTGGTATGCGGCGGGGCTGCTGGAGCCGAGGATCTGGGAGCGGTTCCTGGGCGCCTACCTCGCCTCCGGCGGTCCGGCGCTGGGGGCGGGCGACCCGTGGGCGCGCCTCGACCTCCCGGCGCGCGCGCTGACCGTGCAACTCGCCGCTGTGGCGGTCTTCAACGCCGCCCGCGACGGACGGGAACTCGACGAGGCCGAGCAATCGTTGATCGAGGCGTGCGGCAGAATTGTGGGGCTGCGGAAAAGCCTGCAATAGTGGCGCACGCAGAAGGTTTTCCCTGAGGGCAAGGAGATCGAGCGGATGCAGTGCCCGAAGTGCCGCGGGAGCATGCGGACATACGAGCGCAACGGGGTCCACATCGAGCAGTGTGACAACTGCCGGGGGATCTTCCTCGACTACGGCGAGCTCGAGACTCTGACCCGGATGGAGTCTCAGTACCACGGCGCCCCGCCGCCCCCGGCTCCGGGCGCGCCTGCCCCCGCGTGGGGTGCGCAGCAGCACGGCGGCTACCACCACGGCCACCGCCGCCGCAAGGACAGCTTCATGGGCATGCTGTTCTCGTCCTGAGCAGCGCCGAAGGGCCGCCTCCCCGAGCCGTGTGGAGGCGGCCCTTCGCCGTTCCACCCGGGGGTCCCTCGAACGAACGGCCAGGGCATTTCCCAATGCCTCGTTAACAGAGCTAAAATCGTGATATGGGCACCTCGGACCTGAGTGACGCCCTCTCCGGCGTCCTGACCGGCCTCCACCGCCTCCTGCGGCGCAGGCTCAGGGCCGAACTGTCCGGGCCGCCGCTACACGGCGCCCAACTCGACCTGCTGCGGCTGGTCTCCGCCAACCCCGGCATCGGCGTCTCCGCCGCCGCCAGGGAGCTCTATCTGGCGGGCAACTCGGTCTCCACGCTGGTCAACCAGCTCACCGCCGCCGGCCTGCTGCGCCGGGAGACCTGCCGCGACGACCGCCGCTCGGCCCGCCTCACGCTGACGCCGCAGGCCGAGGAGCGCCTGCGCGCCTGGCAGTCGCGGCGGGCGGCGCTGCTGCGCGAGCACCTCGACCGCCTGGGCGAAGCCGACAGGCAGGCACTGGCCGCCGCGCTCCCGGCGTTGCGCACGCTCGCGCGGCGCCTGCACGAGGAGGTGAGGACGACATGAGCGATCCCGCCGTCGCCTGCACCGGACTGCGCTACTCCTTCGGCCGGACCATGGCCGTCGACGGGCTCGACCTGTCGGTCGCCTCCGGTGAGGTGTTCGGCCTGCTCGGGCCGAACGGCGCGGGCAAGACCACGACGATCCTATGCGTGACCACGCTGCTGCCCGTACCCGCCGGCATGGTGCGGGTCATCGGGCACGACGCGGCGACCGACAGGATGGCGCTGCGCCGCCTGCTCGGCTATGTACCCCAGCAGTTGTCCGCCGACCAGAGCCTGACCGGGCGCGAGAACGTCTCGCTGTTCGCCCGCGTCTACGACATCCCGCGCCGCGAGCGCGCCGCCAGGGTCGCTCAGGCGCTGCTGGCCGTCGGCCTGGACGGCGTGGGCGACCGGATGGCCGCCACGTACTCCGGCGGCATGATCCGCCGTCTCGAACTCGCCCAGGCGCTGGTGAGCGCCCCCAGGCTGCTCATCCTCGACGAGCCCACCATCGGTCTGGACCCCATCGCGCGCACCGACGTCTGGGAGCACATCCTGCGTGTGCGCGCCGCCACCGGGATGACCGTCCTGGTCACCACCCACCACATGGACGAGGCCGACCGGTACTGCGAGCGGGTCGCGCTCGTGCACCGGGGCCGCGTCAGGGCGCTCGGCACGCCCGGGGAACTGTCGTCGCGATGTGCGTGGTCGAGTTGCAGAAGTTGCGCCACGACCGCACCGAGCTCTGCACCCGGGCGATCCAGCCCGCCCTGTGGCTGCTGATCTTCGGGGAGACGTTCTCGCGCCTGCGGGTGATCCCGACGGGCGGCATCCCCTACCTCGACTACCTCGCGCCCGGCATCATCGCCCAGTCCACGATGTTCATCGCGATCTTCTACGGCATCCAGATCATCTGGGAACGCGACTCCGGCGTGCTCACCAAGCTGCTGGTCACGCCGACGCCCCGGGCGGCGCTGGTCACCGGGAAGGCGTTCGCCGCGGGGGTGAAGGCGATGATCCAGGCGGTGGTGGTGATCGTCATCGCGGCGCTGCTCGGGGTGAGCCTGACCTGGGATCCGCTGCGCCTGGCCGGGGTGGTCCTGGTCGTGGTGCTCGGCTCGGCGTTCTTCTCCTGCCTGTCGGTCACGATCGCCGGGATCGTGCTGACCCGTGACCGGCTGATGGGCATCGGGCAGGCGATCACGATGCCGCTGTTCTTCGCCTCCAACGCGCTGTACCCGATCTCGGCGATGCCGGGGTGGGTGCAGGCGATCAGCGCGGTCAACCCGCTGAGCTACCAGGTGGACGCGCTGCGCGGGCTGCTGCTCGGCATGCCGTCGTACCTGGCGCTCGACCTCGTCGTACTGCTCGGCGCGGCGGCGGCCGGGATCACCGCCGCCTCCTGCCTGCTGCCCAGGCTGGCGCGCTGAGGGCCGGTCAGCTGGGGAAGCTGTCCGGATCGACCCGCTTGGTGGGGGCGTTGCCGCCGGAGATGGCGTGCAGGGTGATCTTCCAGTCGTGCCAGCGGATCTGCGTCGCCGTGTAGACGGTCCGGAAGCGGACGCTCTTCTCGAAACGCTCGAAGCTGCAATCGCGGGAGAAGGCGCGCCGCTTGCCGTCCCAGTCCACGCCGTGCGTGAAGAAGATCTTGTAGGAGCCGTCGCGGACGCCGCGGATCTTGAACTTGGTCTTCTTCCGCACGTAGACCGTGACCGCCTTCTTGCCGCCCCTGACGACGGTGATCACGGCGTCGCGGGGCGAGCCGTTGTCGACCTGGAGGTAACTGCGCCCGGTCAGGCTCTCCTTGCGGAGGAAGTGCCCGTTGCTCAGGCGCCGCGACTTCTTCGACGCGGCGCCGGCGTCGATGAAGTCGGCCGGGTAGCCGCCCGCGGACTCCAGGGCCTGGCCCGCCTGGTCGGCCCGCTTGAGGACCGCGCCGAGGTCGGTGAGCACGGCGCCGGGCGTGCAGACGGCGCGGCTGCCGACCTTGCCCGAGGTCGAGCCCATCGAGTTGGCCAGTTCGCGCAGGCTCACCACGTAGGTGTCGTGCTCGGACTTGACCTCCGGGGGCGGGGACAGCTCCGCCAGCGCGTCGGCGGCGCCGCGCAGGGACTCTCCGGCGCGTTCCAGGCGCGTGTCGAGAGCGGTGACCGTACGGGCGCCGAGCATGCTCTTGAGCGCGCCGGACATGGTCTTCTGCCGGGAGGCCAGCGCGTCCTTGTACGCCGCGGGCGTCAACGCCGCCGGGCTCTGGCTGGCGGGGGGCGGGGTGGCGCCGTCGGCCCCGATCACGCCCCTGGCCACCGGTTCCCCACCGGTCGGCCCGGACGTGCAGGCGGTCAGCGTCACGAGCGCGAGGGCACACGTCATCATCCGGGGGACAGCCACCTGCCACACTATCGCCCGGTTGATCCGCTTCGTCAATCGCGATCGTCGGCACCGTGGAGCACGGCCGCCCTTGCGGGAAGCCTTTCTCATCCGCCGCGGGCCCGGTGGGCGGCCACGTTGACGCGGTTCGCGCAGGCGATCGAGCAGAAGCGGCGGCGGCCGTTGCGCGAGGTGTCCACGTAGACGGCCGGACAGCCGGGGCGGTCGCAGCGGCCCAGCCGTCGCCCGTCGGAGAAGGCGATCGCCATGGCCAGCCCGCCCGCCGTGGTGTCCTTCGTCCTGGCCACGATGTCGGCGTCGAGGTCGAAGAAGTGCAGATGCGGCCGCCGTCCGTCGTGGGCGCTGAGGTAGGGCCGGGTCGCGGTGATCTCCAGTAGCGCGTTGACCAGCGCGAGCTGGGTGTCCTGGTCGCGTTCGCCGAAGACCGGTGCGAGCCGGTCCGCCCACCGTTCGACCTCCGCCGCCTGTGCGGGGGTCAGCGCGGTCCTGAGCATGCCGTGTCGTTCGAGCATCGGCGACAGCGCGGCGGGCCCGAAGTCGCCGGTGTTGACCAGGTCGGCCGAGAGCGCGGCCCCGTTGCCTCCGTAAGTGTTGAAGTGCACAAGACCATTACATCAGGTTGGGGACATGCCCGATCTTCATGAGACCGTCACCGTCTCCGCTCATGCCACTTCCGAGGGAATGGTGTCCTATGTCCGATGTTCGTGCGGTGCTTGGGAGATCCGCACCGGGGACGACCTCGACGCCGCCATCGACTGACGGCCGGACTTCGCCCTATTGTCAGCACCAAAACCCCTCAGGAGGCCAGGCATGACCAGCATCCCCGCCCTGCTGCGCGATCGGGTCGAGCAGACCCCGGACTCGGAGGCGTACCGTGTGCCGTCCGAGACCGGCTGGACCTCTCTCACCTGGCGACAAACCGGCGAGCGGGTGCGCGAACTGGCTCTCGGCCTGGCCAGGCTCGGGGCCGCGCCGGACACCCGGGTCGCGATCCTGTGCTCCACGCGGCTCGAATGGATCCTCGCCGACTTCGCCGTGCTGGCCACCGGGGCGGCCACCACCACGATCTACCCGGCCAACACGGCCGCCGAGTCCGCGTTCGTGATCAACGACTCGGGCAGCACCCTGGTCGTCGCCGAGAACGCCGAGCAGGTCGCCAAGCTGCGCTCGGTCCGTGCCGAGCTGCCCGACGTCAAACACGTGATCGTCATCGACGGCCCCGCCGAGGAGGACGGCGACGACGGCTGGGTGGTGCCCTGGGAGGCCGTCTCCGACCCCGGCGCGGCCGACGGCGCCTACGACGCGATGATCGACGCCATCGGCGCCGAGGATCTCGCCACCCTCATCTACACCTCGGGCACGACCGGCCGCCCGAAGGGCGTGGAGCTGACCCACGACAACTGGCTGTTCATCGCGCGCGCGGTCCGCAAGCTCGACATTATCGGCCCGGCCGACCTGCACTTCCTGTGGCTGCCGCTGTCGCACAGCTTCGGCAAGCTGCTGCAGGTCGTCATGGTCGATGCCGGGGTGCCCACCGCGATCGACGGCCGCCTCGACCGGATCGCGGAGAACCTGGGCGTCCTCAAGCCCACGTTCATGGCGGCGGCGCCCCGCATCTTCGAGAAGATCCACAACACGGTGTCGGCGACCGTGCGGCGCGAGGGCGGCCTGAAGCTGCGCATCTTCGAGTGGGCCAAGTCGACCGGCAACCGGGTGGTGCGGGCCAGGCAGCGCGGCGCGGCGGTCCCGCTGACCACCCGCGTCGAGTACGCGGTGGCCGACCGGCTGGTGTTCGCCAAGTTGCGCGAGCGCTTCGGCGGTCGCATCCGCTTCTTCATCTCCGGCGCGGCCCCGCTGTCGATGGAGATGGCGGAGTTCTTCGACGCGGCGGGGCTGACGATCCTGGAGGGGTACGGCCTGACCGAGACGTCGGCGGGCAGCTTCCTCAACCGGCCGGAGTCGGTGGCCTTCGGCACGGTGGGCCCGCCGCTGCCCGGCGTCGAGGTCCGCATCGCCGAGGACGGCGAGGTCCTCGTCGGCGGCCCCTGCGTGATGCGCGGCTACCACAACCTGCCGGAGGACACGGCGGCCGTCCTGGAGGACGGCTGGATGCGCACCGGCGACATCGGCGAGGTCGACGCCGCCGGGCGGCTGCGGATCACCGACCGCAAGAAGGAACTGATCAAGACCTCGGGCGGCAAGTACGTCGCGCCGACCTACCTGGAGGGGCGGATCAAGGCGGCCTGCCCGTACCTGTCGCACGTGTTCGTGCACGGCGACCGGCGCAACTACTGCACGGCGCTGGTGACGCTCGACATGGACGTCGTCACGCCGTGGGCGGCCTCGGCCGGGCTGCCCGCCGACGCGGAGGCGCTGCGCGCGCACCCGAGGATGCGCGCCGAGGTGGAGCAGGCGATCGGCCGGGTCAACGCGGAGCTGGCCAGCTACGAGACCGTCAAGAAGTTCGAGATCCTGGCCGACGACTTCTCGGTGGAGTCGGGTGAGCTGACGGCCAGCCTCAAGATCCGGCGCAAGGTCGTGGAGGAGCGCCACGGCAAGGTGCTCGACTCCTTCTACGACGCGTAGGCCCGCTCACCGGGCGGTCACCGTACCGCCCGGTCCATCAGGTCGGCCAGTTCGCGGGCGTGCGCGTCGATGTCGTAGCCGGGGGTGGCGGCCCAGTAGCCGCACATGGCGTCGACGGCGGCCGTGTGGGTGACCGCCATGACCCGCTTGTCGAAGGCGCGGAACTCGCCGGTGCGCTGGCCGAGGTCGTAGATGGACTCCAGCAGCAGGTAGAGGTCCTCGCTGGTGTGGGCGCCGTAGCGGGGCCTGCCGTCGGCGTCGCGCAGGTTGTTGAAGATCTCCCAGACCGCCAGCAGCCGGTTGCGGTGGCCGTGCATGTGCTCGGCGACCGACAGGATCTGGACGCGCAACTGCTCGCCCGCGGTGGTGAGTCCCTCCATCCGGGTGATGACGTACTCGGTTATCTCCGTGTAGACGCGCGTGACGACCTCCTCCATCAGTTCGTCCTTGCCGGCGAAGTGATAGGAGATGACGCCCTTGCTGATGCCCGCGTGCTTGGCGATCGCCGCGAGCGACGCCTTGGCGAAGCCCACCTCCGCCAGCACCTCCACCGCCGAGGCGGCGATCTGCGCCCGCCTGGCCTCTTCGATGAACGATCGCTGGCCGCTCGGCTTGTTTTCTGACCGCATGGCCGAAATTTAGCACATGCGGCCAGAAAGCTGAGAGACGCCGCAGGTCATGACAGGCGCAGCCACCCCGCCCGGCCGTACCAGCTGCCGCCCTCCGCGAGGTGGTCGGCGATCGCGCGCTCCAGGCTGGAGCGGCGCGGCAGCGGGTCGGCCTCGGCGTCGGCGCCGAACACGAAGCCCAGCACCCCGGTCTCGAAACGGTGCAGGAGGTGGAAACGGCGCTGGAAGGCGATGATGTTCGAGCCCTCCGGGAGATAACGGGCGAGTTGCTCGTCGAGCAGCCACGAGTGGCAGGTGGCGACGAGGTACTTCTCCTTCGGGAAGTGCCGGGGGAAGAACTCGGCCGCCCGTGCGAAGGACCGGTCGCACGAGGCGGGGTCCATCGGGCCGCAGAAGTCGGGGATGTGCACGTCGAGCGCCGGATTCCCGTCACCGGGGTCCATCCCGGCCGCCCTGACCCCTGACGCGGTCCCCTCGCGCATCAGGGACCGCTCGAACTGCAGCCTGCCCAGCTGGTAGATCATGCCCCTGGCGTGGAGCATGAACCAGAACGGCGCGTGCAGCCCTGGGGCGCGGAATCGTTTACGGTGGACCGCCATGTTGCGGCCCAGGTCGGCCAGGGTCGCCTGGGCGACGTGCTCGGGGATGCCGTGCTCGCGGTGGTAGGCCCGCGTGTACGGCAGCGCGGCCAGGTAGACGTGGACGTAGAAGTAGGGACCGAGCTCGGGCAGCTCGGGGAACCTCGGCGGCGCCTCCGTGTCTCCCATGGAGGCGACCAGGGAGCCCACGCAGCGCTCCAGTAGCCACCAGTGGGGGTCGCCCGGCGCGGGCAGGCCGGCGAGGACGCCGCCGATGTCCTCATGCGGTACGGCCAGCCGCAGCAGCTCGCCGAGCAGGTCGTGGGGAAAGCGGACGTCGACGGGGCCGACGGATTCGAGGTGGTCCAGCCATTCAGGGTGTTCGCGCAGAACGTGCTTGATGTCCATCGACGATCAGACTAACCGGGCGCGATACACCTCTCTAGCCTCCTCCAGCAGGCCGAGATGGGCGTCGAGCTGCTCGGAGGTGCGCAGCCGGGCGTGCCGCTCGATCAGGTCCTCCAGGAGTTCGAGCCAGTCGAGGCACCACAGCACGTCCTCCTGGCGGGCCACGCCCCGCCCGCCGACCTCGATGTAGATCGGGCTGGTGAGCGCGTAGCCGTACCCGGTGAGGGTGCGGGGGTGGCCCGGCTCGCACAGGACCTCGGCCAGCACGTAGCCGGGACCGCTCACGTCGAGCTCGGCCGTGACCGTCAGCCGCTCGTCGCCGCCGCCGAGCCGTTCGGCGCCCGCGCGCACCCCGTCGTGGGTGCGCACGCGCACCGCCGACACCTCCGGGCCGATCGCGGTCGCGGTGACCGTCAGCCGCCCGCCCTGCCTGGCGTCCAGGACGGCGCCCGGTCCGTGCCCCTCGACGGACAGCTCCAGCCACGGCCCGGTGGTGGCGAACGTGCGCCCGGCGCGTACGGCGGCCGCGAACGAACCCGCGCTCAGCCGCCCCTCGACCTGGGCGTAGACGCGTGCCCAGCCGGGCGGGTTGGACTGGTTGTCCGACCGGGTGAAGGAGATCATCGTGTCGGTGCCGGCGGTCGCCGCCAGCCGGTTGCCCGCGCCGAGCAGCCTGCGGTAGACGGCGGCGGTGGCCGGGATGGAGGCGTGCGTGAGCACGTCGAGGCTGTCGACGAGGCCGAGGGCGGCGTCGGCGACCAGTTCGCGGGCGGCGCAGTTCCTCGGCACCGGGCCGATCACGGCCGAGGCCGGGTCGTCGTCGCGCACCGGCCGGGAGAAGGGATGGCTGTAGCCGACGAGCGCGTCGTACTCCCGCAGGCGCCGCAGGCCCTCGGCGTTGGGCGGCCAGTCGTAGTCGGTCACGAAGCCGGTGTGCAGGACCTCCGGCACCTGGGTCAGTCCGAAGGCGTAGGAGTGGCCGAGCAGGTCGTTGCGGTACTCGGCGCCCATGCGGGCCACGTGGGTGGCGTCGGACCAGGGCAGGTCGCGGCCGACCCAGTGGACGAGCGCCTCCCTGTCGTAGACGCGCTCGCCCGTCACGTTGCCCGCCAGCAGGTTGAGCACGTGCAGGTCCTCGCCGTGCTGGGCGGCCGCGGCGTCGGCGGGCCTGGCCACCAGGTCTCCCGCCCAGTTGAGGTGGGTGTGCAGGTCGCCGCCGTACCAGCCGTTCGCGGCGGCGTCGTAGAGGCGGCGCGGGCTCAGCTCCGCCACGTGCTCGGTGCCGGGGGCGAGGGTCAGCTCGACGCGCTCCTCGTGGTACTCCATGCCCCTGGTGGCCGTCACCGTCAGCGGCCCGGCCGGTACGTCGAGGACGAGGTCGGCGCCGTGGAAGTAGGGGCGGCCGTGGTAGTCGTGCCGCCTCGGCGCCCCTTCGGGGAACCAGCCCTGCCCGCCCGCACCGGTGATCGACCAGCGGCACGGGAACGGCGCCCGCACCCGCAGCCGGGCCGACGGCATCCGCCTGACCAGCGGCGCCAAGCTGACCGGCACACCGTCGAGCAGCACTGTGTCGCTCAGGTCACTCGGGGTGCCGGGTGCGCCGGGTGCGCCGGGTTCGACGTCCACCAGCCAGGCGCCGCGCGGCGCGAGTTCGCGCCGCCGTCCGGCCACCTCGACGACGCAGGAACGTTCCCGCCGCGAGTCGATCAACAGCGGGATCGGCTCCCCCGGGCGATCGAGCAGGACGCGGGGCAGGCCCTCCAGCCGGTGGCCGGTCTCGGTGAGTCGCAGGGCGGCGGCGTGGGCGGGCACGTGGCCATCGAGGGCGTCGCGCAGCAGTTCGTCGAAGTCGAGTTCGGCGATCCGGGTGGCGACGCGCTCGACCGGCTCGCCCGGGTGGCGTTTGAGCAGATGGGTGAAGGCCGCCGCCCAGAACGCGGGCAGCCGGTCGGGCGGCAGCACCCTGCGGGGGGCGAACAGCTTCACGTACGCGAGCTCCGGCTCACCCCAGGTGATGCCGTGTTCACCGAGCAGCCCGCCGTACTCGCGCAGCGCCTTCGCGACCGCCTCGGGCAGCATCGAGTCGTCACACATACGCCTCTCCCGCTCGTCGATGTGCGGGCCATCGTGACATATGCCAGCAGGGGCGACCCGGCCCACAACAACGGCGGTGTGGCGATATTTCACCCTGCGGTGGAAACTTCCCCCTCCGCAGAGATCACCGTTCTAACGCTGGAAGGCGGCCAGCATCCGGGCGGCCGCCGCGGCGGGGGTGAGCGTGCCCGCCAGCACCTCGCGCTCGGCCCGCGCCGCGACCGCCGCGACACCGGGGTCGGCGCGCAACTCGGCCAGGAGCCTGGTGCGTACCAGGGTCCAGGTCCAGCGGACCTGTTGCTCGCGCCGGCGCGCGGGCACGTCGGTGCCCGCGCGGTGGGCGCCGACGCGCACCCACAGCTCCTCCAGCCCGGCGCCGGTCAGGCCGCTGCAGGTGAGCACGGGCGGCGGCGGGCCCTCCGAGCGGAGCATGCGCAACGCGCCGGCCAGTTCGCGGGCGGCCTTGCGGGCCTGCGGCTCGTCCTCGCCGTCGGCCTTGTTGACCGCGATGAGGTCGGCCAGCTCCAGCACGCCCTTCTTGATGCCCTGCAGTTGGTCGCCGGTGCGGGCCAGGCTGAGCAGCAGGAAGGTGTCCACCATGTCGGCCACGGCGGTCTCGGACTGGCCGACGCCGACGGTCTCGACGAGCACGACGTCGTAGCCCGCCGCCTCGACGACCACGATCGCCTCGCGGGTGGCCTCCGCGACGCCGCCCAGCGTGCCCGAGGTCGGCGAGGGGCGGATGAAGGCGCGCTCGTCCGCCGACAGTCGCGCCATCCGGGTCTTGTCGCCGAGGATGCTCCCGCCGGTCCGCGTGGAGGACGGGTCGACGGCCAGGACCGCCACCCGGTGACCGCGCCCGGTGAGCATGGTGCCGAACGCGTCGATGAACGTGGACTTGCCCACTCCGGGGACGCCCGAGACGCCCACCCGCCAGGTGTCGCCGGCGAGGGGCGCGAGTTCGACGAGCAGCCGCTGGGCCAGTTCGGCGTGGTCGGGCCTGGTGGACTCGACCAGGGTGATCGCCCGCGCGATCCAGGCGCGCGACCCGGCCCGCACCCCCGCGACGTACTCCTCCACCGACCGCATGCCCCCGATCGTACGGTCCCCGCCCTCGACCGGCCCCACCGCCCGGGCCCGGCGTTCGACGATCACCGCTTCGGCCGCCCGACCCGTCGTTCACAGGCCGCCGCCCGGCCGCCCCACCCACCACCCAGGGCCGTCATTCGAAGGTCACCACCGGCCGCCCCGAGCCGCCGCCCTGGGCTCGCCGGTCAGCGGCGCCAGCGCTCGGCCGCCTGGATCATGTCGTCGCTGACCTGCCGCAGCAGCAGCCCCATCTCGCGCATCCGGGCGCCGGCGGGCGTCTCCGGGCCGAGGACCTCGACCCCGCCGTCGGCGATGTCGGCGATCATGATGTTCCTGCGCACGCTGGCCAGCCACGACTGGTACCAGATGTCGCCGTCGATGACGTAGCGGTCGCGGCGCCTGCTGTCGCGCTCGCGGCGGATCAGCGCCTGGCTTTCGAGCTGGCCGACGGCCTTGGAGATGGAGGCGGGGCTCAGGCGCAGGCTGCGGGCGAGTTCGGCGGCGGTCGCGCTGCCGCTGTCGGCGAGGTGCAGGGCGACCAGGACGCGCGCGGTCGTGCGCGGCAGGCCGGTCTCGACCAGCGTCTCGGTGAGCCGCTCCTCCAGCGCGCGCAGCGCCTCCCGGTCGCGGCCCTCGGCGGCCGAGGGCGGCGACGGGCGGGCGGCGCCCTTGCTCCGCCTGGCGCGCGCCCCGGTGGCCTCGTGGGCGCGTTCCGCCTGGTAGTCGCGTGGCCCGCCGTTGCGGCTCACCTCGCGGGTGACCGTCGAGACCGGACGCCCGAGGCGGACGGCGATCTCGGTGTAGGTGAGACCCCCGGCCAGCCCGCCGGCGATCTCGTGGCGTTCCTCCTGGGTGAGCCTGCCCCCCGGCATAGGTGATCCGCCTGCCCCTCGTGTGCCCGATTCCTGTTGCAAGTATGGCTGTCCACGCGTGGTTGTGTGTTGAACGTTTGCTGAAAGCAAAAGCGGGCGACGTGGGCCTTTACGGCAGGTCAGCAGAAGATCCGACAAACGTCACTCTTTGCCGCTATGGTCTTGGAGATCCGTCCCAGCCGTCACAGGAGTCACTCCCCTCATGCCGCACGTCGATCCGCTGCGCGAGGGCGACCCGGCGGCGGTCGGACCCTACCGACTGGTCGGGCGCCTCGGCGCGGGCAGCCAAGGGCCGGTCTACCTCGCCCAGGCGCGCAACGGCGTGCCGGTCGTGGTCAAGGTGCTCCGCGAGGAGCTGTCGGGGGACGACCGCCTGGTCCGGGAGCTCACCGCCGCCCGCCGCGTCGAACCGCTCGGTGTCGCCCAGGTGCTCGACGCCTCGTTCGGCGGGAGACCGTACGTGGTGAGCGAGTACGTCGACGGGCCCGCGTTGCAGCGCGTCGGCAGACAGGGCGGCGCCGAGCTGCAGCGCCTGGCGACGGCGACCGCGACGGCGCTGGCCGCCATCCACCAGGCCGGGGTCGTGCACCGCGACCTCAAACCCGCGAACGTGCTGCTCGGCCCCGGCGGGCCGCGTGTGGTGGACTTCGGGCTCGTGGGCGCCCAGCAGGCGGTCACGGCGGCGGGCGGCTTCCACGGCACGCCCGCGTACATGGCGCCGGAACAGCTCGCCGGCCAGGAGGCCGGGGCGGCGGCGGACGTGTTCGCCTGGGCGGGCGTGATCGTGTTCGCCACGACGGGCGCGCCGCCGTTCGGCGACGGCTCGCTGCCCACGGTCATCCACCGGATCATGCACGAGGAGCCGCAGCTCGGCGACATGCCCCAGCCGCTGCGCGCGATCGTGCAGAGCTGCCTGGCCAAGGAGCCCGGCCACCGGCCGGCGATGCGGCAGGTGATGCTGCACCTGCTGGGCGGCGAGCAGCCGGCCCTCCCGCAGCGCGACCGGGCGCGGCGGGGGCGCCGCGGGCTGCGCACGGCGCTGGTGGCGGGGGTGTCCGGCGTGGCCGTACTGTCGCTGGCCGGGCTGATCGTGTGGCTGACGCCCTCGGAGGCCGAGCCCAACCGGGCGCTCGCCACCGCGCCGGCGACCCCGGCGCCCTCCGGCCGCCCGTCCGCGACGCGGAGCCCTCGCCCCGACGGGGTCAAGATCCTGTATGTCAGGGCGCGGGGCACCCGGACGGCCGTCAGCCGTGACTGCCAGGTGGGCGACACGCTGGTCAGCGGCATGGTGGAGGGCACCAGGCGGCCGATGCGGCTCAGCTACTCGTGGATCGTCGACGGCCAGGTCGTCGCCCGGCGGACGGCCTATCTGGGCCAGTCGCTCACCCGCAGGCTGCCGGCCCCGCCCGCGCTGACCACTCCTGGACGGCACACGGTGACGCTGCGGGTCGACTCACCCGCCGTCGCCCGCAAGTCGGCGGTGGTGGAGATCTGCCCCCTCGGCACCCAGTAGTCCGTCACCGGCGGACTTCAGTGGCCCAGGCGGTGTTCGAGTTCCGCGAGCAGGCCGAGGGCGGCGTCGGCGATCACCGTGCCCGGCGGGAAGATGGCCGAGGCGCCCGCCTCGCGCAGGGCCGCGAAGTCGCCCGGCGGGATCACCCCGCCGACCACGATCATGATCTCCGGCGCGTCCAGTTCCTCCAGTGCCCGCCGCAGCGCCGGGACCAGGGTCAGGTGCCCGGCCGCGAGGGAGGAGACGCCCACGATGTGCACGTCCGCCTCGACCGCCTGCCTGGCCACCTCCTCCGGCGTCTGGAACAGCGGGCCGACGTCCACGTCGAAGCCCAGATCGGCGAAGGCCGTGGCGATCACCTTCTGGCCCCGGTCGTGGCCGTCCTGGCCGATCTTGGCCACCAGGATGCGCGGGCGGCGCCCCTCTGCCTTGTGGAAGGCCGCGCACGCCTCGCGTACACGCTCGATCGCCGCCACGGGCCCCGCTTCGTCTCGGTACACGCCGGAGATCGTACGCACCTGCCCGGCGTGGCGCCCGTACACCCTTTCCAGCGCGTCGGAGATCTCGCCCACGGTGGCCTTGGCGCGGGCGGCGTCGACGGCGAGCTTGAGCAGGTTCTCACCGAGGCCGGGGGCGCGGGTGCCGTTCCGGGCGGCGTCCGCGGCCTTCGTGAGGGCCTCCAGAGCCTGCTGTACGGCCTGGTCGTCGCGCTCGGCCCGCAGCCGCCGCAGCTTGTCGAGCTGCTGGGCGCGGACCGCGCTGTTGTCCACCTTGAGCACCTCGATCGGCTCGTCCGCGGCGGGACGGAAGAGGTTGACGCCGATCACCGGCTGCCTGCCCGAGTCGATGCGCGCCTGGGTGCGCGCGGCGGCCTCCTCGATGCGGAGCTTGGGCAGCCCGGCGTCGATGGCCTTGGCCATGCCGCCCGCCGCCTCGACCTCCCGCAGGTGCCCCCACGCCTGTACGGCGAGGTCGTGGGTGAGACGCTCGACGTAGTAGGAGCCGCCCCACGGGTCGATCACCCGGGTGGTGCCCGACTCCTGCTGCAGGAGCAACTGGGTGTTGCGGGCGATGCGGGCGGAGAAGTCGGTGGGCAGGGCCAGGGCCTCGTCGAGGGCGTTGGTGTGCAGCGACTGCGTGTGGCCCTGGGTGGCGGCCATGGCCTCGACGCAGGTGCGGACCACGTTGTTGTAGACGTCCTGCGCGGTGAGGGACCAGCCGGAGGTCTGCGAGTGGGTCCGCAGCGACAGGGACTTCGGGTTCTTCGCCGCGAATCCGGACACCAGGCGCGACCAGAGCAGCCGGGCGGCCCGCAGTTTGGCGACCTCCATGAAGAAGTTCATGCCGATGCACCAGAAGAACGACAACCGGGGGGCGAAGACGTCGATGTCGAGCCCGGCGTCCACGCCCGCGCGCAGGTACTCGACGCCGTCGGCGAGGGTGTAGGCGAGTTCGAGGTCGCAGGTGGCCCCGGCCTCCTGGATGTGGTAGCCGGAGATGCTGATGGAGTTGAACTTCGGCATCTTCTCGCTCGCGTAAGCGAAAATATCCGAAATTATGCGCATCGATGGGGCGGGCGGGTAGATGTAGGTGTTGCGGACCATGAACTCCTTGAGGATGTCGTTCTGGATGGTCCCCGCGAGCTGCTCCGGCGCCACCCCCTGCTCCTCCGCCGCCACGATGTAGAGCGCGAGCACCGGCAGCACCGCGCCGTTCATCGTCATCGACACCGACATCCGATCCAGCGGGATGCCGTCGAAGAGCTGCCGCATGTCGTAGATCGAGTCGATCGCGACGCCCGCCATGCCGACGTCGCCCGCCACACGCGGATGGTCGGAGTCGTAGCCCCGGTGCGTCGCCAGGTCGAAGGCCACCGACAGGCCCTTCTGCCCGGCCGCGAGGTTGCGCCGGTAGAAGGCGTTGGAGTCCTCGGCGGTGGAGAACCCGGCGTACTGGCGGATCGTCCACGGCTGGTTGACGTACATCGTCGGGTACGGCCCGCGCAGGTAGGGGGCCGCGCCCGGATAGGTGTCGAGGAAGTCGAGTCCGTCCAGGTCGGCGGAGGTGTAGAGCGGCTTGACCCCGATGCCCTCCGGAGTCTCCCACGCCTGCCCCTTCACCGGCCCCTTCACCGGCCCCTTCAGCTGTTCCTCCACCGGCCGGTCGGCCGGCCCGTCCGGGGGCGTCCGCTCGGACGTGAGCGGGATGTCGGTGAAGTCGGGGATCACCGGGTCACCTCCAGGTCCTCGAACGTCGTGCGGAGCACCGTGAGCGCGTCGCACCCGGCGAAGACGCGGCCGTCCACGTGCGCGAAGTCGCCCTTGCCCGCCAGCCACACGCGCTTGGCCCCGGCCCGTTTGAGGGCGGCGGCGACGGCTTCGGCGTGCTCGGCGTACATTCTGTCGCTGGAGCACAGGCAGGCCACCCGCGATCCGCTGACGGCGAAGGCGGTGGCGATCTGGTCGGCGTCCACGGCAGGTCCGGCGGTCTCGGTGGCCAGCCCGCCCGCCTGGAACAGGTTCGCCGCGAACGCCGCCCGCGCGGTGTGCACGGCGATCGGCCCGATCGTGGCGAGGAACACCTTCGGCCGCTCCGGCCGCGCGTCGGCGAGATCCCGCAGTTGCTCGAACGCCGCCGCGTACCTGATGCGCGGCAACCCGTCCGCCCCGCCCGAACCGGCACCGTCCGTGCCGGCGCTCGGCTCGGGTTCGGCTGGGTGGGCGGCCGGGTAGCCGGGCAGCCCGGCTTCGGGGCCGCCTTTCCTGACGGGGAGGGTCTCGGTGAGGTCGGGGAACTCGCTGACCCCGGTGACCGGCAGGCGGCGGTGGGCCAGGTCGTCGGCGCGGCGGGCCCGGGTGGCGGCGATCCGGCCGGCGATCAGCTCCCCGGCGGCCGGCGCGCCCCCAGCCGCCTCGATCTCCTGGAACCAGGCCCAGGCCGCCTCCGCCAGCTCGGCCGTACGGCGTTCGACGTAGAAGGAGCCTCCGGCGGGGTCGATCACCCGCCCCACCCCGCACTCCTCCAGCAACAGCGACTGCGTGTTGCGGGCGATCCGGCGCGCGAACGCGTCCGGCAGCCCGGCGCAGGCGTCGAACGGCAGTACGGTCACCGCGTCGGCACCGCCCACCCCGGCGCCGAAACAGGCGAGGGTGGTGCGCAGCATGTTCACCCAGGGGTCGCGCGCGGTCATCATGGCCGACCCGGTCACCGCGTGCTGGAGCTGGTCTCCGGGCCCGCCGCACACCTCGGCCACCCGCGCCCACAGCCGCCGCGCGGCCCGGAGTTTGGCGACGGTCGCGAACTGGTCGGCGGTGGCCGCGTACCTGAACTCCAGTTGCCCCAGCGCCTGCGCGACCCCGAGCCCGCCGCCGGTCAGCACCCGCAGGTGGGCGACGCCGAGCGCGAGCGAGCACCCGAGCTCCTGCGCGTCGGAGCCTCCGGCGTCGTGGTACGGCGTGGCGTCCACGACCACCGCCCGCATGCCGGGATGCCCGTCGAGGCACCGCCGTGCGAGCGCGACCACGACGTCCGGCTGCACGGCGGCCAGGGAGGCGCCGAGGTTCCCCGACAGCCCGGACGTCCCCCGCGCGGCCGTGAGGAACGCCTCGGCGGCCGAGGCCGCGGCCGGGCCCGCGTCGAGGACGACCGGCGCGAGGTCGAGGTGGACGCCGTCGAGCACCCGGGCCAGCCGGTCCACTCCGATGGCGTGCGGCCCGACCTCCAGCCACAGCGAGGTCACCCCGTTCTCAAGGTCGGCGAGCACCGCCTCGGGGTCGGGGACGGCGTGGCGCTGGCGGACGTCCCACCCCTGCGCCGACCGCAGCGGCCGGAGAGTGTCCGGTAGGTCGGCGCGGTCGTAGAGCGGCTGGAGGGGCGGCCCGTCGTAGGTGGCGGTCGTGAGGGCCGAGAGGTCCTGCCCGGACTTGGCCAGCACGGCGAGTGCCATGGCCCGCCAGTCATCACGGGTGACGCGGGGGTAGTCCGCTGCCAGATCCATGTCTCGGATAGTAAGCCGAACTCATCGCAAACGGTCCTCCGGGGGGTCACGGCAGCGGCGCCTCCCAGGCCAGGCGCCAGGTGACCGGGCCGACGACGCCGTCGTCCGGGATGCCCTGGTTGCGCTGGAAGCGGCGGCAGACCTCGCGCGAGCCCGCGCCGTAGGCGCCGTCGACGTCGATGTTCCAGCCCCGGGTGCTCATCTGCTGCTGCCAGGTGCGGACGTCGTCGCCCCGGACGACGGGCGGGTAGGACAGCAGGCGGCCGGGGAAGGCGGGAGCGGTGGGCCTCGGGGTCGGGGTGGTCGTGCCGGGACGGGGGGCGCCGCGTCTGACCCACGAGTACAGGGGGTCGCCGGGGCAGTCGGTGCTGTAGCCGTCGCGATGGCCCTTGATCTCGGACCCGGCGCCGCCGCGCTGGCGGAGGTACTCGATGGCGTCCAGGATGCCGTCGAGCATCGCATCGGGCGGCTCGACCAGCCCGGCGTTGCCGACGAGACCGAGCACCGCGTAGTGGCCGGAGTTGAGCCCGGCCCCGTTGGCGGCGGGCAGGTGGTGCGCCCCCCGGCCCTCGAAGACCTTGCGGTGGGGGCAGGCGACGTAGGTGTTGCCGGTGAAGTAGACGGTGCCGCGCCGCCGGGCGAACCAGGTCTGGTCGGGGGTGCGCGGGCACCAGATCTCGCCCTCGTACGCCTCCAGGACCGCGCTGGCCGCTGGGGCGACGGCGGCCTGGCCGGTGGGCGAGCGGCCGGACAGCACGGCGGCGAGCAGCCGCGCGTCGCCGGGCGGCCGTCCGGACAACTCGGCGACCTCGGTGAACAGCCCGAGCTGCGCCCGGGTGAGCGAGAGGACGAAGTCGCCCTCCAGCGCCCCGCGCAAGGAGTGGCGGGCGATGGCCGGCAGCCGGATCTCCCCGTCGCCTTCCTCCCAGCCGGCCTCGCCGGAGGCGGCGAGCAGGGCGGCGCGGATCCGGGCGGCGTGCGCGGGCCGCCGCACGGCGGACCCGTCCCAGAACCAGGCGGCGAGTTCGACGAGGGCGTCGGTCCACTTCGGCTCGGACGGCAGGTCGGCGCAGGGGGCGGCGACCTGGATGCGGTCGCCGGGCGTGAGGGCGCCGGTGGTGGCCCACGCCCGCGAGCCGTCGGCACGCCGAACGGGCCAGCGGTGGTTGACGGTGGTGAGCGAGGAGTGGCCGGGGAACTCCATGCGGACGAGGTCGCGCCGCTTGGCGGGGAAGACGCAGACCTCCAGGACGTGCTGCCAGCGGGAGAGGCCGAGCACGGGGTCGAGGGTGAGGACGAGGTCGCCTTCGCGCACCTCCCGATGGGTGCGCCAGCCCCGCCGGGTGAGGATCTCGGTCTCCTCGTCGGCGCAGTAGCCGATGTCGATCCAGCCGTTGCCGTCGATGTGATGGTTCTGAATGGAACGGACGAGTTCGGTGCATCCATCGTGATTGTCGACGATGCCGGGCTCCACCCGCCCGCCGGTGTAGTGGACCTTGACGCCCTTGGTCGAGTCGAGAACCGTGTAGGCCCCGGTAGGGGGCCGGGCATTCCAGGCGCGCCGGAGAATGAGGTCGATGGCCACGTTCTGCTCCTGGGGGATAACAGACTGCTGAACACCGAGCGTAACGCGGGATGTGCGGACAGGTCCCGAGATTGCCGTTATCGAGCTAGGGCCTGATCACCCGGCTCTCGGTGACGATCGCGGTCACGAGGTCGTGCGGGGTGACGTCGAAGGCCGGGTTGGCGGCCCGGGTGCCCTCCGGCGCGGTCGCCACTCCCCTGACGGAGACGACCTCCTCCGCGCCCCTGTCCTCGATCTCGATGTGCTCGCCGGTCGGGGTTCCGGCGTCGACGGTGGACTCGGGCGCGACCACGATGAAGGGGACCCCCGCGCGCTCGGCCCCGAGCGCCAGCGCGTAGGACCCTACCTTGTTGGCCACATCTCCGTTTGCCGCGATGCGGTCGGCCCCGATGAGGACCGCGTCCACCCCTCCCCGGGCCAGGAGATAGGGCCCGGCGGAGTCGACGACGAGCCGGTGCGGGGCGCCCATCCTGGCGAGTTCCCAGGTGGTGAGCCTGGCCCCCTGAAGCAGCGGCCGGGTCTCCAGGGCGAGCACCTCGGCGAGCCGTCCGCGCTCGTGCAGGGTCTGGACGACGCCGAGCGCGGTGCCGCGCTCGACGCAGGCCAGGCCGCCGGTGTTGCAGACGGTCATGATGCGCAGGCGGTCGCCTTCGAGCAGGTCGGCGCCGCGCTCGCCCATGGCGACGCAGGCGGCGATGTCGTCGTCGCGGATGCGCAGGGCGGCGCGCAGCGCCTTGGCCGGGGGGAGCCCGGCGACACGGTCGACCGCCCAGGCCAGGTTGACGGCGGTGGGCCGGGCGGCGCGCAGCCGGGCGATGGCCTCCTGGTCGCCCCGGGCCAGCACCACGCCGAGGGCGCCGGCCACCCCGAGGGCGGGGGCGCCCCGGACGGCCAGGCGCCGGATGGCCGCGATCAACTCGTCGACGGTGGTGATGCGGAGAGTGACGAGCTCGTCGGGCAGACGGGTCTGGTCGATCATCTCGATCGCGCCGTCCACCCAGTCAATGGTTCTCACATGGCGCACGCTACCCGCTGCTGGGCTGTCCGGGCAGGGTCGCCATCTGACTCGTCGGACCCCGGGTGACGATCTTCTTGGTCCGCCCCGTCCTCAGGTCGGCGGAGTAGAGCTCAGGCCCCTTGCCGACGTCGATCACGACCTCGGTCGCCGACTGCCACCGGACGACCTGGACGAAGGCCCCGCGCGCCCACCCGGACGCGCGCAGGGCGACCTTGCGCACGACCTTCCCCGTCTTGGTGTCGAGGAGGGTGAGCAGACGCGGGCCCGCGCGCAGATAGTCCTTGTGGAGTACGGCGGCGACCGTGCGCCCGTCGGGGGCGAGCTCGCTGAACCCGATGTACGCGCCCGGGAAGCGGACCGGCTTGCCCCCTCCGGTCACCGGCATCAGCCAGAGATCCGTCTTGACGTAGCGCACGAGGGAGACGATGCCGTCCTTGATGGCGACCGGCTCATACTTCCGGTGCAACTGGACGGTCTTGCCGTTGGTGACGTCGATGAGCAGGCCGGGTTCCTTGCTGCCCTCCCTAGGGTCGAAGGCCAGGTGGCGGCCGTCGTCGGAGAGGGTGAGGGTTCCACCTGGACGACCGATCCGCTTCTCGGGGATGCGCACCGGAGAGGTCGTCACGGCGCCGCTGCCGAGGTCGCGCACGACGTGGGCGCCCGCTTCCCGACTGTAGTAGGCGATCTTGCGCCCGTCGCGGCTGATCGCCAGGGGGACGGAGCCGTGATCGGCGGTACGAGCCATCGCACCCGGCACGCTGTAGACCCGCCCGGCGGCGGTGACCACCCGCCAGCCGGTCTTGGAGCAGTCGCGCTCTCGGGTCTCACCGTCGAAGTCGCACTCCCGTAGGTAGGCGAAGCTGACCGGACCGGCACCGCGCTCCGGCAGGGGGTCGGGTTCCGGCGTGCGCTGGCGCCGATCGGCGCTCTCGGCCGTCTCGGCGCCCTCCGCGCCCCGCACGCCCTGGAGGACGGCGACGGCGGCCAGCGTCGTGACGGCGAGCGCCGCTCCGAGGACGGTCACGCCGAGGCGCCTGCGCCGGTGTCCCGTGACCGCGACCTCGGCGAGGTCGGCGAGGTCGGCGGTCGGGGCCTGGTCGGCGAGGTCGCGCAGCGCCTCACGCAGTCCGGTCATCGGGCGGCCTCCTGGAGTACGGGCTCGTTCAGCAGATGCGCCAGTTCGGGCGCGACGACGCGCAGGCGGGCCAGCGCGTGGTGGGTCTGGCTCTTGACGGTGCCGACGGAGCAGCGGAGCAGGTCGGCGGTCTGCGCCTCGGTGAGGTCCTCCCAGAAGCGCAGGACGATCACGGCGCGCTGCCTCGGCGCGAGCTTGGCCAGGGCCTGGCCGAGCACGATGCGGTCCAGAGCGGTGTCGTCGTGGTATGCGGCGCGGTCGGGGACGTGGTCGGGGGGCCGGGCGCTGGGCACCTCGGGCCGGTGGCGGCGGCGCCACGAGATGTACTGGTTGACCAGCGCCCTGCGCGTGTACGCCTCGGGGTTGCCGTCCTTGGCGAGCCTGCCCCACTTGCCCGCGACCTTGACCAGCACGGTCTGGAGCAGGTCCTCCGCCAGGTGAGGGTCTCCGGTCAGCAGATAGGCGGTCCGCATGAGTGCCTGCTGCCTGGCGAGCACGAAGTCGCGGAATCCGGTGTGATCCAATTGTCCTCCTCCCCCACCAGAACGCCGCCCACCGCCCGGAGGGTTGGCCCGTCTCCTCTCTTTTCCGGATCTCTCCTTTCAGGGCCGCCCATCCCGCCGGATCTCTCCCTTCAGTGCCGTCCATCCCGTACGGCCCGCCCGCCCCACCGCCACCCGCCGTCCCGCGCTCGCGGCCTCCAGGGGCACGCTCCTCCCCCGGCCACGCACCTCGCCGCGACGACTCCACCGCCCGGCCGCGTCGGCGAGCAGCGCCCCTCGCGGCCGGATTCGTCGTGGGCGGGGCCTTTCGGGTCACTTCTCGGCGAGCACGATCACCGAGTCATGGGGGCCGAGGGTGAAGGTGCGGTTCTTGTCCGGGTTCAGGACCACGCCGAAGTGCGGCGCCAGGTTGCGGGCGTACTCGGTGCGGTAGCCGATCGCGGTCTCGCCGCGCCGCCGCGCCGACTCGACCACCGTCGAGAAGCCGATCTCCACGCCCGTCTCCACGTACGCCGACGCGGGGCGCGGGTAGATCTCCGACCCCCGCGAGTCGAACAGGTACCCGAACACCTCCGCCAGGTGCTGGTTCTCCGCAAGTTGCGCCAGCAGGAGCCCGATGACCGTGTCGCTGATGACGATGTCGTCGGCCTCGGTCACCTCGGCGAGCGAGCGGTTGTTCTCGTCGTGCATCTCGCTGACGATCGAGTAGTGCTCGCCCAGCGTGGCCTGCATGTCGCGCAGTTGCAGCAGCGTCATCAGGGTGCGGGTGTCGGCGTGGTGCGGCTCGTACCGGTCGTCGGACAGCACGATCACGTGCTGGAACAGCCCCAGCCCGAGAGCCTCCAGCGCGAACCTGTCGGTCGTGTCGCACTCCTTGATGTGCACGGTGAGGTTGCCGAGCCCCTCCAGGCCGGTGCCCGCCTTCGGATGGTCGGCGGCGATCTCCAGCACCGAGCCGGGGGCGACGTACCCGTCGAGGTAGCGGACGATCTGCTCGGCCCTCGCGTTCCAGTTGAGCAGCAGCGTGCGTTCCGGGCTGGTCGCGGGACGCTCGGCGACCGCGACGGCCGACTCCTCGATCTTCGGCTCGCCGGTGGCGGGCAGGATGGTCGAGTCGTCGGTGGCGATGACGATGAGCTGGTCGTCCCCGGCGACGACGGTGTCCATGGGCGGGTTCAGCACCACGCCGGAGGGGCGCCGCAGGCCGATGACGGAGGCGGTCTGGTAAGCGTGCAGCGCCTCGCCGTACGTGCGGCCTTCGGCGGCCTCCGGCGCCCGCAGGTAGATCTCGCCGCCGTCGAAGTTCAGCAGGTCCATGCACACGACGGACATGCCCGACTGGCGGGAGGACTGGACGATGAGCCGGGAGGCGGTGTCGTCGGAGTCGACCAGGTGCACGTCGGGGCCACCGGCCAGCCGGGCGGCGGCGAGGTTGCGGCCGGAGGTCAGGGCGGCGACCACGGGCGGGCGCACGCCGGAGCGCTTGTTGAGGGCCAGCAGTATCTTGATGACGTGCGCGTCGGGGTCCTCGCCCTCGGGTGAGAGCACCACGATCGAGCGGGCCTGGGTGAGGTTCATCATCTCCAGGTCGCGCGGCTCGGTGGTGCGGCCGGTGCGGCAGACCAGGCGGGTCCTGCCGAGGTCGCCGACGCGTTCGCGGATCTGCTCCTCCATCTCCAGCTTGTCGTGCTCGGCCAGTACGGCGATGACCGAGCCGCGCTGGCTGGCGTGCGCCTTGACGAGTTCGCCGACGATTGTGAAGACCTGGTCCGACCAGCCGAGGACGACGGTGTGGCCGCGTTCGACGACCCGGGAGCGGCCCCGCCGCAGCCGGTCCACCTGGAGCTTCAGCCCGTTGGACAGCAGGCCCACCAGCATGCTGACGATGAACAGACCGCCGAGCGAGCCGACGAACATCACCGTCATGTAGGCGATGGAACCCTTGTCGCTGGCGAGCTTGCCGGGGGTGAGCGCGTGCATGAGCGACGACCACAGCACCTCGCCCGGGGTGCTGGCGCCGTCCGGTTCCTCGGGGGCCAGCCACAGGGTCAGCACGGTGGTCGCGAGTATGAGCCCGACCGACACGAGGGCGAGCAACCCAATCAACGAGGCGGTGCCCTTCGACATGGTGTTGTCGAACCAGTACCGAGCACGCTCTCGGAATGTCGCCCTGGACACCCAATACCTCCGTATAGATGGTGAAATGACCAACTATTTAAGGTAGCGGGGGAACTTTCAGCTCGCATGACAACAGGTAACGTATCGGCCATGTTGGCGCCCTCATTCCGGACGATCCGCCCGAACTCGGCGGCCACCGCCTGACCGGGCGGATCGGCGGCGCACCGGCCGCCGCCCCGTCCGAGGTGTTCGCGTGGCCGGCGACGACGGTGCTCGTACCGGACGCGGAACCCGCGCCGCGCGCACCATTGCGGGACGACCGTGGTCAGACGAGGTGCCCGTCGCGGGCGACGACGCGGCCCGCCTTGACCACGAGTGAGCGCACCGGCCGCACGCAGACGGCCTCCGCCGGGGTCCTGGCCGCCACGACCACGAAGTCGCCGGGGTCGCCGGGCGCGTAGCCCGCCCGCCGTCCCGTGACGCGGGCGCCGCCGGTCGTGGCCGCCTCCAGCGCGATCCCGATCTCCTCGTCGCGGACGAAGCGGGCCCGCTGCGCCAGGAACAGCGCGCGTTCGAGCATGTCGCCGGTGCCGTACGGGCTCCACAGGTCGCGCACGCCGTCGTTGCCCGCGCCGACGGCGACGCCCGCCTCGCGCAGGGCGGCGAGGGGCAGGGACGGGGCGGAGGAGGGGGCGACGGTGGTGAGGGTGACCCCGGCTTCGGCGAGCCTTGCGACGAGCCGGTCCTGGACGGGCTGCGGGGCCTCGCCTAGCGCGAAGCCGTGGGAGATGTTCACCCGGGCCGAGGCGGCGAGGGCACGGTCGATGATGAGCTCGAACTGCCAGGCGCCGAGCGCGCCGCCGTCGTGCAGGTGGATGTCGACGCCGCTGCCGTGCTCCTCGGCCAGGCCGAAGACGACGTCGAGGTGTTCGACGGGGTCGTTCTCAAGCCCTGCCGGGTCGATGCCGCCGACGAGTTCGACGCCCGCGGCCAGCGCGCGGCCCATCAGTTCGGCGGTGCCCGGCCGGGTGAGCAGGCCCGCCTGCGGGAAGGCCACGAGTTCGGCGGTGATGCGGCCGTCGAGCCGGGCGAGGGCCTCGCGGACGGCCTCGACGGCGGCCAGCCCCATGACGGTGTCGACGTCCACGTGGGTGCGGACGTGGGTGGTGCCGGAGACGATCATCTGACCGAGCAGCGCGGTGATGTGGTCGGCGCTGGGCAGGCCGAGTTCGGCGCGGCGCTCGACCCCGTTGCGGATCTTGGCGGCCAGGCCGGGCGCGGCGGTGTGCGGGACCCAGGGGCCGCCCCAGAGGGTCTTGTCGACGTGCGCGTGCGCGTCGACGAACCCGGGCAGGAGCAGCTTGCCGCCCAGGTCCTCGGCGGGTACGCCGTCGGCGGCCGCTCCCCGGCCGGTGGCGGCGACGACGCCGTCGCGGACGAGGAGGTCGGCGGGTGAGTCGGCGCCCGGGATCAGGGCGTCGCGCAGCAGCAGGTCGCTCATACCCACGAGATTAATGGTATACCGCTAAATCTGGCAAAACACTTCGACATGGGACCGCGCACAGCAGGATCATTGACGCCATGTCTACCGGGCTCCCGATGAATCTCTGGCTCGACGACGCCGACTCCGCGATCGACGTCATCGACGCCCTTGCCCTGTCTCCGTTCGCCACGGGCCAGCAACCGTGGTCCCGGCAGGCCGACCTGGAGAGGGTGCGCCCCGACGCCGCTCTCCATCCCATGGACGGGCAGATCATCAGGACCGCGAAGGTCGAGGACGGCACCGAGTCGCGCCTGCTGACCGGCGACGGCTGGACCCTGCGCGTGGTGCGCCACCGCAACCGCACGGCCACCGTGTCGGTCACCGCCGTCAGCGAGGACCTCGCCCGCAAGGTGCTGCGCGAGTGCACGGACGGCGCGGAGGAGCCGGAGCCCGCCACCGACCACACCCGCATGGGCTTCTGGTGGCGCGGCGCGCACGGCGGCCACCGCTCGGAGAAGCCGATCACCACGCAGCCGTGGGAGGAGGTCTCGAAGAACTACTCCGGCCGCGCCCGCGACCCGATCGCCAGGCTCATGGCCACCACGCCGGAGGACATCAGCGGCCGCCTGATCCTGCTGCACGGCCCGCCCGGCACCGGCAAGACCACACTGCTGCGCACGCTGGCGGGGCAGTGGCGCGAGTGGTGCCAGGTCGACTGCGTGCTCGACCCCGAGCACCTGTTCGCCGAGCCCGGCTACCTGATGGAGGTGGCGGTCGGCTACGACCAGGAGGACGACGAGGGCGGCTCGCGCTGGCGGCTGCTGGTGCTGGAGGACTGCGACGAACTGATCCACGCCGGCGCCAAGGACGTGACAGGGCAGGGACTGTCGCGGCTGCTCAACCTGACCGACGGGCTCCTCGGTCAGGGGCGGGACGTGCTCGTGGCGATCACGACGAACGAGGACCTGGCACGGCTGCACCCCGCCGTGGTGCGGCCGGGACGGTGCCTGTCCCAGATCGAGGTCGGCCCGCTGAGCAAGCAGGAGGCCGCGAACTGGCTGGGCACGCCGGCGGGTGTCGGCCCGGACGGAGCCACACTGGCCGAGCTGTACGCCCAGCGCACGGGCCAGGTCATCGCCCCGCCCGCGTCGGAGCCCGGCCTGTACCTGTAAAGGCCGTATTCGGGTGTCTGTAAAGGCCGGAGATCCGTCACGGCCCGGCCGCCCCCACGCCTCCCGCCGCCGCCGCTCCCGGCCTCCAAGGCGCCACCCGTCCCACCACTCCCCACCGCAACGCCGCATCGTGGGCCACCCGGGTCGGGCCCGGACGCGCGGGTCAGCCTGGATGCGCGGGACGGGCCTGAGTGTGCGGCGTCGCGGCGGGGGGCGGAGCGGCCAGGAGCGTCACCCTGGAGGCCGCCGGCCCGGTGCGGCGGGTGGGGTGGGCGGGCCGGGCCGTGACAGAGATCGCTCGCACTGAGCTGTGAGAGAGACCCGTCTACGTAATTCCTACGATGCGAACGCCTACGGTGAGAAAGCACAATCGGTGCAATGCTGATCTCGTTTGTGCGTAGCACTCCCGCGCGACCGCTCGACCACCTCACCGAGATCGGTTTCGCCGCTACCGAGCTCGTCCCCTCCTGGACCGCCGCCACCCCCGAAGGCACCTGGGTCGAGCTGTCCCTCCAGGCCAGGACCACCACCGGCGCCCTCACCAAGTGGTACGCCATGGGCCGCTGGACCGCCCACGACGAGCCCGCCCGCACCTCCGTCCCCGGCCAGGGCGACGACGACGGCGACGTCGCCGTCGACACCTTCGTCGCGCGCCGGCCCGTCACCGCCTTCCGGCTGCGCGCCGTCGTCCACGGCGACGGCGCGCGCCTCACCTCGCTCGGTGTGCTCGCCTCCGCCGTCCCCCGGCGCCCGTCGGTCCCCGTCAGCTCCCCCGCCTCCGCCGAGCCGGTCGAGCTGGCCGTCCCGCCGTACTCGCAGAAGGTCCACGACGGCCACCACCCCCAGTGGGACGGCGGCGGCGCCAACTGGTGCGCCCCCACCTCCGTCACCATGGTCCTCGGCTACTGGGGCCTCGGCCCCGATCCGCGCGAGCTGGCCTGGGTGGGCGCCGCCGACCCGTGCCCCGCCGTCGACCACGCCGCGCGCGGCATGTACGACCACAGCTACCAGGGCACCGGCAACTGGCCGTTCGGCGTCGCCTACGCGGGCAGGTACGGCCTCACCGGCCTGGTGACCAGGCTGCGCTCGGCCGTCGAGCTGGAGCGGCTGGTCAGGGCCGGGATCCCGGTGATCACCTCGCAGTCGTTCAAGGAGCACGAGCTGCCGGGCTCCGGCTACTCGACCAGCGGGCACATCATGGTCGTCGTCGGCTTCACCTCGGGCGGCGACGTGATCGTCAACGATCCGGCCGCGCTGGAGGTGCGGCGCGTGTACCCGAGGGCCGCCTTCGAGAACGTCTGGCTGCGCAGCCAGCCCGGGGCGGGCACCGGCGGCATCGTGTACGTCCTGCACCCCCCGGGCCACCCGCTGCCTCCTTCTGAGGGCAACTGGTAAATGGCAAACAGTGGACAGCACTCGCCACCCGCGCGGGCGGCGGGGACCGCTGCCGGGAAGACTGGCACTACAGCACGTTTGGAGGGCAAGTGAAGAGCGTTGCCGAGATCTGTTCGGATCTGATCAGGTTCGACACCACCAATCCGGGTTCGCGGGAGCGCCCGGCCGCCGAGTACGTGGCCACGCTCCTGGCCGACGCGGGCATCGAGCCGGAGGTCTTCGAGTCCGCGCCCGGCCGCACGACCGTCGTCGCCCGCGTCGAGGGCGCGGCCAAGGACGCGCTGCTCATCCACGGCCATCTCGACGTCGTGCCCGCCGACCCGGCCGAGTGGCGGATGCACCCGTTCTCCGGCGAGATCGCCGACGGCTGCGTGTACGGTCGCGGCGCCGTCGACATGAAGGGCTCGTGCGCGATGACGCTCGCGACCGTGCTCGGCATGGCGGCGCGCGGCGAGCGCCCCCGGCGCGACCTGGTGCTGGCGTTCCTGGCCGACGAGGAGGCCACCGGCGACTACGGCTCCCGCTACGCGGTCACCGAGCGGCGGGAGCTGTTCGACGGCGTCACCGAGGCGATCAGCGAGTCGGGCGGCTTCAGCGTCCAGCACGGCGACGTGCGCGTCTACCCGGTGGCGGTCGGCGAGCGCGGCACCGCCTGGATGAAGGTCACCGCGCACGGGGTGGCGGGCCACGGCTCCCGCCCGGCGATCGACAACCCGGTCGCGACGCTGGCGGCCGCGCTGGCGCGGGTGGCCGCCCACAGCTGGCCGGTACGGCTGACGCCGCCCGTCGCCGCGCTCATCGAGTCCCTGGCCGAGATCACCGGCAGCCCGATCGACCTGGACCGCCTCGATGCCGAGGCCGCCCGGCTCGGCGCCCTCGGCGGCCTGTTCGAGGGGCAGATCCACAACTCGGCCAACCCGACGATGCTGTCGGCCGGATACAAGGTCAACGTGGTGCCCTCGACGGCCGAGGCCCACGTGGACGGCCGCTATCTGCCCGGCTTCCAGGAGGAGTTCCTGGAGACGATCGACGCCCTGCTCGGACCCAAGATCACCCGCGAGTTCGTCAACCTGGAGGACGCGCCCGCCGCGCCGTACCCGTCGGCGTTCTTCGACGAACTGGCCTCCGTGCTGGTCGCCGAGGACCCCTCGGCCCGGCCGGTGCCGTACGTGATGAGCGGCGGCACCGACGCCAAGTCCTTCGCCAGGATCGGGATCGAGGGCTACGGGTTCGCGCCGCTGATGCTGCGTCCCGACCTCGACTACTTCGGCATGTTCCACGGCAAGGACGAGCGGGTGCCCGTGGAGGGCCTGGAGTTCGGCACCCGGGTGCTCACCCGGCTGCTGACCGGGTGAGATCGCGGTAGCCCTGCGGGCAGGGGACGGCCGGCGGGGTGCCGGGCGGTGCCGTGCCGACGGTCAGTCGCAGCTCGCGCGAGCCGGACGGAGGGTACAGCGCCAGGCAGCGGCCACCCGCCATGAGTGTGCGGCGGCCGACCGGCGAGGCGATCAGGTCGAGGGCGTCGTAGCCGACCGGGGTGGCCAGCCGCAGCGTCCACAGTCCGTCCGGGGTGCGCGAGCGGCGGCCGTCGAGCTGGTAGTAGTCGATGACGCCGCCGCTCGTGGACACCACCGCCCGCATGGTGAAGCGGCGCCCCTCCACCGTGAACAGCTCGGCGGAGGCGGCGCCGTACATCGAGTGGACGTAGGCCAGCGCGAACGTGCCGCCCGGCACCGGCAGGCCGCCCACGGCAGGACTCCCGCAGGCGCCGCCCGCCACCAGCGGGAGCGCCCCGAGCAGTGCGAGAACGAGCCTGATCAGCCCTGCGACTCCTTGTAGTAGCGGGCGGCGCCCGGGTGCAGCTGCACGGGCTCGACCTGCTGGCCGAGCTTGGGGTCGAGCTTCTGCGCCTCGCTGTGCACCTTGACCAGCTCGGCCTTCTTCGCGAACAGCGTCTTGGTGATGTCGTAGGCCAGTTGCTCGTCCATCTTGTCCGGCACCAGCAGCACGTTGCCGACGGCCATCGTCTTGACCGTGCCGGTGAGCTTGTAGCTGGCGGCGAGGTCGATGTCGAGTGTGACGTACTGCTTGCCGTACTTGGTCTGCATGCCGGTCAGCAGGTCGCTCGTGTCGAGCATCTTCATCTCCGGCTTGCTCGTGGCGAGGTCCACGATGCCGGCCGTCGGCACGCCGCCGACCCAGAAGAAGGCGTCGATGGTGCCGTTCTTGACGGCCTCGACGGACTCGTTGATCGACAGCTGCGACTTGGTGATGTCGCTGTCGGGGTTGAGCCCGGCGGCCTCCATCATGCGCCTGGCCATGACCTGGGTGCCCGAGTTGGGCGGGCCGAGCGAGACCCGCTTGCCCTTCAGGTCGGCGACCTTGGTGGCCTCGACGCCGGGCCCGGCCACGACCTGTGCGTAGTTGTCGTAGATGCGGGCGATGGCCTTGATCGGCTGCTTCTCGTTGAACGTGCCGACGCCGTTGACCGCGTCGGCCGCCGTGTCGGTCTGCGAGAACCCGATGTCCGCCTTTCCGCCCGACACCAGCTTGATGTTCTCCACCGAGGCCGAGGTGACCGATGCGGTCGCCTGCGTGTTCTCGATGCCCGCCCCGAGTTGCTTGGCCAGGCCGCCGCCGTAGACGTAGTAGACGCCGGTGGTGCCGCCGGTGGCGATGGACAGCCGGTTGCCCGACCCACCACATCCGGCCGCCGCCAACGCCGCGACAGCCACAGTGGCGATGATGCGCTTCACGCTGGATTTCTCCTTCGGGTGATGAGGTGTACGGCTGCCGCGACGGCCAGAACGACCAGGCCCGCGACGATGGGGATGGTGTCGAGGAACAGCAGCAGCACCGCCGCGACGCCGCACAGGGCGCGCACCGGCCAGGTCGAGATCCCTCCGGTCACCACGGCCAGCGAGGCCACGGCGACGGCGGAGACCGCGGTGAACACCAGCACGGCGCCGATGGGCCCTTGCGCGAGCAGTGCCTGCCCGTTGGGCGTCAGCACGAACGCGAACGGCACCAGGAACGCCGGCAGTGTGTACCGCCAGGTCATCATCATGGTCCGGTAGCTGTTGCCGCCCGTGATCGCCGAGGCCGCGACCGCCGACAGCGCCGTCGGCGGGCTCACCTCCGACAGCACGGCGTAGTAGAAGATGAACATGTACGCCTCGGCCCGCTCGACCCCGAGGTTCATGAGCGCGGGCGCGATGATGACGGCGGCGATGATGTAGCTGGCCGTCACCGGCACCGCGAGGCCGAGCAGCATGACGGCGAGGGCCGCGAGCAGGGTCGTGAGCACCAGGTTGCCGACCGCGAGGTCCACGATGATCGTGCTGAGGTTGAGCCCGAGCCCGGTCTGGGTGATGACGCCGACGATGATGCCGGCCGCCGCGCACACGGCCGTCACGGGCAGCGCGCCTAGCGTGCCCTTGGCCAGGGCCTCGCCGATGCGCTTCGGGCCCATGCGGTGCTCGGGGTCGAGGAAGGACAGCAGGAACGCGACGCCGGTCGCGATGACCACCGACATGAAGGCCGAGAAGTCGAGCGCCATCAGCACGACGATGAGCAGCAGCGAGCTGAAGTGGTAGCCGAAGCGCAGCAGCAGCCTGCCCGCCTTGGGCACGTCCACGGCCACGGCCTGGGTGCCGAAGCGACGCGAGTCGATCTCGATGGCCAGGAAGATGCCCAGGTAGTACAGGATCGTGGGGATCGTCGCGTAGAGCAGCACCTGAAGGTAGCTGGTGCGGAGCTGCTCGGCGATGATGAAGGCGGCGGCGCCGAGGGTGGGCGGCGACAGGATGGCGCCGATGCCCGCGGCCGCCAGGATGCCGCCCGCCGGTTCCCTCGGGTATCCGGCGCGCTTGAGCACCGGCCAGGCGACGCTGCCGAGGCTGACGGTGGTGGCGGTGCCGGAGCCGGAGACGGTGCCGAGCAGGAAGCCCGCGGTGGTGACCGTACGGCCGGGGGCGGCGCGCGAGCGGCGGAAGGCGGCGAAGCTCAGGTCGATGAAGAACTTGCTGGCACCGGAGTAGTCGAGGACGGCGCCGTAGATGGTGAACAGGATGATGTAGGTGGCCGCAACCTGGAGCGGCACACCGAAGAAGCCCTCTGTGCCGGTGTAGAGCTGCGAGACGATCTGGTCGAGGTCGAAGCCCCGGTGGCTGATGGACCAGCCGATCGGCAGATAGTTTCCAAAGAACGCGTAGACAAGGAAAAGTACGCAAATAACGGACAGAATGCCGCCGACGGTGCGCCGTACCGCCTCAAGGAGCAGCACCGTGAGCCCGAGGCCGGCCACCACGTCCAGCGTGCTCAGCTCGGCCCCCGACCCCCTGTTGCGGAACGCCTCGATGTCCAGCAGCGGATAGACCAGCACCGCGATCGAGAGCGCGGCGAGCGCCCAGTCCGCGACGGTGGGCAGGTCGCCGTCGCGCTCGCGCCGCGCCAGCTTCGCGAACCGGCCCGCGAGTCCGGAGCGGTAGCAGACGAACACCAGCGGCAGCGCCACCGCCAGGAAGGTCATCCGGTGCTCGACGGCCTCGACCGGCTTGAACACCACGGCGATGGAGTAGACCGACAGCAGCGCGCCGAGAACCCACACGCCGACGCGCAGCGGCCCGACCAGTTGCCTGGCAGGACGTTCTTGTTCATGAGCGGCCGCGATTTCCGCGTTCCGGTCGCTGACTTCGGTCAACTCAACCTCCCCGTCATGCACTGGAGGGGACTTTACGAGTTGTTCCGCTGCGCTGGGAAGGGGCTGTTATCTCATTGATTCGCGGTGCTTTCTGCATCGCGACCGGAAACCGCCATGGCCGGAAACCGCCGCAGTCGGAATCGGCGCGAGCAGTGTCCGCACTGCCCGAAACCAGCGTGGTCAGAATCCGGTACGGCACGGAATCAGCATGGCCGGAAAATCAGTTCCGCCCGAAATGAGCACTGTCAGAAACGCGGGCGGCACGCGGCGGCCAAATCCGCGACGGCCTCCGCGACCGGCCGCACGCGACCGCGACCGCCCTCGGCGCGCGAGCGCACCGCCACCTCGCCGCCCGCCGCCTCGCGCGGGCCGAGCACGAGCTGGTACGGCACCCGCCGGCGGGCCCGGACGCGGGCGCCGAGGCTGCCTCGGTCCGGGGCGGCGAGCTCGGCGCGCAACCCGGCCGCGACGCAGTGCCGTACCAGGGACTCGGCCGGGCGCAGCTCGGCCTCCGACAGCGGCAGGACCACCGCCTGCACGGGCGCCAGCCACGCGGGCAGCGCGCCGCCGTGGACCTCGACCAGGTGCGCCAGCAGCCGCTCGACACCACCCACGACGCTGCGGTGGATCATCGCGGGCGGCCCGTCGCCGCCCACGTAGGACAGGCCGAAGCGGGCGGGCATGTACAGATCCACCTGGACGGTGGACAGGGTCGACTCCCGTCCGGCCGGGTCGGCGATCTGGATGTCGATCTTGGGTCCGTAGAAGGCGCCCTCGCCCTCGGCCTCCTCCGCGTCCTGGCCGCGTTCCCGCAGCGCCTGGCGCAGGACGCGTTCCGAGCGCGCCCACAGCTCCGGGTCGTCGACGAACTTGCCCGAGCGGCCGCCGAGCGACAGCCGGTAGCGGGCCGCGCGGACGCCGAGCTGGGTGTGCGCCCGCTCGACCAGGTCGAGGGCCAGGCCCACCTCCTCGACAGCCTGCTCGTGCGGGCAGAACACGTGGCCGTCGTTGAGCTGGATCGAGCGCACCCGCTGCAGGCCGCCGAGCGCCCCCGACGGCTCGGAACGGTACTGGCCGCCGAGTTCGGCCAGGCGCAACGGCAGTTCCCTGCGGGTACGGGGGCGCGAGCGGTAGACGAGCACGTGGTGGGGGCACAGGCTGGGCCGCAGCACGAACTCCTCGCCGCCCACCTGCATGGGCGGGAACATGTCGTCGCGGTAGTGGGCCCAGTGGCCGGAGCGCTCGTACAGTTCGCGTTTGCCGAGCACGGGCGAGTGGACGTGCCGGTAGCCGTGGCGGCGTTCGAGTTCGTGGACGTAGTCCTCGACGGACTTGCGGATCGCGGCGCCGTCCGGCAGCAGGTACGGCAGTCCGGAGCCGATCAGCGGGTCGGTGTCGAAGACGCCGAGTTCGCGGCCGAGTCTGCGGTGGTCGTTCACGGTGTTCACCTCGCGGGTCGAGGGGCGAACGACCGAGGTGTCATCGCGTGCACTCCGGGCGTTCGCCCGGAGTGCGGAGTTCAGCGCGCCGGGACGGGGTCCGGCGTCGTCGTGACGTTGGCGCGCTGCATACCGATCACCATAACACCGGCGCCGTCAGCGGCCGGTCGTGCCGTCGATCAGTTCGCGGAGGATGTCCACGTGGCCCGCGTGGCGGCCGGTCTCCTCGATCATGTGGGTCAGTGCCCAGCGGACGCTGGGAGCGGGGCGGCCCGGCCTCGTTCCGGGGATCGGCGCGCCGAGGTCGGCGCACCCGTCGAGCACGTCGTTCGCGCGCTCGACCGCCGCCCGGTAGCGGGCCACCACGTCGGCCACGCCGTCCGCCGGGTCGGCCTGGAAGGTCGCCTGCCAGTCGGTGACGTCCTCCCCGAGGAACAGCGCGCGTTCGACGGAGACCAGGTGGTTGAGCAGGCCGAGCAGGTTCGTGCCCGAGGGCACCCGGGCGGTCCGCGCCTGCGGTTCGGCCGCGCCTTCGACCTTCGCCGCGATCGAGGTCCTGAGGTAGTCGAGGAAGCCGCGCAGGACCTCGGCCTCGCCGCTCCCGGTCCTCGGCGGCGGGGTGTCACGGCGGCGGCGCGCGGCGGCCGGGCGGCCGCGGCGGATCAGCAGGACGTGGTCGGTGACCTCGGCGGTGCGCCCGTCCGGCCCGGTGGCGGTCCGGGTGGGGCTGTCGGCCCGCTCGACCGTCCAGGTCGCCGCGTCCAGGCCGAGTTCCCCGGCGACCTCCTCCGGGCCGGGGTACCGGACGCCGGGGTCCTGATCCCACGACCACGGCGCGGTCGAGCCGTCGTCGACGACCAGCAGCCGCCCGCCGGGTCGCAGCGCGTGCGCGGCTGCGCGCAGCACGCTCGCCCTGTCCAGGTCGAAGGGGGTGTGCAGGTAGTGGGCGCAGATCAGGTCGAATCCGCCCGGCGGGAGCGACCGGTGCAGGTCGTGCCGTACGGCGGCGACGCGGTCCCCCAGGCCGCCCGCGAGGGCGAGGGCGGCGAGCCGCTCGACGGCCACGGCCGAGATGTCCGTGGCGGTGACGCGCCAGCCCTGGTCGGCCAGCCACAGGGCGTCGCCGCCGATCCCGCATCCGAGGTCCAGCGCGTCGCCGGGCGGCAGGCCGGTGACCGTCTCGGCGAGGCGGGCGTTGGGCCGGGGGGCGGCGGCAGGCCGGGCCGCGTGGACGCCGTCCCAGAACGCGGCCGCATCGGTGGTGCTCATCGGGACTCCTTCTGTCGGTAGGCGCCCAGTCTCGCCACACCTCGCCGGATCCGGCACGCGATCTTGCGGTTCTGGCAAGATGGCCGGGTGGACAAGGAGACGGACGACGTACTCGACGCGGTGGGGCCCCGGCTGCGGGCCCTGCGTCGTGAGCGCGGTATCACCCTCGCCGCCCTCGCGGCGACGACCGGCGTGTCGGAGAGCACCCTGTCCCGGCTGGAGAGCGGGCGGCGCCGGGCCACCCTGGAGTTGTTGCTGCCGCTGGCGCGCACCTACGACGTGCCGCTGGACGACCTGGTCGGCGCCCCGCGCACCGGAGACCCCAGGATCCATCTCAAGCCGATCAGCCGGTTCGGGATGACCTTCGTGCCGCTGTCGCGACGGCCGGGCGGGGTGCACGCGTTCAAGATGATCATCCCCGCCGTCGGGGAACCCCTGGCACCGGCCCTGAAGACGCACGAGGGCTTCGAGTGGGTGTACGTGCTGAGCGGCCGGCTGCGGCTGGTGCTCGGTGAGCGCGACCTGACGCTGCCGCCGGGCGAGGCGGCCGAGTTCGGCACGTCCCTGCCGCACTGGCTGGGCAGCGCCGACGGCGGCGCGGTCGAGTTGCTCATCCTGTTCGGCCTGCAGGGGGTGCGGACACACGTACGAGCCACACCCCGCCGATCGGCTCACGGCGGCGGTCAGACCGGACTCAGCCCTTGCCCGCGGCGTTGACGATGCGGGTGGTGGAGCGGTCGGGGATCGCCGCCAGCTCCCAGCACTCGGCGCCGAGCAGCGCGGCGGCGGCGCAGCGGCCGCCCGCGTGCGGGTCGCCCGCCGTGTGGGCGAGCGCGCCCGGCCGCATCGGCGCCATGAGGTCGATGTAGTCCTCGGGGCCGTGGGCCTCGGGCGGGCCGGTGACGATGAACACACCGCTCACGAACCGGAGGGCGGCCAGCACCTCGGCGCGTTCGGCGGCCGGGTTGAACGGGCGGGTCGGCCCCTTCCAGGCCCGCACGCGCGGGTCGTCCTCGACGCCCACCACCAGCGGCAGCCCGCGCTCGGCCACGGCGCCGAGGTAGCGGACGTGGCCGACGTGCAGGATGTCGAACACCCCGGTCACGTAGGCCGCTCCCGGCTGGTCGTGCGGGCGCACCCACACGGCCTCGAGGCTGCTCACCCGTGCTCCCCTCCGTCCGCGTACTCGTCGATCGCAGCGTACTTGGTCCGGCGCGGCACCCGCGCGGCCCCCCGCCCCCTCGGGACACCCCTCAGGAAAGGGCATTCCTACCTTTTCGCGGTAATCTCCCGGACCCGTGCGGCGCGTCTCACAACGCCGCCGCCATCGGGCCGACATCGGGGAGGTCGTCATGCAGACATCGGAGTCACTGACCGCCGGGGAACCAGCCGGGCCGGGACCGCGCCACCTGGTCGTGCGCCTGCCCGGAATGCCCGCTCAGATCGCCCGCGCCAGGGGTGCCGTGACCGCCGCGCTCGGCCGCGACCATCCGCATCACGACGAGGCCGTCCTGCTCACCAGCGAGTTGGCCACGAACGCGATCCTGCACACGCGCTCGGGCGACGGCGGGTCGTTCACGGTGTCGGTCGACGCCTCCGGGCCGGTGGTGCGGGTGCGGGTCGCCGACGCGGGCTCCGAGCAGCCGCCGTGCCAGTGCCAGAGAGGCACGTACGCCACCGGGGGCCGGGGGCTGCCGCTGCTGGAGGCGCTCAGCCACCGCTGGGGCTTCGAGCGCGCCGGGGGCGCGAACACGGTGTGGTTCGAGATGTCGGGCAGGTGAGGCCCGCTCGCACCCGGCTACGGGTCCGGACGCGGGCAGGTGGGGACCCGCCGGTCTACAGGTCCAGGCGGCACAGGCCCTCGGCGAGGGCCTTGGTGGTCAGGCGGGTCCTGCTGTCGCAGCCGAGCTTGGCGAAGATGTGCTCCAGGTGGGTGGTGACCGTGCGGACGCTCAGCACCAGGGCCGCCGCGATCTGTGGGTTGGAGTCACCCGCGGCCACGCGGGTGAGGACGTCCACCTCGCGCCCGGTCAGCTCGTACGGCAGCGCGCACGGCCGCTCGGCGATCACCGCGCCCTGCAGCCCGCTCTGGTAGCCGACCCCGGCGCGCACCGCCCGCACGTCGTGCCAGCGGCCTCGGCGGTCCTTCCACAGGCCGTGCCTGCCCAGTTCGCGCGAGTCGATGAAGTCGCGGGCGAAGGCGGCGACGGCGGGCTCGTCCCGCAGCGCCTCGGACGGCTCCACGCCGGGCACCTCCCTGCGCACGCCCGCCCGGTCGAAGGCCAGCGCCCGGTAGCCGGGCGGCAGCGCGGTGGGGCTGACCAGGCAGCGGGACAGGTCGGTCACGTGGGCCAGCATCGGCGCCGCCGCCGTGAGCAGCGGCCCGGCCGCCTCGGGCAGGCTGTCGCGGTAGGCCAGGTGGATCAGGCCCGTGTAGCGGCCCTCCGGCAGGAACAGCGGGGCGGTGAGGCCGTGCCGCCAGCCGTAGGGCGCGAGGTGGCGGCGGAAGTAGCGCCGGGTGCCCGGCTCCGGCATCGCGACGGGGGCGCGGGTCGACAACGCGCGGCGGTAGCTGTCGAGGCCCGTGTACTCCTGGGCGGCGTCGCCGTCGATACGCTCGTGCCCGGCCGACACGACGCTGCGGTGACGGCCGGTGGCCGGGTCGAAGGCGACGAACTCGTAGCCGTCGACCGGCACGACCCTGCCCAGCGCGGCCATCGCCCCGTGGGCGCCACCGGTGCCCGCGACCTGGTAGCCGACCTCCGCGAAAGCCTGTAAGAGCGAGATGTCGGCCACCGGTCTTTTATAGCATTCGCACTGATCGGACATGGAATGATCACATCTATGACCTCCGACCGCCTCGCCGGGAAGGTGACCGATCTCCTGGCTCCCCAGGTTCTGGTGATCGCCATGCCGCCCCTCGTCGGCCTGCTCGCGCAGGGCTGGACCGGCGCCGCCTGGGGCCTGCTGGCGTCCGCGCTGTGCGGCGGGGTGCCCGCGGCGGTGATCTACGCGGGCGTGCGTGCGGGCCGGCTCGACTCCCATCACATCGTCGACCGGGCCAGGCGCACCGGCCCCCTGCTCGCGGCCGTCGGCGCAGTACTGGTCGCGCTGCTGCTCCTGGTGGTGCTGGGCGCCCCGGTGCTGCTGGTGGCGACGGTGACGGCCATGCTGGTGGCGCTGGCGGTGACCGTACCGGTGACGCTGCGCTGGAAGATCTCCTTCCACGCGGCCGTCTGCGCGGGCACGGTGGTGGTCTTCTCGCACGTGCTGCCGCCGGTGCCGACGGCGCTGGCCGGGGTGCCGGTGCTGGCGCTGGTGTGCTGGGCGAGGGTACGGCTGCGGCACCACACCCCCGCCCAGGTGGCGGTCGGCGGCCTCACCGGCGTGGCCAGCACCTGGGGCACCCTGGCCGCCTTCGGCCTCTCGTGAAACCGGCGGCGTCCCGGCGCTAGAGCCAGTCCTTCTTCTTGAAGACCGTGTACAGGGCGATCGACGCCGCCGCCACCACCAGGCTCGACACCCAGAAGCCCCACGGCTGGCCCTCGCCGGGATATGGCACGTTCTGTCCGTAGAAGCCGGTGATCGCGGTCGGCACCGCGATGATCGCCGCCCAGCCGGTGAGCCGTTTCATGATCTCGTTCAGCCGGAAGCCCTGCTGGGCGAGGTGGGTCTCGCGCAGGTTGCTGACGAGTTCGCGCAGGGAGTCCACCCAGTCGGCCACGCGCAGCACGTGGTCGTGGACGTCCTGGTAGTACGGCGCCATCTCGGCCGTCACCACGTGCACGTCGCGGCGGTACAGCGCGGTGACCACCTCGCGCATCGGCAGCGCGATCTTGCGGAAGCGGACCATGTTCTTGCGCAGCGCGAACGTCCGCCGCTGCAGTTCGCGGTGGTTGCCGCTGTCGCCGAACAGCGCGTCCTCCAGTTCCTCGACCTGGCCGTCGAGCGACTGGACCAGGTCGAAGTGGCCGTCAACGACGTAGTCGAGCAGGCCGTGCAGCAGGAAGCTGACGCCGTTCTTGGCCAGGCCGCCTCCGGCGTCCCAGCGGGCGACGACCGCGTCGATGTCGAAGCCGTCGTTCTGCCGTACGGTGACCAGCGCGTTCGCGGTGGCGAAGACGTCGATCTCGACGGGCTGCAGCGTGCCCTCCTCGTCCACGCGCACGCCGTACACCGTGATGAACAGGTGGCTGTCGTAGACGTCCAGCTTGGGGCGCTGGTGGTCCATGAGCACGTCCTCGACGGCGAGCTCGTGCAGGCCGAGTTCCTCGCCGATCGCGCCGAGCTCGGCCGGGGTGGGCGCGCACAGGTCGAACCAGACCACGCAGTCGTCGTCGCACACGTAGTCGGAGACGTCGTCGATGGGGAACCCCTGTTTGACGACGACCCCGTTTCTGTACAAGCGGGTGCGCATTCTGAGAAGTGTGGCAAACCTTTCCCGCTCGCGCACCCGCCCGCTCAGGTGACGGCCAGGCGCGCGGCGTAGCGGGGGTCGCGCCACAGCTCCCGGTCGAGTACGTCGGCCAGGCGCCCGGCCGCCTCGCGCACGTCGGCGAAGCGGGTGTAGAGCGGCGCGAACCCGAACCGCAGGATGTCGGGCGCCCGGAAGTCGCCGTGCACCCCGCGCTCGATCAGCGCGCGCATGACCGGGTAGCCGTGCGGGTGGCGGAAGCTGACCTGGCTGCCGCGCCGCTGCGGGTCACGGGGCGAGGCGAGCTCCAGGCGGTCGCCGACGAGGTCGACGAACAGCGAGGTGAGCGCCATGCTCTTGGCGCGCACCTGGTCGAGGTCGACCCGCTCCCAGATGTCGAGCGCGGCCTCCAGCGCCGCGAACGACAGCACGTGCGGCGTGCTGACGGCGAAGCGCCTGATGCCGTTCGCGGGGCGGTAGCCGGGCTCGAAGGCGAACGGCTCGGCGTGGCCGTGCCAGCCCGACAGCACGTTCTCCGCCGTGGCGTGGTGGCGCGGGTTGACGTAGAGGAAGGCGGGGGCGCCCGGCCCGGCGTTGACGTACTTGTAGGTGCAGCCGACGGCGAAGTCGGCCGCCGAGACGTCCACGCGCAAGGCGCCGACGCTGTGGCAGACGTCCCAGACCATGAGCGCGCCCGCCTCCTGGGCGCGGGCGGTCGTCTCCCGCACGTCACGGCGCTCGCCGGTGCGGTAGTCGACCTCCGACAGCAGGACGGCCGCCGCGTCGTCGAAGCGGCCTTCACCGATGTCGCGCAGTTCGCCGAGGCCCTGGACCATGTAGTTGTCGGTCGGGAAGTTGGCCCGGTCGACCACGATCACGCGGCGTCCGGGTCGCAGCCGCAGCGCGGCCGAGACCGCCTGGTAGATCGCGATCGAGGTGGTGTTGCCCGCGACGACCGAACCGGGGGGCGCGCCGATGAGCGGGGCGATGCGGTCGCCGACGGTCAGCGGCTGCTCGTACCATCCCGCGCTGTTCCAGCCGCCGACGAGTTCGCGGCCCCACTCCTGCTCGACGGCCTGCCCGACCCTGCCGACGGCCGCCTTGGGCAGGGCGCCGAGAGAGTTGCCCGCGAGGTAGACCCCGTCGTCCGGCAGGACGAACTCGTCCCGGAAATGGCGTAGCGGATCGCGGTCGTCGTCGAACACCCAAACACTCCTCTGCGTCGCGGTGCTCTACAGCTTGGCGTGTCGAGCGGATGGGAGAAAAGGGGTGTTTGCCATGATTTCTCCCACGAAGTTCTTGTCGTAGCACGAACACCGTACCCCGCTCCCGAGCTTGGCCCCGGCGCCGCCGACGGCCCTGTACTCTCCAACGAGACATCCATCACCACCCCCTGGAGATCGCTCGCCCATGGGCGCGAATCATGCGCATGGACCCACCGCTCCGGCGTCCCGGCGGGCCGTGCTCGCGACGCTCGCCGTGCTCGTGCCGCTCGCGCTGGCCACCGTCGTGGCGATGATCGCGCTGTGGCCGTCCCCGCCGAAGCCCGCGCCCGCCGACACCGGGCACGCCCGCTACACCGCGCGGATCGACACCGTCACACTCACGCCCTGCGGCGAGGAACCACCCGTCGAAGGCGGCCAGCTGCCACCACCCGACCCCGCGACCTGCGGCGACGCCAGGGTGACGTTCACGAGCGGGCCGGAGGCCGGGCAGAGCGCGCAGATCCAGCTGCCGAGCGGGCCGGGCGCGCAGGTCTTCCACGCGGGCGACGACGCCATCGTGATCTACGCGCCGGAGCCCACGCTGGACGCCTCGCCGTACCGGCTGTCCGACCACGACCGCTCGGCGCCGCTGTGGTTGTTCGGCATCGCGTTCGCGCTGGCGGTGGTCGCGTTCGGCCGCTGGCGTGGGCTGACGGCGCTGTTCGGGCTCGGGGTGACGTTCGCGGTGCTGCTGCTGTTCGTGCTCCCCGGCATCCTGGACGGCAAGCCGCCGCTGCTGGTCGCCATCGTCGGCGCGTCGGCGATCATGCTGACCGTGTTGTTCCTGACGCACGGTTTCTCCCTGGCGACCTCGATGGCGGTTCTCGGCACCCTCGCGAGCCTGGTGGTCACCGGGGCGCTCTCCTACCTGTCGCTCGACCTCGCCCACCTGTCGGGTGTCAGCGACGAGGCGGCCTTCAACCTGGGGATGAGCTACTCCATCGACACCCAGGGACTGCTGCTGGCGAGCATCATCATCGGCTCGCTCGGCGTCCTCGACGACGTCACGGTGACACAGTCGGTCACGGTGGGCGAGCTCTCCCACGCCAATCCGTCCTACGGCTTCCGCCGCCTGTACCGCGCGGGCGGGCGGGTCGGCCGCGCGCACATCGCCTCGGTGATCAACACCATCATCCTGGCGTACGCGGGGGCGTCCCTGCCGCTGCTGCTGCTGATCAGCGTGGGCCGCGAGCCGCTAGGGCAGGTGCTGACCAACCCGGTGATCGCCCAGGAGATCGTCAGAAGCGTGGTCGGCACGCTGGGGCTGATCGCGGCCGTGCCGATCACGACGGCCCTGGCCGCGCTGGTCGCCCGCCGCACCCAGGACAGTCACGCCGACCACGCCGACCATGCCGAGCCCTCCGGCCGACGCCGCCGCTCCCGCCACTCGTCCGTCTCCTGACCACCGTCTCCTGACCACGGGCGACGCCCGCCCGCGCCGAACCGGCAGCGCCCTGTCACGCCCCCGAGGGTGCTCAACGCCGCACCGCGTCGCCGCACGCCTCCACGCCGCGCGGGCGGGATCGGGCGCTCAGCCGCCTGAGGTGTGCTCGGCCAGCAGCGTGAAGCCGTGGCGATCGACCGAGTCGGACGTGGCGGACAGCACGACGGCGCCCGTACCCGCGGCGCGATCGAGCCCGGCCCACGTCCGGAACCCGCCGGTGCCGCCGTTGTGCCAGGTGATCGCCCGCCCGCCGGCCTCGACGGTGATCCACCCAGCGCCGATTCGCGCCCCCTTGCCGAACGCCTCGACCGGGTCGAGTGCGGCGATCCCGGGCGCGGTGCCGTCGAGCAGCGCCGCCATCAGGCCTCCCATGTCCTGGATCGAGGCCCGGATGCCGCCTGCGGGCCCGATCGCCGCCCCCGTCCACGGCTCACGCGGCCGCCCCCGCCGGGTCCGGCCGATGAGCGCCTTCGGCCCGAGCCGGTCGGCCGTGTCGGGCAGGTAGAGCCCGCGCAGCCCCAGCGGCCCCGCCAGGCGGGCCTGGACGAGGTCCGCGTACGTCGTCCCGGCCGCCGCGGCGAGCGCGTGGCCGAGCAGTTCGAACCCGAAGTTGGAGTAAAGCGCCTCCGGCTCGCCGACGGGCGCGCCCCTGGCCTGGTCGAGGAGCTGCCCGAGGTCCTCGCCGTACGGATTGGTGCCGCGCAGCCAGAGCGCGAGCGTACGCCGGAGGGGCTGCGCGGACGCGGGCAGCCTCGGCAGCCCGGAGCGGTGCCGGGCGAGCGAATCCAGCCTCACCCGGGCCGCCGGGACGTCGCCGAGCGGCAGTAGTTCGCCCAGGGTGGAGTCCGGCCGGATCTCGCCGCGTTCCAGCGCGTCGGCGTACAGGAGCCCGGTGACCGCCTTGGAGATGGACCCGATCTCGAAGTCCGCGTCCAGGTCGGCGCCGATCGCCGCCAGGGTCACGCCGGAGGCGGAGATCAGCGCCGCCGCCGCGACCGGGTGCCGGGGCCCCAGCAGCGTTCGCACCCGCTCGGCGAGTTCCCGTGTCGTGGTCCGCTCGTCGTCCATACCGTCAACATACATTGACCCGGGTCGTGGTGCGGACGCCGTCAGCCCGCGAGCCGCCCGACCCCGCCCTCGACCCGCAGCCGGGGCTCGCCGTCCAGCAGCGGCATCGCCGCGTCGTCCGGCTCGCCGATCCGCCAGTCCTGCACCGGCACCAGTCCGGGCCCGATCAGCTCGAATCCGTCGAACAGCGCCAGCACCTCCTCGTGCTTGCGGAAGACCGACTGGGCCGGCGAGTCGGCCGTGGCCATGGCGAGTTGCCTGATCGCCTCCGGCTCGCTGTCGGCCATCGTGTGGGACAGCACCAGGTGGCTGCCCGGCGCCATCCGCTTGCGGAAGCTCGCCACGATCCCGGCGGGATCCTCCTCGTCCATGACGAAGTGGAGGACCGCGACCATCAGCACGGCCACCGGCTGGTCGAAGTCGATCAGCCCGCTGACGTGCGGGTCGGCGAAGACGTCGGCGGGCCGCCGCAGGTCGCCGTGGATCCCGGCGACGCCGGGCGCCTTGGCCAGCAGCACCTCGGCGTGCAGCCGGACGACCGGGTCGTAGTCGACGTAGACGACCCGGCACGCCGGGCTCACCTCGCGCACCACCTCGTGCACGCTCGGCGAGGTGGGGATGCCGGTGCCGAGGTCGAGGAACTGCCGCACGCCCTGCTCGGCGAGGTGCCTGACGGCCCTGGTGAGGAAGCGGCGGTTGGCCCGCGCGACCAGGCGGGTGTCCGGCGCCACCGTCAGGAGCTTGCCGGCCACCGCCCGGTCGATGGCCAGATTGTCCTTCCCGCCCAGGAGGTAGTCGTAGACGCGGGCGGAGCTGGGGACGGTGGGATCGACACCGGGGGGTACACGTTCGAGCTCGGTCACGATCTTCATCCTAACCGGCGGGTCTCAGGCCGGACGCAGCGCCAGTACGACGATCTCGTCCCACACCTGGCCGCCGGAGAAGGCGGCGCGGTCGTCCTCCACGGCCTTGACGACGGCGGCGGGCGGCTGCCCCGCCGTCCGGGTGAGGACGTCGGCCAGACGCTCCTCTCCATAGGCCACGCCCTGCCCGTCGGGCGAGGAGACCAGGCCCTCGGAGTACAACACCAGCGTCTGGCCCGGCGCCATGGTCAGCTCCTGAGTCTTGGTCTCGGCCTGCGGCGCGATGCCGAGCGGCACGCCGCCGCCGACGCAGAAGCGCACGGTGCCGTCGGCGTCCACCAGCGCGGCCGGGTGGTGGCCCGCGGACGACAGCCGGACCTCCCGCCCGCGCGCGAATCCGGCGACGGCCATCACGAACATGCCGGTCCCCTGCGCGACCAGGGCCTGGTTGACCTTCCGTACGACCTGGTCGGGGTCGTCCTCCCAGACGCTGAGGACCCGCAGCCCGCCCCTGACCATGGCGCTGACGGAGGCGGCCTCCTCGCCCCTGCCCGCCGCGCCGCCGAGGGCGAAGCCCCAGCCGCCGGAGACGGGGAAGACGTCGTAGAACTCGGCGCCGACGGAGGATCCCGGGTGGTAGATGGCCGCGGCCTCGTAGCCGGGCACGTCGGGCAGGGCGCGCGGCACGACGCTGGCGGTGAGCGCGTCGGCGGCCTGGGCGCGGCTCTCCAGGCGGCGCTGCGCCCGCAGCGCCAGCCCGAGCTGCATCCCGATCTGCTCCATGAGCCCCAGGTCGGCCAGTGTGTACGGGGGCCGTTCATGGGACCTGACCAGCGTGAGCGCGCCCTCGCCCGGCCCGATCGGCACGCACAGCAGCGAGCCCGCGCCCATCAGGGTCAGCAGCGGGCCGTCCGAGCCGACGCCGAGCAGGCTCTCATCCTCGATCATCTCGTGCACGACGCCGGAGTCCTGCTCCAGCACCTGCGCGACCAGCGGTCCGGCCAGCGGATCGGCCGCCTCGACGACGCGGGTGAGTTCGCCGAGCGGCTCGTCCCTGGGCGCCAGGACGCTCGCGCGGCGGGGCAGGCCGTCGCGCACGACGTCGGCGATCACCCAGTCCGCCCAGCCCGAGGCCAGCAGCCGGGACGCCCTCGGCAGCGCGACCGGCCCCCGGGTGCCGGCCTCGTCCAGCAGCAGCCGGGCCATCTCGGCGAGCAGTTCCTGCCTGCGGGCCGAGGCCAGCAGCAGCGCGCCGTCCACCCGCTCGGCGAGGGGCGCGCCGGGCTCGGGCAGGTGCACGTCCGTGGGGAGCGCGACCACGGCCACCATCTGCTGGGGCTCGCCCGCGAGCGTCAGCCGGGTCACCGCGAGCTGGACCGTGTGCGTACGCCCCTGGTGGGCCAGGCGGGTCTCGAACGTGGCCGGATGGCCGGTCCGCAGCACCGACGTCAGGTGCGAGCGGAAGGCGGCGCGCAGGGAGACGTCCACGAGCAGCGGGAACGGCCGCCCGACCAGGTAACCGTCCGGGCTGCCGAGCAGGCGGGAGATCTCGCCGTTGATGCGGCGCACGACCGCGCCGCCGTCGAGGAGGGCCACCGGCACCGGGAAGGCGCGAAACACCTGGCGCAGCAGTTTCAGCTCCCGCTGGGTGCCGTTCCTCCCGCCTCTGGCGGGCGTCGAGCGGAGTTCTCTGGTGGCCTCGCTCAGGAGTTCGAGCGCGGTGTCGAGTTCGGCGAGGGAGGCGTCGAGCGTCTGCCCGAGATCATCGGGGTAGGCCGACCTCGCCTCGCGCAGCGAGGAGACCCGTTCGGCGAGCGAGTCCAGCGCCTGCTCAAGGGAGGTGGTCATACGATGACGCTACGCCACGTGGGATGAAAGCTGCCATACGGGGAAGGTCCCGCCATGATGGACACGATGACGATGGTGACGCCCGCGCTGGCCCGCGAACTGGCCGCGCTCGGCCGCCTCGGTGACGACACCTCCACCGAGAGCCTGCTGCGCGGTCTCACCGCCGCGCTCGCCGCCGGGGTGCCCGGCTGCTCCGGCGGGTCGGCCGAGTGGTGGAGCGGCGACCGGGTCCTGGTGTCCGGCACGCACAGCGAACTGATCACCCTGGTCGAGGGCGAACGCGAACTCGGCGAGGGCCCCTCCTCCGAAGCCCGGCGCACCGGCCGCCACGTCGTCAGCGCGGACCTGCTGGAGGAACCGCGCTGGCCCGGATACACGCCGCTGGCCGCCGGATGGGGGGTGCGCTCGGTGCTGGTGCTGCCCGTGCCGGTCGAACCCGTGCTGTTCGTGATCACCCTCTACTCGGTACGGCCCGGCGCCTTCGCCCCCCAGCAGGCCGCCGCCCTCGGCTCCATGCTGGCCGAGCACGTCGGCGTCGCCATGGCCAACCTGTGGGACTTCGAGCAGGCCCGCACCGACGCCGCCCAGATGCAGGAGGCCATGGCCGGGCGCGCGTTGATCGACCAGGCCAAGGGCATCATCATGAAGACCAGCGGCTGCTCGCCCGAGGCCGCCTTCGAGGAACTGCGCAGGGTCTCCCAGCACCACCAGGTCAAGGTGGTCGAACTGGCCCGGCTGCTGGTCGAGGAGCACGGCCGCCGCCGTTAACCGAACGCGGCGAGCGCGTCGTCGACCGTGTCGTACAACGGGAGCCGGTCGGCCAGGCCGGTGATCCACATCACCTTGGACGTGGAGTACTGCACGCCCACGAGCGCGAAGCGGTCGCCCGCCCCCGTGCACGTCTGCCACTGGTGGACGATCAGCCCGAGCGCCCGGGAGTCCATGAAACTCACGCCCGACAGGTCGAGCGCCAGGTCGCCGGGCGAGACGGCGAGACGGTCGGCGAACTGCTCGCGAGTGGTCGCGTCGAGAACCCCCTCGACCCGGATCACCGTGAGGCCGCCGACCACCGACGAGGTCAGGGTCAACGCCCTTTCCGGCATGGTCACGAGGCAACCTTACTGTCGATCGGGGACACAGGAATACACTCCCGCGAAGCGGGGCATAATGGGAGCGAAGTCCAGCAGAGGGCTTCCGTCTCGAAACCTGCGAGGCGTGCCTCTGCCTGGGCTTTCGCCGTCAGAGGCCGCCCCCTGCGTACGTAGCAAGGAGCCGCCATGGCAGTGCGGGAACTCGCCCTTGAGGACATGACCGCCGAAGAACTCCTGGCCGAGACGGCCAGGCCCGACACCCCCGATTCCGCGAGAGAGCGGCTGCGCGAGCGCATCGTGGAGATGCACCGCCCGCTGGCCGCGGAGATCGCCCGCCGCTACCGCCACCGGGGCGAACCCGCCGAAGACCTCCTCCAGGCCGCCTACGTCGGCCTGATGAAGGCGGTCAACGGCTTCGACCCCTCCCTCGGGCACGCCTTCAGGGGGTACGCCGTCGTCACCATGATCGGCGAGGTCAAACGGCACTTCCGCGACCGCACCTGGGCCGTCCGGGTCCCCCGCGTCTACCAGGAGCGCCGCGCCGAACTGAACCGGCTGACCGCCGACCTCACCCAGACCCTGGGCCGCGCCCCCACCGTGGCCGAACTCGCCGCCCGCATGGGCATCGGCGAGGAGGACGTGCTGCTGACCCTGGACGCCTCCGCCGCCTACAGCACCCTCTCGCTCGACGCGCCCGTCGGCGCCGACACCGAGGCGGCCGCCCTCGGCGACCTGATCGCGGACGACGACGACAGCCTCGACACGCTCGTCGACAGCCACGCCGTCAAACCGCTGATCGACGCGCTGCCGCGCCGGGAGCGCGACATCCTGCTGCTGCGCTTCTTCGGCAACCTCACCCAGGCCGAGATCGCGGCGGAGTTCGGGATCTCGCAGATGCACGTGTCCAGAATCCTGCGCAGGGTGCTCGACCGGCTGCGCACCGAACTGAGCCGCTGACGGGGGTCACGGGGTGGAACAGACCAGCGCCGGGGGCGTGGACGAGGTCACCTTCACCCTGCTCGACCTGCCCGGACTCAGGGACCTCACCGCCGACCGGGCCCGGCGGGCGGGCCTGCGCGGCGAGGCCGTCGCCAACCTCGTCATCGCCGTCAACGAGGTCGCCACCAACGCGGTGCTGCACGGCAGCGACGCCGCGCTGCTGCGCGCCTGGCCCGACGGGGGCGGGCTGGTCGTCCAGATCCGCGACGAAGGCCGGTGGGCGGGGGCCGTCTTCGGCGCCGAGCGCCCGCCCGCGGAGGCCACCAGCGGGATGGGCCTGTGGGTGGCACGGCTGCTCGCCGACACCGTCGAGTTCGACACCGGGGCCGAGGGCAGCACCGTGACGTTGCGGTTCACCAGGACGGGGGCGGCATGAAACGCATCGTGATCGTCGGAGGCGGATATGTCGGCATGTACACCGCCCTGCAGCTGCAACGCCGCCTGAAACCCGGCGAAGCCCACATCACGGTCATCGACGCCGACTCCTACATGACCTACCAGCCGTTCCTGCCCGAAGCCGCCGCGGGCAACCTCGAACCGCGCCACGTCGTCGTACCGCTGCGGCGGATCCTGCGGCGCTGCACCATCCTCAACGGCTGGGTCACCACCATGGACACCGCCGCAAGAACCGTCGTCTTCCAGCCCCACCGGGGGGACGCCCGCGAGATCGGCTACGACGTCCTCGTCGTCGCCGCCGGATCCGTCTCCCGCACCCTGCCGATCCCGGGACTGGCCGAGGCCGGAATCGGCTTCAAGACCGTCGAGGAGGCCATCCACCTGCGCAACCACGTCCTCGCCCAGCTCGACCTGGCGGCCTCCACCGTCGAGCCGGGCGTCGCCGAGCAGGCGCTCACGTTCGTCTTCGTGGGCGCCGGGTTCGCCGGGGTCGAGGCGCTGGCCGAACTAGAGGACATGGCCCGCGACGCCTGCCGCTCCTACCCCACGATCACCCGCGAGGACATGCGCTGGTACCTCGTCGAGGCCACCGAGCGCATCCTGCCCGAGGTCGGCGCGGACATGGGGCGCTGGACGCTGGAGCAGCTCCGCGCCCGCGACATCGACGTACGGCTAGGCACGCGGCTGGAATCCGCCTCCGGCGGGCGGATCCGGCTGTCCGACGGCACCTCCTTCGCCGCCTCCACCCTCGTGTGGACGGCCGGGGTGATGCCGCATCCCGCCGTACGGGCCGGGGACCTGCCGATCGACGACAAGGGCCGGGTGCGGGCCACCGCCACCCTCACCGTCGAGGGACACCACGACGTCTACACCGCCGGGGACTGCGCCGCCGTCCCCGACCTGACCCGGCCGGGCGAGTACTGCGCGCCCAACGCGCAGCACGCCGTACGGCAGGCCGCCGTCCTGGCCGGGAACATCGTCAACCGGCTGCGCGGGCGCCCGGCCGTCGCCTACCGGCACGCGTACGCGGGCTCGGTCGCCAGCCTCGGCCTGCACAAGGGCGTCGCCCAGATCTACGGCTGCAAGCTGCGCGGGCCGCTCGCCTGGTTCGTCCACCGGACCTACCACCTGTCGCGGGTGCCGACGGTCAACCGCAAGGTGCGGGTGCTCGTGGACTGGACGCTCGCGTTGTTCTTCCCGCGCGAGATCGTCGCGCTCGGCGCGCTCACCTCGCCCCGGCAGGAGTTCGAGTACGCCTCCAGGGCCGCCGCCCGGGACCTGTCCACGCCCCACCAGGCCGATCACTGAACGGCCCGGCCCAGACCGCCGGCGCCCGGCGTCTGTGCCCGCTGTCTGTGCCCGGCGTCTGTGCCCGGCCTCAAGACCTGTCGGCTCCTGGCCTCAGGACCGCCCGTAACCGGCTCCGAAGACCACCGGTGCCCGGCTCAGCTCGCCAGCGCCCGTCTCGCCGCCTCCAGCACGGAGCCGACGTGCGAGCCTCCGGACGGAGCCGGGATCTCCGTGAACCCGGCCGCCGGGTCGTAGCCGACGTCCAGGCCGTTGTCGACGAGCCGCTGGGCCCACCGCAGCGCGGTGTTGAGCCGCTCGGCGGCCGGAGCCCGCCCCTGGGCGGCGGCCGACAGGTTGCGCAGGTTGGTGGCCGGGCCCGACTGCATGTGCTCGCGTGCCACCTTCCACGGCAGCGCGGCGCTGTGGTCCATCATCGCCTTGGCGAGACCGGCCGAGCGTTTGGCCTGCAGCACCCCGGACTCGCTCACCCCGAAGTGCTCGGCGAGTTCGCGCACACTGCGCCCCTGCGCCACCAGCCGGGCCAGCTCGGCCCGGTCGATGCTCGGTCTGCGTCCCAAGATCCGCACCTCCACATCGGAGCACGATAAAAGGCCCGACGCTCGACGGATCGAGTATCGGGCCTTTTCGGCGTGTCGGGATGACAGGATTTGAACCTGCGACCCCCTGACCCCCAGTCAGGTGCGCTACCAAGCTGCGCTACATCCCGCTGCGCTCGGCCGCGCCCTGTCGGGGTCGGCCTCGCTCGCGTGAAAGAACACTATCACGGCCGCAACGCCGTCATGACCGGCGAATCAGCCGCTCGCGCGGCCCGACGGTCCCCGTGCGAGAGACGCCGTCAAGGCGCAAAGGATATTGCTGAAACGCCGTGAAATGGATGCCTTTGGTGCTCTTGTCACGCTCTCGTGCCGGCGCTTGTCTCGAAGAGGTGATCTTCCCCGCTCGGCCCGGCCCTCTCCGGGAAGAAGGAGTCGCGACATGACCATGCTCACCTACACCCTCGTCACCGACCCGGCGCCCCTGGAGGCGTCGGCGGCCGGGCGCACGCCGTCCACGGGCACGGTGTATCTGGTCGTCACCAACACCGGGCAGAGCACCGCGTACTGGTCCACGATCGACGTGGCGGTGCCCGTCGGCGACGGTGCCGGGCACCTCACCCCCGACCTCACCAAGGTCAGGGCCAGGGGCGAGCGCGACGGCGCCCAGCCGGTGACCGTCCAGGTTCAGGGTCCAGCCACCATACGAGCCACCTCCGGAAGCGGCACCCGCACTCTCGCCCCCGGCGACTACATGGTGCTGACGCTGGAAGACGTCACCGTCGCCGCCTCCGCCGGGGTGGCCGTGCTGAAGGTCACCGAGGCGGCGAGCAGGACCGCGACGGGAAAGGCCCGCTCCACCGCCACGGCGGTGGCCCTGGTGAAGACCGCCGCGAAGGCGATCCCGGCGCCGCGCGACCTGCGACCGGACACCGCCGTGGTCTCCGCCGGAGGCACGGTCGTGCTGCGGTGGGAGGGGTCCGGCGACTTCGACTACCAGGTCCGCTACCCGGGCGGGCAGGAGACCGTCCCCACGGGCGCGCGCGCCTGGTCGCCCGCCACCGCCCCGAGGCAGGCGACGACCTACACGCTGGTCGCCACCTCCCGGACCACGCCCCCGGAGGAGCACTACCTCACCACGACCGTCCAGGTGAGCGACCCCGTCCTGGACGGACTCACCGTCCCCGCCGGCATCAGCGCGCCCTGGGTCCAGGGGACGGCGGGCACCGGGCGCGTCACCTTCACCGGCGCGGGCGCGGAGATCACCGACGGTTCGGGCGGGCGCGGCACCCTGTACGCCGCCAAGGCCGACCTGACCGGAGTCAACACCGAGTGGGTCCAGGGCAGAAGCACCGACGACGGCTGGATCAGCTTCCCGAAGACCGGGCTGCAGGTCTCGATGGGCGGGACGGACACGGCCAGGGGCGGCGCCGTGTACACCGAGTTCGTGTACGCCAAGGACGTCCCGTGGGAGCAGGGCGGCGGCTGGATCAACCTGCACAGTGAGGGGATCACCGTGTACGTGGACAAGGCCGGCGGACCGGACTTCGGGAGCGTGACGGGCCGCATCGACAGACGCTGACCGGCTCGGCACCCAGCCGTCCCGTCTTGGGGCGGCCCACGCCGGCCTCGATGAGAAAATCAACCTTTCGCCCGGCCGACCGCGTCGGTAACGGGCGAGAGGAGTTCGTCTTGGACCGCAACGACAGCTTCCGCGAGTTCATGGCCGCCCACCAGCAGTCGCTGACGCGCACGGCCTACCTGCTCACGGGAGACCGCCACCTGGCCGAGGACCTGCTGCAGAGTGTGCTGGTCAAGGTGCTCGGCCGCTGGCCGGTGACCAACCCTCCGGCGTACGCGCGCAAGGCCCTGGTCAACCAGTACATCTCCTGGCGCCGCCGCCGGGTCAGCACGGCGGAGCTGCCGAGCGCGGAGCCGCCCGAGCGCTCGTATTCGAGCGAGGAGCCGACGATCGTGCGGATCGCCGTGCAGCGGGCGCTGTCGCGGTTGCCGCCGAAGCAGCGGGCGGTGATCGTGCTGCGCTACTACGAGGATCTCACCGAGCAGGAGACGGCGAAGGTCCTGAACTGCTCGGTCGGCACGGTGAAGAGCACCGCCCATCACGCGCTGGCCCGGTTGCGGGCGCTCGCGCCGGATCTGGCGCCGAGGTTCTCAGAACTCGAAGGACGAAAGACAGTGGAAGGGGCGCGGCGGTGACCTGGCTGCGGAACGTACTTCACGACATTGCCGACGACGCACCGAGGCTGGACCTGACCGAGCGGATCATCGCCCGCCGCGAGCGGCGCCGCCTCCTCGCCCCGGCCCTGATGACCGCCGCTGTGACGGTCACTGCGGCCGTCGCTGTGGCCGTCGTCACGCTCACGGCCACGGCCGTCGTACGACTGGCGCCGCAGGAGCCGGTCGCCGAGCGGCCGGGCGCGGTGACGGACCTCCCTGCCCGAGGGGTGGGGCCGGTGAGCCACGCCTACCTGACGTACTGCCGCCCCGACGACGGCCGGGTTCCGGCCGGGTGCGTGGAGGGCGGGTGGCAGGTGGTCACCCGGAACGGCCGGACGTACCGGGTGGCGCAGGCCCTGCGCAACGACACCGGCTACGGGATCCGCAGGAGCCCGCTGGCGATCAGCGGGGACGGCCGCAAGATCGCCTATTACGCGACGGGGGCCGGGACGTTCGTGGTGCGCGACCTCGCCTCCGGAGCGGTTGAGACGGCGCCCGCCAAGGTGCCGAAGGGGTGGCTCGGCAGCATCACCCACCTGCTGCTGTCGGACGACGGCCGCTATCTGGCCTTCTCCAAGCGGCCGCCGCTGCAGGATCCGGCGATGGTGTTCGACCTGCGGGAGCGGCTCGTACGGCCGTTGCCCAACGGCGCGACCCCCATCGGCCTGTCCCCTGACGGCGACACGATCACGCTGGCCGAGTACGCCCCCAAGTCGCGGCTGCGGACCGTCGGCCGCCTGTGGAGCTCCTCCTTGGCGAGCGACGCGAAGGCCGTGGACCTCCCGGGGAACCATCTGGCCGGGCCGCTCAGCCCTGACGGGAGAACCGTACTGGCGGTGAGTCACCTGCCGGACAGCACGTGCCGGGGGGTGAGCGGCAACGTGGTCCCCGTGGACCCGAGGACCGGGAAGACCGTCCAGAGGGAGCTGGCGTACGTGGACACCGGCACCGGCGAGATCGTCCGCCGTGTCCCCATCGGGGGTCTGCCCGTGGCGGACCACCGGGTCTACCTGCGCGGCTGGATCGGCCCTCGGGAGATCACGGCCATCACCACCCCCCTCACGTGCGGCGATGGCCGTGATGGCCGTACGGCCACCATGACCCGGCAGCCGTCGTACGCCCCCTACACGGTCCACGCGGTGAACGTCGACACCGGCAGCGCCAGAAAGCTCGCCACCTACCGCGCCCAGAGTCCCCTCCACCTCGTCCTCCCCGGCTTCCCCGGGACACTGTGACGGGGTCCGGTTCGCGTCATGCGGCGGCAGGCCAGCGCCGAGGCGCGCGAGTCCGGCATGAGCCTGGAGGAGGTCGCCGGGCGGCCGCTGCGGGCGAGCTACTCGGCCGAGGACCCGCCGGTCCACGTGCTGGAGACGGTCTGCGCCGCGAACCGGCACGTCTTCCCCATCGGGCAGGTCGCGGGACACGACGAGTTCTGACCCCGCCGGGGCCTGATCTCAGGCGCCCAGGTAGCGCAGGACGGCGGCGACCCGGCGGTCGACGCGGTCGCTGGGGGCCAGGTTCAGCTTGGCGAAGATGTTGCGGATGTGCTTGTGCACGGCGCCCTCCGTGACCGTCAGCCGCTCGGCGATGGCCCCGTTGCCGAGCCCTTCGGCCATGAGGGCGAGTACTTCGCGCTCGCGGCCGGTGAGCCCGTCGAGCGGGTCGCGCCGCCTGGCGAACAACTGGGCGACCACGTCGGGGTCGATGGCGGTGCCGCCGCCCGCGACCCTGGCGACCGCGTCCAGGAACTCCTCGACACGGCCGATCCGCTCCTTCAGCAGGTAGCCCATGCCGCTGGTGCCACCGGACAGCAGTTCGGTCGCGAACGCCTGCTCCACGTGCGCGGACAGCACCAGGACGGCCAGCTCGGGGTGGCGGCGCTTGGCCCGGACAGCCGCCTGGATGCCCTCGTCGGTGTGGGTCGGGGGCATGCGCACGTCCACGACCGACACCTGGGGGCGGTGCTCCTCGACCGCGTCCAGGAACGCCTCCGGCTCCCCCACGGCGGCGGCCACGTCGAAGCCCTCTCCCTCCAGCAGCAGCACCAGTCCTTCGCGCAGCAGCGCGTCATCCTCGGCGATCACTACTCGCACGTCAGCTCCATCTCGATCACCGTCGGTCCCCCCGCCGGGCTGACCACCGTCAGCGTCCCGTCATGTGCCTCGACCCGGCGGCGGATGCCGGTGAGGCCCGTCCCCGCGTCGCCGTCGGCGCCGCCCACGCCGTCGTCGCGGACGACGACGAGCAGCCGTGGGCCCGCACGCCGTACCTCGATCTCCGCCTGCTTCGCCCGGCTGTGCCTGCAGACGTTGGTGAGGGCCTCGGCCACGGTGAAGTACGCCGTGGTCTCCGCCGACAGGGGCAGTTGCCCGAGTTCCCCGACCCGCAGCGCGCACGGCACCGAGCAGCCGGCCGCGAGCGCGCTGAGCGCGCCGGCGAGGCCCCGGTCGGTCAGGATCGGCGGCAAGATGCCCCGCACGACCTGCCGGAGTTCGGCCAGCGCCTGCTCGGCGGCGGTCTGGGCGCGTTCGAGCGCGTGCTCTGCCCGGCCGGGGTCGCGGGCGAGCGCCCGCCGCGCGGCGGCGACGGTGACGACGACGGCCATGATGCGGTTCTGGGTGCCGTCGTGCAGCGCCCGCTCGATCCTGCGCAGTTCGGCGGCGTGCGCGCGCAGCGCGCCCGCGCGGGTGGCGGTCAGCCGGGCGACCCGCTCGCTCAGGTCGAGCGAGGGGTGGGGGGCCAGCAGCCGGACGGCCGGCCACGACTGCGCGTACGCCAGCAGGGGCGCCAGCCGAAGCAGCCCCGCCATGGCCGCGAGCCCGGCCGCGCAGGCGGCGAACGCGGCGGGCCACGTGGTCACCGGGATGCCGAAGTTGACGTAATGGTGCTCGGGCGGCAGCAGGGTCCAGTGCAGCGGATAGGAGATCTCCCGCAGCGCGGCCATGGGCAGGAACACCCCCACGAGGCCGCAGAGCAGGCCCGAGGTGGCGTGGGCGAACAGCCAGGAGAGGTCGCGCAGGGTGGCCGGGTCGGAGGACAGCGTGCGCCGGCCTCCGGGCACGCGTCCACCGGTGTACGGGCTGACGAGCTCGATGCCCGTGCGGCTGAGCCGTCTGCGTTCCCACTCCGCCGTCGCCCTGGTCGTGGCGACCATCGCCGGGACGAGCAGCCATCCCACCCCGACCAGGCAGGCGGCGCCGACGACGATCCAGCAGATCGCCACGAGCAGTGCCGCGATCGCGGTGACCAGTCCCCCTGCCAGGCGCTCCAGATTCTCGAGAGTCCCCCGCAGCACGGCGGACAGCCTAGTACGAACCGGACATAACCTCTTCCAGCCAGCCCTACCCCGAACAGGCCAGAGGGCAGGATTCTCCCAGGTCAGCGGCATTTCTAGAGTTCTGTTCATGAACGACCCCTATCGCATCACATCCGACGCCCCCGCCCAGGCCCCCGCCCGCGAACGCGGGCGGAGAGGTGGAGCGCTCCTGTCCGCGTTCCTCTGGGTCGTGCTCGTGGTGAGCGCGGTGGTCAACGTCATCGGCAACAACATGGGCGAGGGCGTCTCCGCTCTCGGGATGGGCGCCGGAGCGGTCTCCGTGGCCTGCATCGTCGGCCTGATCGTCCGTCACGTCAGCGGCCGCAAGGCATGAGCCACGTCGTCACCCTGTCCGGAGTCACCAAGAAGTTCGGCGGCCTGGTCGCGCTGGACGACGTCTCGCTCGGCTTCCCGGAGGGCCGCTTCATCGCCGTCATGGGACCGTCCGGCTCGGGCAAGAGCACCCTCATCCAGTGCGCCGCCGCGCTCGACCTGCCCACCTCGGGCTCGGTGGTGATCGGCGGAGTGGACGTCAGCACGCTGAACGAGACCAGGCGGACCGAGCTGCGCCGCTCGCGCGTCGGCTTCGTCTTCCAGTCCTACAACCTGCTGCCCGCGATCACCGTCGAGGAGAACCTGACCCTGTCGCTGCGCCTGGCCGGGCGCCGGCCGGACCGGGCGTGGATCGCCGAGCTGGTCGAGCGCGTCGGCCTGAAGGACCGGCTCCGGCACCGCCCGGCCGAGTTGTCCGGCGGCCAGCAGCAGCGCGCGGCGATCGTGCGGGCGCTGGCCGGGCGGCCCGACGTGGTGTTCGCCGACGAGCCCACCGGCGCGCTCGACCTGCGCAGCGCCGCACAGGTCCTGGACCTGCTGCGCTCGCTCGTGGACGACCTCGGCCAGACCGTGGTCATGGTCACCCACGACCCGGCGGCCGCCGCGCGGGCCCACGACTGCCTGGTGATGGCCGACGGCAAGCTCGTGGACGTCATGCCGGCGCCGACGGCGCAGGCGCTGGCGACCCGGCTCACCCAGCTCGCCTCGGGCGGTGTGCGGTGATCAGGACCGCGCTGGCGATGTCCGGCCTCGGCGGGCTCGTGGTGGCCTTCGTGGCGGTGTTCGGCGGGATGGCGCTGGTCACGGGCACCGGTGTGATCATCGAGTCGGGGCTGCGGTCGGAGCTGACCGAGCAACGGCTCACGGGCGCCCAGGTGATCGTCTCCGCGCCGCAGCGCGCCCCCTCCCCCGACGGGATGCCGGTGGCGTTGCCGGAGCGGGCGGTCGTGCCCGCCCGGCTGGTGACCGAGCTGGCCGGGCTGCCCGGGGTCGCCGAGGCCGTGGGCGACGTGTCCTTCCCGGCCGCGCCGGTCTCAGGGGGCACGGCGAAGGGCGCGGGTCACGGGTGGTCGTCGGCCGCGCTGTCGGGCCCGCCCGCGACGGGTACGGCGCCGCGCGACCGCGACGAGGTCGCGCTCTCGGCGGCGTTCGCCGTACCGGTCGGGCTGGCCATCCAGGTGGTCGCGGCGGGCAAGCGCGGCCGCTACACGGTCACCGCCGTCGTCGAGGCGCCGGGCCTGTACTTCGCCGACCACGTCGCCGCCGAGCTGGCCGGGCGGACCGGTGGCCCGAGGGCGGGCACCGTCGACCTGGTCGCCCTGCGCGCCGCGCCGGGCACGGACGCGACAGCACTGGCCTCGGCCGTCGAGCGCCGGTTGGGCGAGCGGTACGTGGTCAGCACCGGCTCGGCGCGCGGCGACGCCGAGTCGCCGGGCGTCGCCGCCGCGCGGACGACGCTGATCGCGCTGCCGAGTTCGATCGGCGGCATCAGCCTGCTGGTCGTCGGTTTCGTGGTGGGCGGCGGAATCTCGCTGTCGATCACCCGGCAGCGCCGCGACCTCGCGCTGCTCCGGATGGCGGGCGCCGGCCCGCGCCAGCTGCGCAGGATCGTCGCCGTCCAGGGGACGGCG
>NZ_BAAAHQ010000030.1:7727-24011 GCF_039525605.1 Nonomuraea longicatena | reverse complement strand
TCGCGATCGAACTGGAGAAGAATTTCGACCGCCCCGCTTCCGGGACAACCCCTCAAACTTACTCCGGCATTCAGAGCTTGTCGAATCGGCCGCCCCCTGATCGGTTCGGCGATCTTCGCCGACCTCGCGGGACTGGTGAACTCTATGTACGGCTCCGGGAACCGTCAAATCAGAGAATCCGCCTGCTGCGCCGGGCTTGTCACGGGTAGTACGCATATGTGAACGAGCGGTCGGCGCCCCGCGCGGTCATCGTGCTGCTGGGCACCGCCTGCGCCGTGATCGTGCTCTTCGGGCTGCGCGAGATCGCCTCGATCCTCGGCCCGTTCGTTCTCGCGCTCGTGCTGGTCATCGCGGTCGCCCCAGTGCGGCGTGCGCTCGCCCGGCGCGGCGCGGCCACCTGGCTCCAGGTCGCGGCGCCGTTCCTGATCGTCGTCTGCGTGGTCATCGTCATGGTCACGGTGCTGACACTTTCCGTGAGCACGCTCGCCGGGATCCTGCCGAAGTACGGCCCCCAGTTCAAAGCGCTGTTCGCCGACGCCCAGCAGGTCGCGGCCCGGTTCGGTTTCGGCGCCGGGCAACTGGACGCCGCGTTCCGCTCCTTCGACCCCGCCCAGCTCATCGGCGTCGCGCAGGGGCTGCTGGCCGGGCTGGTGGGTGTGCTGTCCGGGCTGTTCCTGATCGTGGTGCTACTGCTGTCGATGTGCCTGGACGCGCCGATCACCGCACGGGCGTTCGCGGCGGTCCGCGCGGGTCGTCCGGCGATGGCGAGCGCGTTGGGCTCCTTCGCCGAGCGCACCCGCCGGTATCTGATCGTCTCCACGGTGTTCGGCCTCATCTGCTCGGCCTGCGACGTGGTCGCCCTGTACATCCTCGGCGTACCTCTGCCACTGCTCTGGGGGGTGCTGGCGCTCATCACCACGTACATCCCGAACATCGGGTTCGTCCTCGGGCTCGTCCCGCCGAGCCTGCTGGCCCTGCTCGACGGCGGAGTACGGCAGATGCTGCTCGTCATCGTCGCCTACTGCGCGATCAACGTGGTCTTCCAGGGGATGCTGCTGCCGAAGTTCCTCGGGGACGCCGTTGGCCTGTCCACCACGGTGACATTTCTGTCACTGATCGTGTGGACGTTCGTGCTCGGCCCGCTCGGCGCGTTGCTGGCGATCCCGCTCAGCCTGCTCGTACGGGCGCTGCTGATCGACAGCGACCCGAAGGCCGCCTGGGTGGCGGCTCTCGTCTCCGGCGGGGAAGAGGCCCGGCCCGCCGCGCGTTCCAGCAGGTGAGATGTATGTCGAACGACTCCCCGACCCTGCGGTGAGCGGCCGGGTCGCGGTTCTGTGGGTGCACGTCGCCGAGGGCGACGGGCGCCATCTGGTCGTGCCCGACGGTTGCGTGGACCTCATCTGGGGGCCGCACGGCCCGCATGTCGCGGGCCCGGACACCGGCCCGATGTACACACGGATGCGGGCGGGCGACACGTATGTGGGCGTCCGGTTCCTACCCGGCGCGGTCGGCGGCGCGCTCGGAGTGCCCGTCGAGGAGTTGCGCGACCTACGGGTGCCCGTCGCGGACCTGCCCCGCTCCGACGCGCTGCGCCGGATGACGGAGGAGGGGCCCGGCGCGTCCCGGTCCGAACTCCAGCGGCTCATGCTGGCCACCGTGGTGGAGCGGCTGGGCGCGACCGCCGCGCCCGACCCCGCCGCGCCGCACGTGGCGGCGGCCCTGCGCGCCGGCCGTACGGTCGCCGAGGTGGCCCGCCGGCTCGGGCTCAGCGAACGCCAGTTGCACCGGCGCAGCCTGGCGAGCTTCGGCTACTCCCCCAAGACGCTGCAGCGCATCGTGCGCTTCCAGCGGGCGCTGCGCCTGGCGCGGGCGGGCCGTCCGCTGGCGGACGTGGCGGCCGACAGCGGTTACGCCGACCAGGCTCACCTCGCCAACGACGTCAAGCGGCTGAGCGGCGTGACGATCCGCCGCCTGCTGTGACCGAGGCCCGCGTGCGGCCGGCCCCAGCACCGAGGCGTGCGGCGAGACTCCGTGTGGTGCCGTGGCCGTGCGGGTTCGTGGTCACTCGCGCTCGCCGAACGGGATGCCGTCGAAGGTCCCGGACACCTTCGCGTCGAGGGTGAACGCCTTCCAGGTCAGGGTCACCTGGTGGGTGCGCCCGCCGGTCCCGGCGCGGAGGGTGGCGGTGGCGCGGCCCTCGGGCGAGAGCGTGATCGGGCCGCTGACCGGCAGGTCCTCGACGTATCTGACGTTGTCGAGCGTGAGGTCGGTGCCGAAGGCGACCTGGCCGCCGCGCAGGTCGGGCTGGTCAGCCGGGCCAGGCGGGTCGGACGGGCCGGCGGGTAGTCCCGCGTTCGGGTTGCGGCGGGCGGTGGCGTCGGCGGCGGTGGCGAAGGCTGCCGCGAGCACCCGGCGCTGTCCGGCGGTGAGCCTGGCGGCCGGGTGGGGGGTCACGTCGGCGAGCCGCTGCGGGAACCGGCCCACGGCCCGGTAGTTCTCGGAGTTGCACCTGCGGTCGGTGATCTGCTTGGTGGTCAGGAAGGTCCGCAACATGCCCCGGACGCAGTCGCCCATGGGGCCCGGGGCTCCGGCGAGGGCGTGCCCGCCGAAGGGGACGCTGACGACGGTGGCGTTCGGGAAGGCCCGCATCGTGTCGGCCAGGTCGGCGGGCGTCTCGAAGTCGAGTTCGCCCGCCATCACCAGGACGGGAACCGAGGGCAACGCCTGGCCGGGCGGGCGGGGCGGGCTGTGGCGCGGGGTCGGCCAGTCGATGCACGGCTCCAGACTGCCGATCGCGGGGAAGACCTCGGTGATCTGGTAGGGCCCGAGCGGTCGTTCCCGCTCGTAGTACCGCTCGGCCTGGGCACGGCGCTCGGCCGACGGCGCGTCCCGGCCGAACGGGAAGGTGCCGTCACCGCAACGGTAGGCCAGGTAGCCGGCGAAGGACGGATCCTCCATGGGCGGCATGGTCTTGGGGATCAGCCGGGCCAGCCTGTGCAACGGCGCCCTGTCGCCGCGCAGGTAGGCGTGGGCCGCCGCCACCGACTCCCGCCCGAACACGGGCCTGTCCATACCCTTCAGGGCGAAGGACTGGAACACCGTCACGTCCGGGTCGGGGCGCTCTCGAAGCCGTTCCACCAGCCGTGCCCAGATCTCGGACGGCGTGCCCGGCAATGCTGCGCATGCCTTGGAACGTTCGCACGTGACGCCGAGGTTCCGGATCGCGGACGGGAAGTAGTTCTCCCAGGTGGTGTACCCGTCACGGCCGATGGTCATGGCACTGTCCAGGAAGATCGCGTCCAGGCTGCGCGGGTACCGGGCGGCGTACGCCTGGGCGTACAGGGTGCCGTAGGAGTTGCCGTAGAAGCTCACCGTGCCCAGCCCGAGCGCCTTCCGGACGGCGTCGAGATCGTGCGAGGCCTGGTCGGCGGTGAAGTAGGCGCCGCGGGGGCCGATGCGCTCGGCGCAGGCGGCGATTTTCTCCGGCGTGAGCAAGCTGGCGCCCGGGCACTGCAGCGGGGAGGACTTGCCGAGCCCGCGCGGGTCCATCATGAGCAGGTTCTTGCGCTCCAGCACCGGTCCGAGCGTCTGCTGGGCATACGGCACCCCATGTATGGCGGGCGACGGGCCGCCGAGGTTGGCCACCACCGTGCCGTCTGCGTCCTTGGCCGGGACGAAGGCGAAGGCGACGGTGATCCGTTCTGAGGAGGGGTCGTCCCAGTCGAGGGGCACTTCGACGGTGCCGTCGCAGCGGGCGGTCGCGGTCGCGCACTCGTGCAGGCCGGGTGGGGCGGTCATGGGGGCGCCTGGCAGCATTCCGGCGGCCAGGACGAGCCCCAGAGCATTATTGATCATGTTTCCAGCATCGGCCGCCGGGCGCCGGGTTTCTTCGGCCGTCCGAAGGATTCCCCTATAGGAGCAGGGTCCCAGAAGGAGTCAGACTCGTCCGTACGCGCGCAGGGTCTTGAGCCGTTCGACCGTCAGGTAGCCGCCCCATTCATGGGCCGCGGCGGGGGTCCAGATCGGCCAGTTGGGGGCCCAGCCGCCGTCCTTCCGCTCGGCGAGCAGCGCGTCGAGGTGCCGGTCGAGGACGTCGCGCCCGAACAGGGGCAGCGGTGAGGGCGCGGGGGCGAAGTCGAGCGGGGAGTGCGTCCCCTCCCCGGCGTCGAGGTCGAGGGAGACGCCGGACAGCAGGCCGTCGCGCAGACGGGTGAACTCGGCCTCGGCCCGCTCGCGGTCGGGCACCCGTTCGAGGAAGGCGATGACGGCGCGGGCGTCGTACGGCGAGACGTCCCCGGACAGCTCACCGATCGCCGACCAGCAGAAGCGGGTGGCGGTGTCGAGCCAGGGGTGGGCGACGCCGTGCTTGTGGAGCAACCCGGCCAGGCTGGACGTGGGGTTGAGCCCGCCGGCGGTGAACGGCCCCTCCCGCCACCAAGGGGCGCTCGGCGCGTCCAGCACGGAGGAGAGGACGAACGGCAACCCGCCGCCGGGGGCGGTGACGGAGGCCAGGAAGTCGCAGGCATCCTCGACCATGGGGTCGGCGAAGGCGTCGAGGTCGTCCAGGACGTGCAGGGCCGTCTCGACGGCGACGGGCTGGCTGGCGGCGCCGCGCAGGTCGGGTTCCAGGGCGTTGCCGAAGCCGCCGTCGGCGTTCTGGTAGGCATGCAGCGCGGCGAGGACCGGCTCGCGTGCCCCGTCGCCGAACAGGGCGGCGAACCGGAGCCTGTCGAGGAGGCGGCCGTGGTGCAGTAGGTAGGTCGAGGCGTCGCGCAGGATGTCCACGCCGACGACGGTACCGGGAGGTGGGCGCGCGGCTCTTGAAAGAATCGGACGCCCCCCGCCAGAGCAGCGCGGCTCTCGAAGGAGTAGGACGCCCGTCCCGCCAAGGCTGCGCGGTTCTCGAAGGAATCGGGCGCCCGTCCCCGTCAGGTCGTGGCCAGTGCCTCGGTGGGCGACATGCGGGCGGCCCGTACGGCGGGGTAGAAGCCCGCGATCCCGCCGATGAGCAGCGTGGCGGAGACGCCGCCCGCCATCGCCCAGAGCGGCACGACCGACGGCCAGCTCTGGAGGGTGGCGTAGAGGGCGGTGACGCCGACGCCGAGGGCGACGCCGCCGAGGCCGCCGAGCGCCGACAGCAGCAGGGATTCGGCCAGGAACTGGAGTCTGACCTGCCCTCGGGTAGCGCCGAGCGAGCGGCGCAACCCGATCTCGGCCCGGCGTTCGAGCACCGAGATGACCATGGTGTTGGCCACGCCGACGCCGCCGACGACGAGCGCGACACCGCCGAGGCCGAGCAGGAGGGCGTTCAGGGTGGTGTCCGTCGCCTGTTTGGCGGCGAGCGCGTCGGAGGGGCGGGAGACCTGGACCTCGTTCGGGTTCTCCGGGTTGGCGGTGGCGGCGAGCACGCCGTGCACGGCCGTCACGGACTCCTCCTCGGCGCGGGCGTACACGGTGGTGGCGTAGCCGTCGAAGTCCAGCAGCCGCTCGGCGACGGGCCAGCCGACGAGCGCGGCGGTGTCGATCTCGGGCGCGAGGGGTGCCGGGCCGAGGACGCCGACGACGGTGAACCAGCGTCCGCCGAGCCAGACGCGCTGGTCGGGTCCCGCGCTCACGACGCCGAGGCGGTCGGCGGCGCGGGCGCCGAGGACGACGGCCGGGTGGCGCTCGGTGGCCGGGTTCAACCAGGTGCCGCTGACCGGGGTGACGCCGATGTCCTCCAGCAGGTCGAGCCGGGTGGCCGTGACCGAGATGCTGCCCGTCTGGCCCTCGGGGATGCGGTCGTTGCGGTAGACGCGGGCGGGGGTGTCGCCGACGGCGGTGACGGAGGTGACCGGGCCGATCCGGGCGATCATGTCCTCGGCCTCGGACGGCAGGTGGGAGGCGTTGCCGAACAGGTCCTGGTCCGGGGCGACCCTCAGCAGGTTGGTGCCGAGGGCGGCCAGTTGCCTGTTGAGGTCCTCCCGGCTGGAGGCGGAGATGCCGACGACGCCGATCATGGCGGCGATGCCGATGGCGATGCCGAGCGCCGACAGGAACACCCGCAGCGGGCGGGCGCGCAGCCCGGCTCCGCCGACCCGGAGGACGTCGCGGGGGCGCAGCCGGGCAGGGGCGGGCACGCTCATCCGGCCACCGTCCCGTCGAGCATCTCGACCATTCTGGGAAGGGCGGCGGCGATGTCGCGGTCGTGGGTGATGACGACGACGGTGGTGCCGCCGGCGTGCAGTTCGCGCAGCAGCGCCATGACGCCTGCGCCGGCGCGGGAGTCGAGGTTGCCGGTCGGTTCGTCGGCCAGCAGCAGTGCGGGGTCGCCGACGACGGCGCGGGCGATGGCGACGCGCTGGCGTTCACCGCCGGACAGTTGGTGGGGCAGGTGGGTGAGGCGGTGGCCGAGTCCGACGCGGTCGAGGACGAGCCGTGCCCGTTCGCGCCGCCGGCTGAGGGAGGGGCCGGAGTAGAGCAGGCCGTCGGCCACGTTGTCGAGCGCGGAAACCCCTCTGGCCAGGTGGAACTGCTGGAAGACGAAGCCGATCGACTGGGCGCGCAGCGCCGACAGCGCACGGTCGGACAGACTTGCGACGTCGTGCCCCGCCACCCGTACGGTCCCCCCGCTTGGCCGGTCGAGGGTGCCGAGCATGTTGAGCATGGTCGACTTGCCCGAACCGGACGGCCCGACGATGCCGAGCAGTTCGCCTTCCTCGACGGCGAGGCTGACGCCGCGCAGCACCTGGACGTCGCCGTAGTTCTTGGTCACGGTGACGAGTTCGGCGATCACGCGGGCACCGCCACCGTGGCGCCCTCGGCGACGCCGGTCACCTCGACTCGGCCGTCGGCGAACATGCCGGTCTTGACGGCGACGTACCTGGTGGTGCCGCCCTCGACGACCTGCACGCCGTAGCCGCCCTCGGCGAGGGCGAGCAGGGCGCCGACGGGTACGGCGAGCACGTTCTCCCGCCGCTCCGAGACGAAGGTGACCTCGACGGGTCCGGTGTCGAAGCCCTTGACGCCGCGGACCGCGACGGTGGCCTCGACGGTCGTGGTGGCGTCCTGGCCCTGGCCGGTCTGGGTGGCGGTCTTGCCGATGCTGGAGATCCGGCCGTCGGTCTTCTCACCGTCGGGGAGTTCGACCTCGGCCCTCATGTTCTTCTTCACGAGGTGGCGGTCGCCCGCGTCGAGGTCCACGGTGACCTCGCGGACGGTCCCCGTCGTGGTGAGCACCGCTCCCCCTGCGGCGGCGCCGGGTTGCGTCTTGAGCTCGGCGACGCGCAGCGGCCCGTCGGAGACGACGACGTCGTCCGCCGCGACCTTGCCGGTGACGGGCAGGCCGAGGTCGTCCTGCCATTCCTTGACGGCCTCGCGGGTGGCCCAGGTGTACTCGCCGTCGATGTCGAAGCCGTCGTAGCCGAGTTTGGAGAGGTTGCGTTCGAGCAGTTCGACGTCCATGCCCTCGGCGCCGGTGTCCAGCGTGCGGTACAGGGGCATGGAGCCGTACAGGAGCGGCACCCGGTCGGCGTCGACGCTGTAGACGGCTCGGCCCCGGGTGACGGTGGCGCCTTCGGCGGGCAGCCAGGTGATCGTGCCCCCGCCTCGGGCGGTGACGGTACGGTCGGCGCCGTACCCGAGGGTGCCGTCGACCGTCGTGGTGTCGGTGAGGGTGGCGCGTTCGACCCTGGCGGTCGCGGGCGGGATGCGGGTGGTGGCGGCGGTCCGGCCGTCGCCGCCGCCGATGCCGAGGACGGCGGCGGTGACGGCGGCGGCGAGCAGGGCCGCTCCTGCGGTGAACAGCGCCGGGCGCGCTCCTCTCACCGGGCGGCCCCGCCGTTGTCGATCTTGCCTCGGCAGGCCTGCATGGCCTTCTTGAAGGTCGGGGAGCTCTGGTCGATCTTCGGCGCCCTTCCGCCGAAGCCGCCGTTCGGGTCGGGATCGGGCATGTCGATGCCGTTCTCACGCAGGCATTCGGCGAAGGCCCGCACCGTTTCCTGCTGCTGCGGGTTGAGCTTGACGCTGTCCTTGGGCGGCAAGAACGCCCGGCACTTCTCCGTCGTCTCCTCGAACTTCTGCAGCTGGGATTTGTCGACCTTGAGGGAGGAGGTCAGCGGGTGCGTGCCGGGCTCGGGGTCGGGCAGGTCGACGCCGTTGTCGCGCATGCACGCGGCGAACTTGCGGCCGTTGTCCGCCGGATCCCCCGTGGCGGTTGACGAGGCGCCGGCGGACGGCGACGCCGAGGCGGTCGCGACGGAGGCGACCCCGGCCCTCGGGGCCTCGGCGGCGCACGCGGTGACCGCGATCAGCAGGGCTGCCGGCAGGAGTGTTCGTCTCATGCCCTCGATGCTGGTCGGCCCGGATCAGAGCGAGCTGGGAGCCGCCTCGACGGCGGGTAGGAACACCCGGAAGGTCGCGCCCCTGCCCGGCGCGGTGTCGATCTCGACCCGCCCGTGGTGCTGGCGCACGATCGCGGCAACGATGGACAGGCCGAGACCGGCGCCACCGTCGGTGCGGGTGCGGCCCTGGCCGACCCGGTAGAGGCGGTCGAACAGGTACGGCACGTGCCGGGCGTCGATGCCGGGCCCGGTGTCGGCGACCTCCAGCACGGCGGCACCCCCGGCCAGCCCCACCCGTACGGTCACCGACGCCTCGGGCGGCGTGTGGGTGAGCGCGTTGCCGACCAGGTTGGCGGCGACCTGCCGGAGCCTGGCCTCGTCGCCGACGGCGGAGACGGGGGCGAGCGCGTCGCCGACCCCGGCCAGCCGCACCTGCCGGTCCGGCACCCTGGCCCTGGCGTCGCGGATGGTGTCGGCGGTCACTTCGAGCAGGTCCACGGTGCGGCGTTCGGGCGGACGTTCCTCGTCGAGCTGGGCGAGGGTGAGCAGGTCGTTGACCAGGGCGCCCATGCGGGCGGCCTCGTCCTCGATGCGGCGCATGGCCTGGTCGGTGTCGCCGCCGCCGTGCCGGTGCAACTCGGCGAAGCCGCGTACGGAGGTGAGCGGGGTGCGCAGTTCGTGGGAGGCGTCGGCGAGGAAGCGGCGCATGCGGGACTCGGAGGCGGTCCTGGCGGCGATCTCGTGTTCGACGCGGTCGAGCATGACGTTCATGGCGGTGGCCAGGCGGCCGGTCTCGGTGTGGCCGTCGGTCCCGGGGACGCGGCGGGCGAAGTCGCCGCCGGCGATGTGGCCGGCGGTGGCCTGCATGCGGGTGAGGGGACGCAGGCCGAGCCGTACGAGGAAGTGGGCGGCGGTGCCGAGCAGGATGAGCACGCCGAGGCTCACGGCTGCGGCGATGAGGCTGAGGGTGCGCTGGGTGCTCTCGATCTCGGCGAGGGAGTTGGCGACCACTGCGAACCCGGCTCCGGGCACGGCGCTGACCTTGATCCGCCAGGAGGGGGTGCCGTCCGCGCCGGGGACGGTGCGGGGGTCACCGGGGGTGAAGTCCTCGATCACGGGGCCCGGCACGTCGGCGGAGGGCAGCGACCACTCCAGGCGGCCCCGCGCGTCGTAGAACAGGACGCGGGTGATGCTGGCCGACTGTTTGACGAGCATGTTCTCCAGCGGCGCCGATTCCGTGGTCACGGGTACGGGAAGCGGGCGGGTGAGGGCGGCGGCGGCTCCTGCGGCGTCGAGCTGTTTGTCGACGCGGACCATGAGGGCCTGGCCGAGCAGCGTGACGCCGAGGATGTTGGCGGCGGCGAGGGCGAGCGTGGTCAGCGCCAGGATGGCCGCCACCAGCCGGGCGCGCAACGTCCACCTCATCGGGGGGCCCGCAGGGTGTAGCCCACGCCGCGCACGGTCTGGATCAGGCCGGGGATCTTCTTGCGCAGGTAGTAGACGTAGGACTCGACGATGCTGGAGTCGCCGTCGAAGTCGTAGCGCCACACGTTGTCGAGGATCTGGGCCTTGCTCACCACCCGCCCGGCGTTGAGCATCAGGTATTCGAGCAGGTTGAACTCGGTCGGCGACAGGTCGATCGGCACACCGGCGCGACGCACCTCGTGGGCGGCGCCGTCGAGTTCCAGGTCGGCGTAGCTCAGCCGGTCGGCGGGCTCCTCGCGGGTACGGCTGCGCCGCAGGATGGCGCGGATCCGCAGCACGACCTCCTCCAGGCTGAACGGCTTGGCCACGTAGTCGTCGGCGCCGAGCGTGAGCCCCTGCACCCGGTCCTCGACGGTGTCGCGGGCGGTCAGGAACAGCACGGGGACGCTGTCGTCGAGGCGCCGGGCGACCTCGAAGCCGTCGAGGTCGCCGAGCATGACGTCGAGCACGACGAGGTCGGGCCCGAACTCCCGGGCGGCGGTGATCGCCTCGGCGCCGCTCTCGGCCGTACGGACCTCGAACGAGACCAGCCGGAGGGTCTGTGAGAGGAGCGCGCGGATGTTCGGCTCGTCGTCGACCACGAGCACCCTGGCGGGTCTGTCCATGGCCCAAGCATTACCGGGGCAACCTCAAAGGAGCATCAAAGGAAAACCGGTTTGCGCGGGCCGGAGGGGCTGCCTAGCATCGTGGGCATGTGTTGCCACTTCTTCACGCGGATCCGTCACAGCCGGGCTCTGGCTCGCTAGCGGACCGCTTCACTCAGCAGTGACCGACTGCTAGCGCGGCCCAGGGCCCTTCGAGACCTGTTCATCTCGAAGACCCGAAAGGGCTGTAGCTGTGGCGCAGAACTTCGCGCACGGTAATTATTCGCACACTCAGAAGAAGGCCAGGAACAGTGGCGGCCGCACGCCCGTCGACCGGGCGCGGCGCCGCTTCTCGCAGAACTTCCTGGTCGATCGGCATGCCGTCGACCTGGTGATGAAGGCGGCGCGGCCGAGCGGACTGGTGCTGGAGCCCGGCACCGGAGAGGGGGCTCTCACCCTGGCCCTGATGGAGACGGGCGCCGAGATCGTCGGTTACGAGATCGACGCGCGTCTCGCGGTCCGGCTCAAGGCCAGGACCGGGCTGAACATCATCAGGGGCGACTTCACGACGGCCCGGCCGCCGTCACGGCCGTTCGCGGTCGTCGGGAACATCCCGTACTCCGTCACCTCGAAGATCGTCGACTGGTGCCTGCGGGCGCCGGCGCTGACCTCCGCCACGCTGCTCACCCAGCTTGAGTACGCCCGCAAACGCTCGGGCGACTACGGCCGCTGGAGCCTGGTCACGGTCGAGAGCTGGCCGTGGTTCCACTGGGAGCTGCTCGGCCGGGTCGGCCGCGAGAGTTTCCGCCCGGTGCCGTCGGTCGACTCGGGCATCCTGCGCATCGAACGGCGGGACGACCCGCTCGTCGGCGACGCGCAGGCGTGGCAGGCACTGGTGGAACTGGGCTTCAGCGGGGTCGGCGGTTCGCTGCGGGCCTCGCTGCGCACCCGCTACCGGGGCGTGGACGCGGCCCTGGCCAGGGCGGGGGTCGCCCACGACACCGTCGTGGGCTACGTCCACCCGGACCAGTGGGTGACGATCCACCGGGAGCTAGATCGCTGATGTGACCTTTTGCGTCTTCGGGCGCACCCGGTCGTCGTGCCCTGGGGCCCGCGCACGCAGCCGGCCCCAGGGCATGGCGACGGCCAGCACCGGGAGCAGCACGATCGAGGCCAGGGCCCACTCGCGGTGCAGGAACCACCAGGCGTTGTCGTCCGGGGCCTGGGTCATGTACAGATAGCCGTAGCCCGCCCAGATCGAGACGCCGATGATGGCGGGCCAGGCGAAGCGGGTGGGCCGGGCCACGAGGAACGGCATGAACCACATGAGGTACTGCGCGCCGAGCCTCGGCGTGACGATCATGAAGGCGATGAGCATCGCCATGGTCATGTCGATCGGGTCGGCACGCCGCCAGAGAACAATGACGGCGATCATGGTGGCGTAGATCAGGTAGGTGCCGGGGGTGACCAGGTCGGGGCGCAGCGCCCAGTCGCCGCCGCTCTCCTGGGCCGCCCAGCCCCAGTCGCCGACGATCGGGCGGATGTTGCGGATCTCGGCGATCACCTCGGGCAGTTGGTCCCAGCGGGTGCCCGCGAAGATCGGCAGGGTCACGAAGAAGAAGATCGGGACCAGGCCGGTGAACAGCAGCGCGACGATCCGGGAGCGCAGGCCGGGCAGCAGCAGCACCATGCCGGGCACCAGCCAGATGGGCCAGCTCTTCGCGCACAGCGCGAGCCCCATCAGGATGCCCGCGTAGACGCCTCTGCGCACGTCGCGCTCGTCGGTGTAGGCGGGGGCGAAGACGCGGTGGACCAGGCCGTCGAGCCCGGCGATCCGGCGCAGCAGGCCGCCCTCCCGCTCGGCGGGCTCGCCGTCGCGCGGGACCGGGGTGAGGTACGGCGAGCCGGGCCCGCGCGCGACCACGAACGCGGCCACGCCGAAGACCAGCGCCACCGGCTCGACCTGGCCGTGGTTGGCCGCCACCATGAGGGCCAGCGGGTTGAGCGCGTACTGCAGCGCCCGCAGGTTGGCCTTGGGGCCGCCGGCGAGCTTGGCCACCAGGGGGATCAACACGATGTCGGCCACGACGGTGACCAGGCGGCCGGCGTACTCCCAGGGGATGCCGAGCCACAGCAGGAAGCCGTACACGTACGGGATCGTCGGCAGGAAGTGCCAGCCGCCCTCGCTGGCCAGCACGGGGTCCTCACCCTTGAGGATGGCCTCGCCCGCGGGCTTGAAGCTCTCGACGTAGTCGACGGGCTGCCAGGCGTCGTCGGCGGCCGTCAGCAGCAGGAGTATGCGCACGGCGACACCCACGAGGAGGGCCACGAGGAGGGTGGGCCTCCAGTTCCGCCATTGGGCGAGGAGGGCGAGTACGACACCGGCGACGAGGACGATCCCCGTGAGGACTGCGTATTCCATGGCCGTTCTAGCCTGCCGTACCCGAGATGGTGCTTCTACCTGGACATGGGGTTCCCGAATCAGACATGCCCGGCTGACCATGTCTTAACCGACACCCTGTGTCCTCTTCTTTTGCTCCCGTGACCTGCGTCTCTCCCGCTGCCGGAACGGCCGGAAACTCACAGGAAACTCTCAGCCTGCGGCGCGACGTGCGATCCCGGGGACCCGGCGCCGGCGGCAGGAGCCTGCGCCGGGGTCCCCGGGCGCGGGAACGGCCCTCCGCCGGGTCGGCGGAGGACCGCGGGCGGATCAGCCGAGCCCGTTGAGGTACGGGCGGTGGCTGCGTGAGAACTCGAAGGAGTTGTACTTGTCCCAGTTGATCGACCAGGCCATGAGCCCGCGCAGGTTCGGGTAGACCCCGCGCGGCCGGTACGGCCCGCAGTTGACGCCCTTGACCAGGCAGTCCACGGCCTTCTGCACCTCGGGCACGGTGGTGAAGCCGTTGCCCGCCCAGGGCGCCGACGGCAGACCGAAGGCGACCTGGTCCTGGCGCAGCGGCGGGAAGACATTGGCCGCGTTGCCCATGATGGGGAAGCCCGCGAGCACCATGTCGGTCATGGCGACGTGGAAGTCGTGGGTGCCCATCGTGTGGTACTGGTTGTCGAGGCCCATGATCGGCCCCGAGTTGTAGTCCTGGACGTGGAGCAGCGTCAGGTCGTTGCGCAGGGCGTGGATCACCGGCAGGTAGGAGGCGGCGCGGTTGTCGGCGGCGCCGTTCGGGCCGGGGCCGTAGAACTGGTAGCCGAGCTGCACGAAGAAGGTCTCCGGCGCCATCGTCAGCACGAAGCGGGAGCCGTACCTGGCCTTCAGTGTCCTGACGGCGGCGATGAGGTTGACGATCACCGGGGTGGTGGGGTTGCTGAGGTCGGTGTCGCCGGGGTTGAGGTACAGCGAGTGGCCCTCGAAGTCGATGTCGAGGCCGTCGAGGCCGTACCTGTCGATGATGTCGCTCACCGAGCGCACGAACGTGTCGCGGGCGGCGGCCGAGGTGAGCTGGACCTGGCCGTTCTGCCCGCCGATGGAGATGAGGACCTTCTTGCCCGCCGCCTGCTTGGCCCTGATGGCGGCGATGAAGTCGGCCTCCGGCTCGACGTTCGGGCATTCGGCGGCCGGGCAGAGCCGGAACCTGATGTCTCCGGAGGTGACGGAGGTCGGCTCGCCGAAGGCGAGGTTGATGACGTCCCACTCATGGGGCACGTCGGCCATGCGCAGGTAGCCGGAGCCGTTGGCGAAGGAGGTGTGCAGGTAGCCGACCATGACCCGTTTGGGCAGCTGGCCGGTCCCGCCGCCCGCCGTGGTGGTTCCGGCGACCTCGGGGGTGTAGGCGGAGCAGTTGCCGGAGGCGTCGCAGGCGCGCACCTTGAACCGGTACGTCGTCGAAGCGGCCAGCCCGCCCACCGTGGTGGAGGTGGCGGTGACGGCGGTGGGGGCGGCGGCGTCGCGGGAGAGCTCGTAGCGGGCGATGGTGCCGGAGTCGTCGGTCGAGGCCGACCAGCTCACGGCCAGCGAGCTGGAGGTGGCGCCGCCGACGGCGAGGTTGCCGGGGACGGTGGGCGGGGTGGTGTCGTTGCCGCCGCCGTCGCCGGGCGGGCCGTCGAGCACGACGTCGTCGGCCTGGTAGGCGCCCTGGCCGTACCAGCCGTTGACGTAGATCGTGACGCTGGTGGTGGCGGCACCGGTGGTGAAGGCGGTGTTGACCTGCCGGTAGGCGCCGGCGGAGGAGGTCCAGGCGCTGACGTCGGTGGTGCCGGTGCCGGTGGCGCCGAGGAAGACGTAGCCGCCGCGCAGCCACGCCGACAGCGTGTACGCCGAGGACGGCCGGACGCTGACGGTCTGCTGGCAGCGGGCGAGGTCGCTGCCGGCAGGGGTGGCCTGGAGGGCCTTGGCCCCGGCGTGGACGGGGGTGGTGACGGCCTGGGCGCCGGGCGCGCAGGTCCAGCGGCTCAGGTCGGACTCGAATCCGGGGTTGGCGGCGATGTTGGCGGCGAGGGCGGGTGTGGTGTGGAGGGCCGTGAGGCCGAGCGCGAGCGCGGTCCCGGCGGCGAGGGTGCGTAACCTCATCCGGTGTACCCCTTGAAGATCTTGGTGAAGTCGTAGGGTGCCTGCGCGATGTTGGTGCAGCGGTAGAGGGGGCCGCTGCAGGCGTTGCGGTCGCGGGTGCCCTCCCAGAACGACAGCAGGCCGAGGCGCCTGCCCTGGGCGAAGGCGACGAGCTGGCGGGCGTCGTCGAGGTTGTAGATCCGGCCGTCGTCGTTCTGCCCGAGCATCGGGGTGACGCCGACCATGCGCCACAGCTGGGCCTCCGACTTGCCCGGGTAGAGGGTTCTGAGCTGGTTGAAGGTGCTGGTGGCGGCCTGGACGGCGGCGTCGCCGTAGTCGATGCTGCGGTAGTAGTCCATGGCCATGACGTTGACGAGGTCCACGTCCACGCCGTGGTCCCTGGCCGAGCGGACGACCGACAGGCCGTCTGCGGTGAGTCCCTCCGGCAGGACGGGCAGGGTGATCGAGATCTTCAGGTTCGGGTGGGCCTGCTGGAGGCGGGCCAGCGCCTGGGAGCGGCGGGTGACGGAGGCGGCGTCGGCGGTGGCCGAGCCTTCGATGTCGAGGTCGATGTGGGTGAGGGCGTAGGTGTCCACGACGGCCTTGTACTCGTTGTACAGGGCGGTCACGTCGGAGCAGCCCTGGGCCAGTTCGATGCCGGTGGCGCCGCCGAAGGAGACCTTCACCTGGCCGCCCTGGGCGCGCAGCGCGTCGATCTGGTCCTTGGCCCAGCCGGTGCGGGGGTCGTAGGCGCCGAACCAGCTCGCGCGGCAGGCGGCGCCGGTGATGAAGGCGAGGGTGTAGCTCTTGTGTCCGGAGGCGAGGGCCATCTCCGGCAGGCTGGGCGTCGGCCAGGCGCCCATGTCCACGTACGGGGCGGTCGGCAGGGTGGTCGGCGGGGTGGTGCAGCCCGCGGTCGTCACGACGACGGTGCTGCCCGGCGACTCGGCGCTCGCGTTGTACGCCTTGATCGTGTAGGTGTGCGTGGTGCAGGTGCCGAGGCCGCTGATCGTGGCGGTGGTGCCGGTCACGGTGGCCCTGAGGTCGGCGCCCTCGTAGACGCGGTAGCCGGTGACCGTACCGGTGGAGGCGTTCCAGCCGAGTGAGACGGTGGTGGCGGTGGTGGCGGTGATACGGGGGGCGCCGGGGGCGGTCGGCGCGTTCGGGTCCCCGCCTCCGGTGACCTGCTTCCACAGCGCGGGCGCGTTGGGCGGTTCCCAGCCGGGCTGGGAGGTGTGGGGCTGCACGGCCTCGTAGTCGGCGGCGGCGTGGGTGACGCGGGCGCCCGCCGCGTAGGCGGTCCAGGGGGCCCAGGCGGCGGCGAACGCCTGCGCGCTCGCGCGGGCCGGGACGGCGGCGGCTGTGGCGGCGGCTGTGGCGGTGGCGGTGGCGG
>NZ_BAAAHQ010000030.1:0-7700 GCF_039525605.1 Nonomuraea longicatena | reverse complement strand
CGAGGGCGCCGCAGGCCAGGGCCAGCGCGGCGGCCGAGGTGAGGAGTCGAGATCGCATCGTCGGTCCTTTACGGGTACGGCCCGCGCCCCGGAGGAGGTGGCGCGAGCCGTACGGACTGGTGGGCTGCCGTCAGGGCATGGTTCGCAGGTGGGCCTTGACGGTCCTGGAGAAGTTCCAGTTGTGGCTGGCGTCCCAGTTGATGGACCAGGTCATCGCGCCTCTGATGTCCGGGTATGCCTGGGCGGGCACGAAGCTGCCGCAGTTGGTGCGCTTGGCCAGGCAGTCGAGCGCCTGGGTGACCATGGAGGGGGCGACGACTCCGCCGCCCGCGGCGCCGGGCCCGGCGGGGACGCCGAGCGCGACCTGGTCGGGGCGCAGGCCGTTCTGCAACTGGATGCAGGCGAGCGCGGTCATGAAGTTGACGGTGCCCTGGCTGTAGACGCCGCCGTCGCAGCCGAGCATGGCGCCGGAGTTGTAGTTCTGCATGTTGACGACGGTGAGGATGTCCTTGATGCTCAGCGCGAGCTTGAAGTACTCCATGCCGGTCGACTGCATGTCGATCGTCTGCGGCGCCATCGTGATGATCAGGTCGGGGCCGGTCTTGGCGCGCAGTTCGCGCAGGGCCTGGGCCATGTAGGTGGCGTTGAGGCCGTTCTCCAGGTCGATGTCGACGCCGTCGAAGCCGTAGCTCGTCATGATCGAGTGGACACTGTTGGCGAACTGGGTGGCCGCCGAGGAACTGGCGACCGACACGCGGCCGGTCTCGCCGCCGACGCTGAGGATGATCTTCTTGCCGCGCTGGCGCAGTGCCTGCACGTCGGCGCGGAACTGCGCGTCGGTGTAGCCGCCGACGGCGGCCGCCAGGGCGGGGTCGAGGGCGAAGGTGACCTGGCCGGGCGTGGTGGTGGCCTCGGCGAAGGCGATGGCGATCACGTCGTAGTCGTCGGACACGGCCGACAGGCGCAGTTCGGTGGCGGGGTTGATGAAGTTGTGCCAGTAGCCGGTGAGGAAGTGCTTGGGCAGGTTGCCGCCGCCGGTGCAGCCGGTGGTGGTGGCGAAGACGTCACGGCCCTGGGACTCGCCGACGCCGTTGTACGCCTTGATCGTGTACGTGTGGGACTCACAGGTGCCGAGGCCGGAGACGGTGGCCGTGGTGCCGGTCCCGGTGGCCTTGACCGTGGCGCCCTCGTAGACGCGGTAGCCGGTGACCGTACCGGTGGAGGCGCCCCAGCTGAGGGCGATCGAGGTGTTCGTCGCGCTCACCGTGGCCGCGCCGGGCTGCCCGGGTACGCCGGGCTGGGGTTCGCCGGGTCCGAGCGAGCGCCACAGGGCGGGCACGTTCGGCGGTTCCCAGCCGGGCAGGGAGGTGTGGGACTGGACGGCCTCGTAGTCGACGGCGACGTGGTTGACCCGGGTTCCCGCGGTGTAGGTGGTGTGCGGCGCCCAGGCCGGGTAGGCGGCCTGGGCGGTGGCGGGGTCGGCGGGCGCCACGACGCCCAGGGCGACGGCGAGGAGTAGGGCGAGTAGTGCGGTCAATCGCATGTGCGCTCCGTTGGTGGCTGCCACGCGGCTTGCGCCCCTGGGGGGCGGGCGCAAACCACGCGGACGGCCCTGCGAGTGGTCAGCGGGGCCTGGGTGGGCCTGGGGGGCCTGAGGGGGGATGGTCAGCGGAGATCTTGCTGCGAGTTGTCAGGACGGGTCGGGCCCGGCGGGTTCCTCCGGCGGCCGTGAGACGGGAGAGGAAGGCGTCGTCGATGGGCCCCTTGGGGCCGCCTGAAGGGAAGGGCGATCGTTTGCGCTGGTCAACGGAGTCAGATACGGCGGAGCTCGACACATCTGGCCCTACTTCAAGATTTCTTTTAGGAAAGTTTCCTAAGAGTTGCCGTGATCGTAGCCCTGACTCCACCCCCTTACAAGACCCAATTACACAGGGCTCCGGCCCCCGCCGGACGTGCGTGGCGGGGGCCGGAGAGGTGACGCCGTCAGCAGTACTGGGCCTCCTTGCCGATCGTGCGGTAGACGCAGTCGGCGGTCTCCAGGAAGCGCAGCACGGCCTCCCTGTTGCGGGTGGTCTGCGGGACGATCTGCTCGTCCGGCGGGTAGAAGCCGGGGTTGGCCGTCCTCGGGTACATCTCGAACGTGAAGCTGAAGATCTTGTAGACGCCCCACATCCAGTCGTTGATCGTGCCGTCGGTGATGTACAGGTCGCTGGACTGCTCAGGGGTGTAGGAGTTGGTCGAGGCCATCGTCCGGCCGAGGGTCGCGTGCGCGTCCCTGTCGTCCTGGGTGAGGCCGGGGGCGGTGTCGTTGTAGGTGAAGCCGTACGGCCACAGGATCAGCTCACTGTAGGTGTGCCAGTCGATGTGCGCCCTGATCTGCTGCTTGCCGCCGACGACCCGGCCGCGTACCCAGTTGGCCACCGCGCGCACCTCGGGCGAGGACTCGGCGGAGGTGCCCCGGTAGGTCTCGCTGGAGGGGGTGGGCGAGGAGCCGTTGCAGCAGCCCCAGTTGTAGGCCCAGTTACGGTTCATGTCGGTGCCGACCGCGCTGGACCCGGCGTTGGGCTGGCGGTTCTTGCGCCACGACCGGTAGCTGCCGGTGGCGATGTCGTACTCGCCGCCGTCCGGGTTGAGGTCGGGCAGGATCCAGATCTCACGGGAGTTGACGATGTTGGTGATCCGGCTGTCGGTGCCGTAGTTGTCGGCCAGGAGATGCATGAGGTACAGCGCCATCTCCACCGTCAGGTGCTCGCGCGCGTGCTGGTGGGCGGTGAAGAGCACCTCCGGCTCGCCCTCGTCGGTGCCGACGTTGTCGCTGATCTTGACGCCGACGAGCTGCCTGCCCTGGTACGACGTGCCGTACACGAACTTGCTCGCGATGCCCGGCCGGGCGGCGACGAGCTGGTCGATGTTCGCGTTCATCTCCGCGTAGTTGTGGTAGCGGGAGTCCGCCGGCGGGAAGTCAGCGACCCGCGCGCCGGACGGGGGTGTCGGGCGCGGCGCCTCCGCGACCCGGTAGCCCAGCTTCCTGATCGCCTCGGCCTCCGCCGAGGTGGCGGTGACCAGCACCGAGTCCTTCGCCACCTCCTCGATGGCCGCTCCCGTGGCCGCGACCGCGCTGCGCTGGCGGGCGTCCGACGGGCCTTCGACGCGATACTGCCGGTTGGCCGGTGGTTCGGCACCGGCGCCCGCGCCCTGGATGCCGGTCAGGCAGAACAGTCCCAGGACGGCCAGCAGGATGGTTAATCGACGTCGCACGATGTCCTCCTCGGAGTCGTTGACTGTGAGTGAAGACGCCTGTTTCATCCGCGAGAAGGCCCAAAGTTGCGCACCCGCCTTTCCGGGCGGCCGTAACGTCCTGCCAGCCTGCTGCCAGCTTGCTGCCAGCGCTCTCAGCGAGCGTGGGTGCCATGGAATTCGCTATCGAAGCCGAGGGCCTGGTCAAGAGGTTCGACGAGAAGACGGCGCTCGACGGCGTCGCCCTGAGGGCCAGGAAGGGGACCGTCCTCGGCGTCCTCGGCCCCAACGGGGCGGGAAAGACCACCGCCGTCCGGATCCTCGCCACGCTGCAGCGCCCCGACGCGGGCAGGGCCCGGGTGCACGGCCACGACGTGGTGGCCCAGGCCGCGAAGGTGCGCGGGCTCATCGGGCTGACCGGCCAGTACGCCTCCGTGGACGAGCAGCTCACCGGCACGCAGAACCTGGTCATGATGGGCCGCCTGCTCGGCCTGAACCGGCCGGACGCGCGGGCGCGGGCGGCCGGACTGCTTGACCGGTTCGGGCTCACCGAGGCCGCCGGCCGGGCCGCCAAGGGCTACTCCGGCGGCATGCGGCGCCGCCTCGACCTGGCCGTCAGCCTGGTCGGCAGGCCCGCCGTGCTCTTCCTCGACGAGCCCACCACCGGGCTCGACCCGCACGCCAGGAGCGAGCTGTGGGAGGTCGTCAGGGAACTGGTCGCCGACGGGGTGACCGTACTGCTGACCACGCAGTACCTGGAGGAGGCCGACCAGCTCGCCGACGACATCCTGCTGATCGACAAGGGCCGGGTCGCGGCCTCCGGCAGCCCCGCGGAGCTGAAGGCCATGGCGGGCGGGCACCGGCTCGACATCAGACCGCTGCGCGAGGAGGACGTCGAGAAGGCCAAGCACGTCCTCGGCTCCGACACGCTCAGCATCCCCGTCCACGACCTGTCGGTGCCGCCCGCCGTCCTGCGGCGGCTGGACGACGCCGGGATCGTGCTGGCCGAGCACGCGCTGCGGCTGCCCTCGCTCGACGACGTCTTCCTCACCCTCACCGGAGACCGTTCATGATCGCCCAGAGCCTCACCCTCACCTGGCGCAGCCTGATCCCGCTGAAGAACAGCCCCGGTCAGCTGTTCGCCCTGCTGCTCCAGCCACTGTTCATGATCGTCGTCTTCGTCTACCTGTTCGGCGGCGCCGCGGGCGGCGACCGCGAGCAGGCCGTGCTGTACATGCTGCCGGGCGTCCTCGCCCAGGTGGCGCTGCTGGCCACGGCCACCACCGGCATCAACCTGTCCACCGACATCGGCAACGGCGTCTTCGACCGGTTCCGGTCCATGCCGATCGCCCGGCTCGCGCCGCTCACCGGGCGCATCCTCGCCGACCTGGTCACGATGCTGGTCACCCTGGCCATGTCGATGATCATCGGGTACGCCGTCGGCTTCCGCGTGCAGACCTCGCCGCCGGCGGCGCTCGCCGGCCTGGGCCTGGTGCTGCTGTTCACCATGGCGCTCAGCTGGGCCTCCGCCTGGCTCGGGCTGATCGCCAAGTCGGTCTCCTCGATGCAGGTCCTGTCGATGGGCGTGCTCATGCCGCTGACGTTCGGCAGCAGCGCCTTCGTGCCCGCCGTCGACCTGCCCGGCTGGCTGACCTTCTGGATGGAGATCAACCCCGTCTCGCACCTGGCGGCGGCGATCCGCGGCTGCATGGTGGGCGGCCTGGAGGCGAGCAGCGTGTGGATCACACTCGCCTGGACGGCCGGGCTGCTGGCCGTCTTCGTGCCGCTGGCGCTGCGCGCCTACGACAGGCGGGTGCGCTGATCCTCCCCCGTGGTCCGCGCCAGGTCCCGGAGCTCCTCCTCGGACATCGCCGCGCCCCTGGCGTGCAGGTCCGCGTAGCGGGCCGCCCCCAGGGCGGTTCGCACCCGCGCCACCCCCGCCAGGGTGTCCACGGCGAGGTCGGCGTCGTCGCCGGAGGTCGCCGCGCCGAACAGCAGCGCCGCCCGCTCGGTGTCGCCGCCCTCCAGCGCCGCCAGCGCGAACCCGCTGAAGACACCGGAGAGGGGGAAGCCGTGGGGCACGGTCCGTTCGTCGGCGAGCGCGATCCGGTGCTGGGCCAGCCCGCCGGCCAGGTCGCCGGCGGCCACCAGCGCCCTCCCGTAGTGGGTTCTGACGCTCCCGAGCAGGTCGGGGACGGTGTCCGAGAACACCTCCATCGCCATGCGGTAGGCGGCCAGCGAGGCGGCGAACTCGCCGTGGTAGTAGCGGATCAGCCCTTCGGCCACCTTGAAGTGGGCGAGGGTCTCGACGGGGACGCCGTCGTTCAGGGCCGCCCCGGCCCGGTCCAGGTCGGCGGCCGCGCCGTCGAGGTCGCCCGTCTGGGCGCGCACCACCGCCACCCTGCTCAGGGTCACGATCGAGTCGTTCGGGTCGCCCCACGCGCCGGCGACCTCGCGGATCTCGGCGAGCAGGTCGGCGACCGGGCGGCCGTCCGCAGCCCGGACCGCGGCGAGGCTGAGCAGCGCCTCGCTCAGCCCCCACCGGTCGCCGACGCTCCGGAACCCGGCGGCCGCCCGCTCCAGCTTGTCCTCGGAGCGCCCGCGCTCGGCCAGCATCAGCGCCGAACTGGCCAGCCAGACGTCGTCGTCGCCCGCCAGCCGGTCGAGCAGCGCCTCCGCGTACTCCACGCGGCCGCACATGAGGGCGAGAACGGCCTGCCCGATGGGCAGCATCGGATGGATCGGCCCTTCGGCCAGCGCGCTCTCGACCAGCTCGTCCAGCTTGCGCGTCACCTGCGTCAGGTCGGTGGTGATCCGGCCGAGGCGCATGGCCTGGTGGGTGAACCACACCCCCGCGTACGCTCCGGCCAGGCCGTCCGGGGGCTTGTCGCCGACCAGGGCGACGACCTGCGCGGTCCACTGCGTCGGCTCCTCCCGGGAGCCGAACAGCACCCAGTACCAGACCAGAGCGCCGCACAACCGCACGGAAAGCTCCACGTCCCGCCGGTCGATCGCGAAATGCAGCGCCTGAGAGAAGTTGTCGCGCTCGGCCGCGATCCGCGCCTGCCACTCCAACTGCTCGGCCCGGCGCAGCCACGGCACCGCCGCCTCCGCCAGATCCCTCAGGTGGACGGCCAGCCGCCGCCTGAGCGCGATCTCCTCACCCGCCTCGGCCAGCCGCTCCAGCGCGAACGCCCGGATGGTCTCCAGCATGCGGTAGCGGCCGTCGTCGCCCATCTGCACCAGCGACTTGTCGGCCAGCGCGCCCAGCACGCCGGGGTCGCCGTCGCAGACCGCCTCGACGGTCTCCAACGTCGCCCCGCCCGCGAAGACCGCGAACCGGGCGGCGAGCCGCTGCTCTTCTGCCGTGAGCAGGTCCCAGCTCCACTCCACGACCGCCCTGAGTGTCTGCTGGCGGGGCAGGGCCGTACGGCTGCCGCCGGTCAGCAGCCGGAAGCGGTCGTCGATGCGCTCGGCCAGGCGCCCGGCGGTCATCGTGCGCAGCCGCGCGGCGGCCAGTTCGATGGCCAGGGGCATGCCGTCCAGCCTGCGGCAGATGGCGCTCACGGCGGCGACGTTGCCCGCGTCGAGCCGGAACGACGGGCGGACCGCCGTCGCCCGGTCGATCAGCAGCCGGACCGACGGGTACGCGGTCGCGGCCGCCGCGTCCACGCCCTCGGGGGGAAGCAGGAGGGGCGGGAGCGGGACCAGGCGCTCGCCCGGCACGTTCAGCGGCTCGCGGCTGGTGGCCAGCACGCGCAGGCCGGGGGCCGTGGCCAGCACCCGTTCGGACAGCGCGGCGGCGGCCGCGACGAGGTGCTCGCAGTTGTCGAGCACGATCAGGGCGGGGGCGCCCCCGAGGTGTTCGGCGATCCGCGCCTCCGGCGACTCGCCGGGCAGGCCGAGAGCGCGGTGGTCGGTGCGCAGTCCCAGGGTGCTCAGCAGGACGCCGGGGACGTCGGCGGGGTCGGTGACGGGGGCGAGTTCGACCAGCCACGCGCCGCCGGGCAGGCGGGCGTTCTCGCGCAGGGCCGCCTCGGTGGCCAGGCGGGTCTTGCCCGCGCCGCCGGGGCCGACGATCGTGGCCAGGCGGGTGGTGCCGAGCAGGGTGAGCAGGTCGGCGAGTTCGGCGTCGCGGCCGACGAACCCGGTGAGCGGCGCCCGGACGTTGCCACCACGGGCCGCCCCCTTGCGGGCCTGGCCACCGCCCGGCTCGGCGACAGGTGCCGGGGTTCGGCCGAGGTCGGGAACGCCGGTCGGCGCGGCGGGCCGTACCGGATGGAGGTCGGGGGCGCCGGGCCTGAGGGCGCCGGGCCTGGGGGCGCCGGTTGGCGCGGCGGGCCGTACCGGATGTTCGCCTTTGAGGACGGCCAGGTGGGCGGCGCGCAGGTCGGGGCCGCGATCGACGCCGAGATGGTCGGCGAGCGTGCGGCGGGCGCGCTCGACCAGGGCCAGCGCGTCGG
>NZ_BAAAHQ010000029.1:0-4081 GCF_039525605.1 Nonomuraea longicatena | reverse complement strand
CCCGATCTCTGATCGCCTACGACCACTGACCCAACTTAGGACTTACTCATCTAGGGGCAGGGCCCGCCCGGATCGCTCGGCGGGAGTAGGACCACGGTCCTAGGCGAGGTGCCCGCGAACGGTTCTCCAGCAGGACGAAACCTGCCGCCTGGCCAGCGATGCTCTAGAACATGACCGCGATACGGGCAACGAACCTCACCAAACGATACGGGCAGACGGCCGCCGTCTCAGACCTCACGTTCACCGTCCGGCCCGGCCAGGTGACCGGCTTCCTCGGGCCCAACGGCGCGGGCAAGTCCACCACCATGCGCATGATCCTCGGGCTCGACCGCCCCTCCGGCGGCTCGGTCGTCATCGACGAGGTGCCGTACGCCCAGTTGAAGCACCCGCTGCGCAAGGTCGGCGCGCTCCTCGACGCCAAGGCCGTCCACGGCGGGCGCAGCGCCCGCAACCACCTGCTGGCCATCGCGCAGAGCAACGCGCTGCCCGCCTCCCGCGTGGAGGAGGTGCTGGAGCTCGTCGGGCTCAGCGCGGTCGCCAAGCGGCGCATCGGCGGCTTCTCGCTCGGCATGTCGCAGCGGCTCGGCATCGCGGCCGCGCTGCTGGGCGACCCGGAGATCCTGCTGTTCGACGAGCCGGTCAACGGGCTCGACCCCGACGGCATCCTGTGGATCAGGACGTTCATGCGCAAACTCGCCGCCGACGGGCGCACCGTGTTCGTCTCCAGCCACCTGATGAGCGAGATGGCGCAGACCGCCGACCACCTCATCGTGATCGGCAAGGGCAAGCTGATCGCCGACACCAGCGTCTCGGACTTCATCGGGCAGAGCTCCCAGGGCTACGTCAAGGTGCGCTCGCCGCGCCTGGCCGAGGTCGCCGACCTGCTCAGGGGCGGCGAACTCCACCACGACCACCTGCGGATCACCGGCGTCCAGCCGATCGAGATCGGCACCGCCACCGCCAGGGCCGGGATCCCGCTCGAAGAGCTGACCTTCGTCCAGCCGACGCTGGAGGCCGCGTACATGGAGCTCACCAAGGACAGTCTGGAGTACACGTCATGATCGCCGTATTCGCCTCCGAGTGGACCAAGATGCGCTCGGTCCGCTCGACGGTGATGACCATCGTCATCGCCGCGCTGATGATGATCGGCCTGGGGGTGCTGTTCGCCGCGGTGATCGTCGGCCAGGACCAGCCGATTCCGCCGCCGCTGGAGGGCACCGAGTTCAGCATGTCGGGCACCACGCTCGCCTCGCTGGCCATGGCGACGCTCGGCGTGCTGGTGATCTCCAGCGAGTACCGTACGGGAGCGATCCGCGTCTCCCTGCTGTCCGTGCCGCAGCGGATGCGGCTGCTGAGCGGCAAGATCGTGGTGTTCACCACGGTGGCGCTCGTGGCGTCGGCGGTGACCACGCTGGTGACCTTCTTCGCCTCGCAGGCCATCCTGGGCAGCGCGACGCTGGGCGACGACGGGGTGCCGCAGGTGCTGCTGGGCACGACGCTGTACCTCACGGCCTCCGGGCTGTTCGGGCTGGCGCTGGGCGCCCTCGTACGGCACACGCCGGGGGCGATCGTGGCGGCGATCTCGATGATCAACGTGGTCCCGACGCTGGTCCGGATGCTGCCGGGCGAGTGGGGGAAGACGGTCGGCAACCACTTCACGACGAACGCCGGGATGGAGATCGTCCGCGACAGTCCCGCGAACCCGCTGGGCGCGTGGGGCGGCTTCGCGGTGTACCTGGTGTGGATCGCCGTCACGATGGTCGTCGCCGCCGTCCTCCTCGACCGCCGCGACGCGTGAGCTATCCGGCGGCGAGATCCCGGCCTCGGTCGCGGGCGGCCTCGATGGCGGCGAGGAAGGCGGCGCGCACGCTGTGGCGCTCCAGCTCCGCGATGGCCGCGATCGTCGTCCCGCCCGGTGAGGTCACCGCCTCGCGCAGGATCACCGGGTGCTCGCCCGAGTCGCGCAGCATCACGGCCGCGCCCACGATCGACTGCGTGACCATGTCCAGGGCCGCCGCACGCGGCATCCCCAGCAGAATGCCCGCGTCCACCATCGCCTCGACCAGGTAGAAGAAGTACGCGGGCCCGCTGCCCGACAGCGCCGTGGCCGCGTCCTGCTGCGACTCGGGGATCCGCAGCACCTTGCCCACCGGCTGCAGCAGCGCCTCGGTCAGCCGCAGGTGCTCCTCGCCCGCGTGCGCCCCCGCCGAGATGACGCTCATCGCCTCGTCGAAGCGGATCGGCGTGTTCGACATGACCCGCACGACCGGCACGGCGTCGCCGAGCCGCTGCTCGACGAAGGCGGTCGTGATGCCCGCCGCCGCCGTGATGACCAGCCGGTCGGCGGGGACGTACGGGGCGATCTCCCCCAGCAACGTGGCCATGTCCTGCGGTTTGACGGCGAGGATCAGCGTGTCGGCGCTCTTGGCCGCCTCGGCGTTGGACACCGTCTGCACGCCGTACGTCTCGCGAAGCGACTGGGCGCGCTCGGGCCTGCGGGCGGTGGCCATGATGTCGCCCGGCTTGAAGCCGGCGCGCAGCAGGCCGGACAGCAGCGCCTCGCCCATCTTGCCGGTGCCCAGGATCGCGATCATTTCTGCCCCTCGCAATACAGCCTAGTCGGTGTGGCAGCCGAGCCTACGGCAGCGGCGATCCGGTGAAGGCGAGGCGCCGGACGAGATAGGGGTACCAGTCGGTGCCGTGGGGCACGTACACGCGCAACTGGGCGCCGAGCGTCGCCAGCCGCTCCTGCTCGCCGGGCCGTACGCCGTAGTACATCTGGTACTCGAAGGCGGCCGCGTCGCGGCCGTTGAGCACGGCGAGGGCGGAGGCGATCTCGACCAGGCGCGGGTCGTGGGTGGCCACCATCGGGTAGCCGGTGCCCGCCATGAGGATCTTCAGGCAGCGCACGAACGAGCGATCGACCTCCTTCCGCGTCGTGAACGCGCCCGGGGCGGTGTGGGCGCCCTTGCACAGGCGGACGCGGGCGCCGTCGAGGCGCAGGCACCGCTCCTCCGCGTCGCGGAGATGCGCTTGTACGGCCACGCCCACGTCGGCGTGCTCCTTGCGCAGCGTGGCGTGGACGGAGTGCAGCCCGGCGACCGTGTCGTGCTCCTCCGCGTCGAGCGTGATCGTGAGCCCTCGGCCGGCCGCCGCCTCACAGAGGGAGGCGGCGTTGTCGAGCGCCAGTTGCTCGGACATCCGCAGGCCGAGCACGGTGAGCCTGACCGACACGTCGGAGCCCTCCGGCAGCCGGTCGAGCAGCGCGAGGTAGCCGCGCACGGCACCCTCTGCCTGCGCCCGGTCGAGCACCTCCGGCCCGAGCCGGCCGACGGTGACCCGCAGCCCGCGATCGGAGAGGTCGGCGACGGCCGCCGCGACGTCCTCGGCGACGTACCTGCCGGCCAGTTTCCTGACCGTCGGGATGGTGGAGAGCGCGCGCTCGACGCGGTCGCTCTTGGCGGCGGCTAGCAGGACCTGACGAAGCACACCCATCACCCTACTTTCCGCGCGGTGGCCGCCGTCGGATGTGGCGGCTGAACCCGGGTGCGGTCCCATCCGTCGTAAGGGGTATGCGGACATTCCTCCTTGCTGGAAGCCTGGCTCTGGTCGCGGGTTGCGGTACGGCCGCGACGACCGCGCAGCCCTCGGGGGCCGTGGCCCCTCCCGCCTCGGCACCCGTCGTCTCCGTGAGCACGGACCGGGTCGGGACGGCTCCGCCCAGCGCGGGGCCCAAGCAGGTCAAACCGGTCGGCGGTACGGTCAACCCGCGCAAGGTGGCCTGGATCTCGGCCAAGCCGGTCGACCGTGGCAGGAAGGTCAAGCTGGTCTGGTGGTCCGGTGTGGAGCCGTGCACGGTGCTCGACCGGGTGCAGGTGCGCCAGACGCGCTCGAAGGTCACGATCACCCTGTTCGAGGGCACCCCGGCGAAGGCGAAGAACACGGCCTGCATCGCGATCGCCGTGCAGAAGACGACCACGGTACGGCTCAAGGCCCCGGTGGGCAGGCGCACGCTCGTGGACGGCGCCAAGAGCTGACAGAGATGATGGAGGCGAGCACCTCCCGAGGGGGTCTGACCCTA
>NZ_BAAAHQ010000028.1:0-3537 GCF_039525605.1 Nonomuraea longicatena | reverse complement strand
CGAGCTCTACCAGATCATCACCACGAACGATCATGAACTCGCGGCTTGACATCGATAGGAGCATCCGATCAGGAGATCCAGGCGGGGACGCCGTACTCCCTGCCGTCCGCGCCGAACGCCCTGGCCTCGGGCGACGCGGTGACCACGGCCGTGTACCCCCTGTCCCCCGCCAGGATCCTTCTGAGGACACCGGCCGGCATGATCACCGTGTCCCCCCGGGTCACGACCAGGGACTCATCGCCGAGTTCGACGGTGGCCGCGCCGTCCAGCCAGGTCCAGATCTGCTCGACGTCGAAGGCGTGCTGCGGCCCTTCGGCCTGGGGCTCCGCCTCGACCCGCCACAGCGACCGCTCGGCACCGCCGACGGTGGGCGAGGCGAGCGTGGTCATGACCGCGTTGGGCGTCTCCGTGTCGCGAGTGTCGGCGTTGCGCACGAGCGTCATCTCAATCACTCCCCTATGATAGACAATCAGGTTGTCGAAAAAGGTAAACGAGGTTGTCTATCATGTCAAGCGTCCCTCCCGGCTTCGAGCTGCCCCTGCGGCTGTTCATGGGCTTTCGCGTGCTCATCGACGCCCTCCACGCCGAACTCGCCCGCCGGGGGCACCCGGACCTCCGTCCCATGCACGGCTTCGTCATGCAGGCCGTGGGCCGCCAGGGCACCACCGCCGTCGAACTCGGCCGCACCCTGGGCGTGTCCAAGCAGGCGGCGGGCAAGACCATCGACGCCCTGGAACGCCTCGGCTACCTGGCCCGCACCCCCGACCCGTCCGACAGCCGCCGCAAACTGGTCACCCTGACGCCGCGCGGCGTCGACGCACTGACCCTGTCCGCCCGCGTCTTCGACGACCTGCGGCGCGAATGGTCCGACAAACTGGGCGAGGAGACGCTCCGGTCGCTCGAATCCGCCCTCCGCCACCTCACGCCCACCGCGTTCCCCCTCGACGCCCCGGGGTGGTTCGGCTCACTATGACCCCGTCCAGCTTTCCATCCGTTACGGCGAAGCCCCCGCCACCGCCACCCGCCGCACTCCGGCGAAGGGCCTCCAGGAACACGCCCCTCCCCGCCCCACTCCCCGCCGCAACGCCGCCCTCTTACCCACCGCCACGGCCGCGCCTCACCCGCCGCACAACGGCGCCGACAACCGCCGCACCCCATCCCACCGCGCGGCGCCGAACCTCACGGCACCGACGCCCGGCGACACAGCCACCACCACCCGGCACCGACCCACGCGGCGCCGACGCCCTGCCATCCGGCTACCGCCACCACGCGACGCCGAACCTCACAGCACCGACGCTCGGCCATCCGGCCACCGTCACCGAACCACGCGGCGCCGACGCTCGGCCATGCGGCTACCACCCGGCACCGAACCACTCGAGCCGACACTCGGCCATCCGGGCCACCGTCACCACACGGTGCCGGACCATGCGGCGCCGAACCATGCGGCGCCGAACCTCACAGTGCCGAGCCTCACAGCCGATGCTTGGTGATGCGCTGCCGTCGGCCGGTCGTGAAGACTAGGCGGCGAGCTGGAGGCCCAGGTTGGTGAGCTTGGTGCGGGCCCAGTCGAGTTCCTCGGCCAGCAGCGACACCAGCGCCCCCGGCCCCTTGGCCCGGCCCGGCACCGCCAGGTTGTGCGTCTCGACCTCGATGTGCGCGGTCCCGTTCACGGCGCCCGACAGCATCGCCGTCAGCGTGTCGTGCAGCACCGCGCCCGTGCTCGTGTGCTCCCCGGCGTGGTTGTGCACGTGCCCGAGCTTCACCACCGGCGCCCCGGCCTCGGCGAACCCGCGCAGCGCCGCGCCCGGCTCCTCCGTGCCGCACGCCAGGTGGCAGGCGTCGAGACACACCCCGAGGTGTTCGGAGTCGAGGCCGCCCACGCGCTCCAGCGCCTGCTCGGTCGTCTCCAGCACGCACCCGGGCCACGGCTCGAACCCGACCCTGATCGTCTTGCCGGTGACGCTGTAGATGCCGCGCAGTTCGCGAGCCAGCCGCTCCAGCCGCTTGGTGGCGATGGTGTGCAGGTCGGACGGCCAGTCACGGCGCCACCCGATGGGAATTGTGGAAATACTGCCGAACCGGACATCCTCCGGCAGCAGGAACGCCAGGATCTTGGCCAGCGACATCGTGTACCGGTACCGCTCGGGCTTGGCCCAGTCGGGGCCGGGAACGTCCTGGTTGCGGCCACCGGTGCCGTTGAGGCTGACGACCTCCAGCCCTCGCTCCTCCAGCGACCTGCGCAGCCGGACCAGTTCGATGCGGTCGGCCGTCAGATGGTCGGCCACCGCAGGGGACAGCCACAGCCCGATGCCCATCCGCTCGACGCCGAGCCGCTTGCGCACGGGCACGGCGTAGCGGGTGAGGTGGGCGATCAGGTTCTCCAGATCCTCTGCGGGATGCACGCCTGCGTTGTAGGCGAGGTGAACGAGCGTTCCGTCGTCGTGACGCAGGCGCATCGGTTTCCTCCACGGCATTCGGCTGTTTGAGAGACGTCGCAGTCCGCCCCGATGCGTGGGTTGATGTCTCGGCACTCCTCATGGAGCACACGCCGAGCCGCAGATGGACGGGATCCGGAGATCTTATGCTCTACGCAGTGTAGTACTACCCATGGTGGTGGTACACCCACCTAACCAACAATTACGCAACAACCACCCTGACGGCATCTCATCACACTCAGTCGCCCCACCGTGCCCACTCGTTACGACCAACCGCTCGATCCCCCGTCACGGCAAGCCGCCCCCACCCGCCTCCCACCCCTGCCCGCCAACGGCCTCCAAGGCGCCCCTCACCCCACACCACCCCACCGCAACGCCGCCTCGCTACCCAACTCCCGGGGACAGAGCCCACAACCCGGCCACTTCGCCGACGCTCGCTACCACCGACCCGTCCAATCCCCTGTTACGGCAAGCCGCCCCCACCCGCCTCCCGCCGCCGCCCGCCAACGGCCTCCAAGGCGCCTCTCACCCACACACGACCCACGCCACGCCACCCGGTCACCCGACCCCGGAGATCAAGCCCGGGACCAAGCCCGGAGATCGAGGCCGGAGATCGAGGCCGGAGATCGAGGCCGGAGATCGAGGCCATGGCCCGGCCCAACGGTTACCCGACCTCCGGAATTGGCCCATGACCCGGCCGACGGGGTCACCGGACTCCCTGGGACCGAGCCAGGCTGAGCCCCCAGCCCAGCCCCCGGCCCAGCCACCTCGCGGCTTACCGGGCGCCGTGACGGCGGGGCGAGGTGGCGGCGAGGAGCGCCTTGGAGGCCGTCAGGTGGGGCGGTGGGAGGCGGTGGAGCGGCTTGGCCGTGACAGATAAGAACAAAGGGGTCTGGTTGCAGCAGAAAGCCCCTCACGCGTTCATCGCGTGAGGGGCTTTCCCCGCCTCTAGTTCTGGATCGGCGCGGCGATGGCGGCGGCCGAGTCGGGCACCGGGCTGGCAGCCTCGCCCACGAAGACGAACTTGGCGTCGTCGCCCTCGCCCTCGGTCGTCACCTTGATGACCTGCCCCGGACGCAGATCCCCATAAAGGATCTTCTCC
>NZ_BAAAHQ010000027.1:0-132282 GCF_039525605.1 Nonomuraea longicatena | reverse complement strand
GTGTACGTGGACAGTACGATGTCGACCGAGGCCGCCAGCCGAAAGGCGCACCACAGAAGAAGTTCGTCAAGGAGAACCCCTCCCTGCAGCGGTTCACCAAGACGGATGTGGCGAAGTTCGAGATGGTCTTCCTTCAGCTGCCTCATATTGCCAGTTGGGGGGCGCAGAAATGCTTCCGGCAATGGACCATCGACGTCCTCTCGCACCGGACCGAGCTCCCGGACGAACAGTACTTTCGGAACCTGATCGCGAAGGCCATCTTCTTCACCCAGGCACGAAGGGAGATCATGCGGCTCAACCCAGGTGCGGGCTATCCCGCCCAGGTCACCGCCCACACTCTCGCGCGACTGGTTCCAGAAGTCGCTCTGGAGGCGATACTCGGCGCTATCTGGCGCAACCAGGCTCTCCCCTCGGAAGTGATGCAGGCCGTCGGCCCTCTGAGTACCCTCGTCCGCGAGGTGTTGCTGGACACGCCCTCAGGCGGCAATGTGACCGAGTGGGCCAAGAAGGAAGCGTGCACGAAGCGGGTCATGGATATCCACTGGGTAGGCGTCTGACACCTCGTTGTCCACAGCCGGTCCGAGACCTCATGGGATGCCTCCTCGAGACTCGTACAGTGCAACCCCAGGAAGAGCGCATGGGCCTGCAGGACCAGTTTGGTAGGTCGAGGGGAAAGGGGTACCTTCTGAGATTGGCGCCGCTTCGGGAGGCAAAAGTGACGCCTGTTGAGGCAGAATGCCTTGCACGACCGGGGCCTCTGTGTTCTCCTGGTGGTCATTGGGGAGTACAATAGGATGGAGGGCCGCGTGTCATTTTACGGGGTGAAGCTGCATCGCAGCGACGTCCTACAGCTCCCCGATCCTGACGATCGTTGCACCGAGGACATCTTCGTTGAGTGGTGCGACAAGCGCCTGGCTGCGGGTGAACGACTTGCGGTTGATCTTTTTTCCGGTGCTGGTGGACTAAGTCTTGGCCTCGAACGGGCTGGTTGGACCGTTGTCGCCGCAGTGGATCATGATCGGCGCGCGTTGGAGACCCACAGGGCCAACTTCCCAGGACTGTCGCTGGACGTGGACATGTCCGACGTCCGCGCCAGAGCAGACCTCATAGCTCTTCTGAAGCAAACCAAGATCGATCTTGTTGCCGGCGGCCCACCATGTCAGCCTTTCAGTAGAGCCGGTCGAAGCAAGATACGCAGCCTCGTCGACTACGCGGGACGCGACCCCCACGATGCGCGCAAGGAGCTATGGAAGGCCTTCCTCGAGGTCGCGCTGGCCATCCAACCCCGCGCCGTTCTCATGGAGAACGTTCCCGACATGGCACTGGGCGATGACTTCCGGGTCGTTCGAGAAATCGTCGAGCACCTTGAGGGCGCCGGCTATCACACCGACGTTCGCCTGGTGGACGCGTGGAAGTACGGAGTTCCTCAGCACAGGAAGCGCTTGATCGTCCTCGCCCGAACTGATCACCATGAGTTCCCTTGGCCCGAGGCTCTCCCCAAAGTCACAGTGCGGGATGCGATCGGCGATCTTCCCGTGCTGCCCGAAGACGACCCTGTCGGCGATCGTCGCCTTCCATACCAGGGGGAGTCCTTGGCCTCTGCGTTCGCAAGGCGAATGCGAGAAAATGAGCACTCCGGTTTCGTCTGGGACCACATGACCCGCCCGGTCCGGCGTGACGACCTCGAGACGTTCAAGCTCATGGACCACAAAACTCTGTACCGCGACATCCGACCCGACCTTCGTCGGTATACCGCCGAGACCTTCGATGACAAGTACAACCGCTTGGGCTGGGACGAACTCAGTAGATCCATTACAGCCCATATCGCCAAGGACGGCTACTGGTATATACATCCCGAGCAGCATCGAACACTTACCGTGCGAGAAGCGGCTCGAATTCAAACTTTTCCGGACGATTTTCGCTTTTCCGGTACGCGAAGCGATGCCTTCCGGCAGATTGGAAATGCCGTACCTCCAGAACTTGGCAGAGTCGCCGCCCAGGCGATCAATCCCGAGAACACCATTCAGGAAACGCTGTTCTCGACGCCCGCCCGCTGGGCACTGATCCATAAGGCCCTTACATCCTGGGCCGAAGAACAGCGGAAGGGCTCGGACTGGTTCAACATTCCTGGCGATGACGTTACTCCGGCCGTTGCCCTTGTCGTTGCAATGCTCAGCGCCATCGGGAGGGCCGAGACCCGCGGGCTTGCTCAAGCCTTGGAGCCGCTGCGCGGCGTGGCCAAGGTGACGGCTAGAGAACTCGGCTCCCTCATGGACCGTCTCGGCCCACGTGCGGAAAGCCGGCTTGCCCCCCTACAGGAACTCACGGCCAAGCACAACGTATGGAAGAACCCTGCCGACTTGGCCGAGGCGCTGCGCCTGAAGCCGGCAGAGGAATCCCTCCTTACGTTGCTTAGCGGGCACGACGTCATGCTCACCTCGCAGGTGTCCCTGCGGGTTGCGGCTCGGGTATCTGGCACGAACTCCGACCAGACCAATCGCCTTACGGACGGCAGAGTTGATTTGGCGCGGCTCATCGGAGGCGGTAAGCCGGCCCCCCTTCGCATGGCGGCTCTACGAGTACTCGGTATGACGACCTGCACTCCGAACGAGCCGTTGTGTAGCACCTGTCCGCTGACGACTTGGTGCAGTTACTCCATCGAGGAACGTCCACGCGCCTCTACACTCTGGTAGGTCAACGACCAGACGGATCTCGGGGAACGCCTCCTTCTCTAGCCTTACGCCCAACTTCCTCGGCTGCGAGACGCACGTCTCTCCTAATTTCACACTCCCATACACGGTGCACGCGCCAACCAGCCTCCTCAAGGGATGCGTCGTTCCGACGGTCCCTGGCGCGGTTTGTATCGATCTTTATGCGCCACCGCTCCGCATTCGGCCCCCTGAAAGCTGGCGCGTGATCAGGGCAGCCGTGCCAGAAGCAACCGTCCACAAAAACCGCCAGTCTCCACCGGGGAAGAACGAAATCCGGAGTACATCTAGCGACGAGTCGCTGGTGGAGTCGGAATCGGAAACCCAGCGCGTGAACAGCACTGCGTAGCGCTACTTCCGGCTTAGTGTTCCTCGTACGACGTCCGCGGAGGTGTGCTCCCTTCTCTGTCGCCTCCCACGATCGGTCGGCAGCCACGTAGAACTCCTTCCAATCAGGTGCGTCCCCCGGTTCTGATGGTACGTGCCTCGGCCATCAGCCGATGTCATGCAGAACTACCCTCTTCGCGACGCCCTTGAGGAGATTGCATTGCTGCCGGGTCAACTCGCTGGCCAGACGACAACCGCGCATTAAACTTCTCCGAGAGCAACGATGACGCGACGGTCGATGTCCAGCGCTTCAGCTCAAATCTCCAGTCAGGCCAGCACTCTTGATCCACCGCCCCTATCGAGGACTTCCCTCGAAGTGCTCCGTGATCATGGCGCCCGACGGAAGGGAGCCGTCTGAGGGCCTGTTGGACTGTGCCCATTCCCATGCCACCTGGCGGAGGTCCGAGGCGCTCTCCCGCGCGATGGTGGACACTCTGATGTCCCTGCACCTGCGCTCCTGCCAAATCAGCATCTTGTAGGCACCGATCAGCGCGAACGAGGGTCAGGCGGCGACGATCTGTGCCACAAGGTTCGGGTCGACAACCGCGACATTCGCTGCCAGGCTTGCCATGCTGCTGACGATGAGCAACGTCCAGGCCAAGGTCTCCATCAAAGCCGGGGCGGTTCAACATGCGGTCTGGCGGCTGGGCTCGCGTCTTCTCATCGTGGCCCAAGACGACGACCTCACGACGTACGGCTCTACGACGAGGCTTCGCTCCAAGTGGTCGATTATCCGGCCAACAAGCCTATTCCGACAGGCTGGGATCTCCACGGCCTTCTGCTGGGCTCCAATCTGGAATGAGGCCGGAGCTGTGCGCCCGTGCACGCCTGATCGTCTACCTAAGATTCGCTGAGGTTCGGGCCACGCAGAGAGACACACGTAGTCCGGCGGGCCAGGGCTGAGGAACGAAGCCTTGGACCTTCGATCGCCCCCGACCATGCACGATGCCCAGCCATGCTGTGGCGATCGTAGGGCTGCATCTGTGCGGTGGCGTGGCAACCCCGGTCGACGCGTTCAGTTGGTACGGCGGGGCGGGCGTGCGGTGGCCGGCCCGGTGTCCCGCACGCCGTCCGGGACCGGCCCCCAGGCCCCACGCCCGGACGGCGTGCGGGCGGAGGGCCGGGGGTACGGCGGCGCGCCGCGCCGCCGCTTGATCTCCTATCGGTACAACCCGGCAAGCTTGAGGATGCGGAGCCTCACGCGGTGTAGTGCTGAGGCGCCAGATCCATACGGTCGATGCCTATGCCATGATGCGCCTCTCGACGTTCTTGCTGTCCGCCGTGTTGCTTGCAGCGCGTGGGTGGTGCTGGCCGCGACCGGCCGAAGAGCCGTAGCGCGGCCAGCGACCGCCCGACGCGCGACGAGACGCCGCAGGCGGCTCGCCTTTAAGGACGTAGAGAAAGTTCTCATCCATCGGGGCTGTTGGGGCCCATGATGCCGGTGATCTCGCATGTGATCCCCGTCTCCTCTCTTGCCTCGTCGTATGGCGGCTGCTGGGATGGACTCGCCCTGGTCGATTGTCCCGTCACGCTGGGGAGGACTTAGTTGCCGTTGCCGTTGCCGGTATGGCGGATCAGGAGGAGGGTCGCCGGCCTCGTTGGGGCCACGTTGTTGACAGAAGGCACGAGGCTATTCAGCTCGGGCGCGTCCGGGCTGTTGTTGTGGGCGATCCGCCTGCTCACGTCATGCAGCCTGCTCGGGCGTGGTGGGGCGTTCAGCCTTGGGCAGGTTCGGTGTCGGACGGTGGGCTGACGAAGCTGCCCATGTGCGGGATGGTGTAGAGGAGGCCTTCTTCGCGGAGGGCGCGTACCGCTTTGCGGGCGGTGTCGCGAGCGATGCCGAATTCCTGGACGAGTGAGAGCTCGGAGACCAGGTACTTGGGCGGATAGGTGCCGGACTGGATGCGCTGACGAATGACGTCTGCCACCTGCTGCCACTTCGGCCGGTCGGGCTCGAACTCGAACATGGGTCAACGGTAGAAAGCCGGGCCGGTCGCCCTACGCGCGCCTACGAGGGTAGACATAGACTTGTCGGTGACTGTATGTCAACACGCGGCTATGACCTCGGCATACTTCGCGCGGCGTTCCCGGCCTGGTCGCTGTTCTGTAGCGACGCGGGCGTCTTCTACGCGACCCGGCGCGGTGTCCATCTTCGGGATGCCGACATCGACAAGGGTCTGCGGCAAACCGTCAGTGCGGACGACGCGGAGGTCTTCGTGTCGCTGCTCCGGGATCAGACGCAGCTGGCGGTGAGGTCGTGAGTGTCGGTCCGCCCCCGCACTTCAACTATCACGGCCCCCATGTGCCGGCTGCGCGGACGGGGGCTGTACGGCTGGAGTGGTCGCCGATCCTGCCTCGGGCTGACCGGCTGCGGGTCCGCGATCATACGTGCTCGTGTAGGTACCCAATGTTCGAGTTCTGCACGGCCGGGGGTCTGTGGTTCGTCCGGCGCCACCCGGTCAAGGCCCTCGCGGGCATCCTGGAAAGCGCGTGGATGCCCGCTCGCGCCGCGCAAGACCTGTGGTTGCAGATCCTTAGTGGTGAGGCGCAGTGACTACGAGGTGCTCGCGCGCTGGTTGAAGAAGGCGTCGGCGGTCTGCTCGGCGATCTCCTGGGGGGTGGCCTGATGGGTGTGGAAGCGGCGGTGGAATAGATCGTTGTCGTTGGCGTGCAAGTCGGCCAGTGTCTCGTCCCATGCCTGGAGGCGGTTGACGGTGTCGCTGTCGCCGCGCTGGCGGGAGCGTTGCTCACAGACCTGGAGGGGGATCCAGAGCAGTACGACGAGCCACGGCGCGGGCTGGACCAGGCGGCGGATGTCGGCGATGTTGCCCAGGTGGACGATCGGCACCTGCCCGGCCGCGGTGATCCGGTCGATGTGGTGGCGGTCGATGGCGTAGGTGTTGCTGTAGCGGTGAGTTTCGATCAACAACCGCCCGGCGGCCCGGAGCTGGGTGAGTTCCTCGGCGCTGGCGAACCTCTCGATGTGGGTGCGTATCCCGATCTTGGGAGACAAGCCACACGAGTTCCTCAGGGCCCAAGCGGTGTCGCTCTGTGAACTCAACGGCCCACCGGCGGAACGCGGCATCGAGGTCAATGAGCGTTCGGTCAAGGTCAAAGAGGGCAAGGTGCTGCACGTCGCCGATCTTAGAGACGAGCGGCTCGATAGCGACAGCCTGGCCCCCGAACTGCAGCGCTGACCTTGGGAAATGCCTTCAAGATCATCTCCCGCATGTCCCCAGGACGCTGTCCTACGGCCGCATTCGGCAGCTCCTGGCGACCTGCCGAGGGTCTGGAGAGCAAAGACCTGCGGCAGGGAAACCGCAGGTCAGAGGCCAAATACCTGGTCGAGATGAGTGCCCCCGGCAGGATTCGAACCTGCGGCACCCGCTTTAGGAGAGCGGTGCTCTATCCCCTGAGCTACGGAGGCGGATGGGGTAAGCCTAGCGAAGTTCTGGCACTGCGTGGGCACGCGGAGACGGGCCACTTTGGGCCGGGCGGGTCAGGGGTGGGGTGAGGTGGGGTAAAGGGATCGCAAGTGATCACTCGGCCGGGGGGCGGGCCTGGCTAGCGTCGGGCGCGTGACAAGTAGGCGGCAGAAGCATCGTAGGCGGCCGGTGGTGCTCGGGGTGGCCATGTTGGCGCCGGCGATCCTGGCCGGGGGGCTGATGGTGGGTGAGCTCACCGGGTACGAGGCTGAGGCCCAGGAGCCGGGTGCGGGCATGGCGGTCGGGCCGGGGACGCTGGCGTTCGAGCCGATCTATGTGCCCGCCCCCCTGCGCCCGGACCTGATCTACGAGGGCATCGTCCCTCGCATGCAGACCGAGGATCCGGTGCGGGAGGCGCCCGTCGAGGTGGTTCCCGAGGTGCGGGCCGAGGTGCCGGCCACCGTACGGAGAGTCGTCGACCTGCCCGCCGAGCAGCCGGAACAGCGGGACCGGTGCCCGGGGGAGTGGGAGGAGACCTGGCTGTGGGAGCTCTGCCTGGCGAACCTGCGGGACGAGGGGTGACGGGGGCGGTGGAGAAGTGCGGGGGCCTTCTCCGCCGCCTGTGCGAGACCGGCCGTACGGGGGTGTGACGTGGCGGCTGCCCGGAGTTGGGTCCGTGCACTCGGGGGGCTGTAGTAACGTGCGTGCCTGACCAAGGTAACGAGTGTGCAAACGGAGGAGTCCGAACGTGCCAGCTCCTCGATCAGCGGGTCTGATCGCGGTCTTCGCGGCGCTCACCTCACTGTTGGCACCCACGGAAAGGGCGGTCGCCGCGCCCGCCTCTGTCGCCGCCCAGAAGGCCGTCGACCCCAAGAACCTCAGCGAGCTTCGCCGCGACGCTGAGAAGTCCGCCAAAGAGCTTGAGGACGCCACCAAGGCCTTTGAGAAGCGCCGCACCTCCTTCGCCGCGTCGGAGAAGGAGCTGAAGACCAAGATGCGCGCGCTCGAGGACGCCGAGCGGCGCCTGTCGGAGATGCGCAAGCCGGTGACGCGCCTGACGCAGTTGTTCTACCAGCAGCCGCTCGGGGGGGACGGGATCATGCCGTTCCTGTCGGGGGACGCCGGCGCTGGCGCGTTGCAGGCGATGACGACCGCGCAGCAGCTGGCGGCGGTGCGGCAGATGGAGGTCGAGCAGGCCAGCAGGCTCTTCCAGGAGACCGAACGGCTGGCCGCCGACGCGCAGGAACTGCGGGCGGGCAACCTGCTGGCCGAGGCACAGATGGCGGCCGAGATCGACATGCTCAGGCAGCGCTCCGACAAGATCGTGAAGACGCTGACCTCGGCGCTCGTGAAGCTGGGCATCAAGATCGACAAGGTGGGGCGGGCGGCGCTGGCGTGCAACCCGCTGCGGATCACGACGGCCAACGACTACCCGAACGGGCTGATCCCCAGCACGCTGCTGTGCCCCCTGCAGCAGCGGGGGCACATGCTGCGGGCGGACGCGGCCATCGCGTTCGTCAGCCTGAACGAGGCCTACCGCAAGCAGTTCGGACGGCAGATCTGCGTGACCGACGCCTACCGGAACCTGTCCGAGCAGCAGTCGGTCTATTACCGGCGGCCCGGCTTCGCGGCGGTGCCCGGACGCAGCAACCACGGGTTCGGGCTGGCCGTCGACCTGTGTGGCGGGGTGGAACGCTTCCGGTCCGCCGAGTTCAACTGGCTGGAGAAGAACGGCAAGCGGTACGGGTGGTTCCACCCCGACTGGGCCTACAGCAGTCCTTTCGAACCGTGGCACTGGGAGTACGACCCGAAGATCGACCCTCTGCTCTGAGCTCAGACCGGGGTCAGCTGCGAGGTGCAGGCGGCGCAGCGGGTCGCGGCCTTGGGGATCTCGCTCAGGCACTCGGGGCAGTCGCGGTGGGTGGCCTCTTCCTGCGCCGCCGCCCGCTCCTTGAAGTGGTTGTACGGCCCGACCACCAGGAAGTAGATCACCGCCGCCACCATCAGGAACGAGATGACGGCGTTGATGAACTGGCCGTACAGGAAGTTGGACTTGCCGATCGTGACCTTCAGGGAGGAGAAGTCGGGCAGTCCGCCGAAGGCCGAGATCAGCGGCGTGAGCAGGTCGGAGACGAACGAGTTCACGATGGACGTGAACGCCGCGCCGATGACGACCGCCACCGCCAGGTCGATCACGTTGCCTTGCATGAGGAATTTCTTGAATCCGCGCATGCCGACCAACTGTAGTGGAGTGATCACAGTAGGTGGGTTTTCAGGGTGACGGACAGGCGGCCGCCCGCCTGGGCCGTGGCCAGCTGGCCTGCCTGGGCGGCCGTGGTGGCCAGGACGACCAGTGCGCCGTGCTCGTCCTGGCTCGGGGGCACGGACACGACGGTGACGTCGTCGGCGACGAGGTGCGCCGGACGGTCCGCCCAGGCCGCCAGCACGCCGATGCGGGAACCGGCGGTCAGGAGCCGGGCTGCGTCGGCGTCGGCGATGCGGACGGGCACGGCGACCAGGCCGGGCTCCAGCCGTACGGAATGGAGCAGGCGTGTGTCGGTGAAGGGCTCGCCCTTGCGCATGGGGGCGGCGAGCACCCGGCCGGGCACCGGCGCCCGCAGGGCGCCGTCAGGGGGCGGGGTGAGTTCGGTCAGGGTCATGTCGCCTGGCCGCAGTACGCCGGGGGCTAGATCGCGCGCCGCCACCAGCACCTGCGTCCCCGCAGGGGGACGGAGGGCGAGCAGGCCGGACAGCGCGGCGACACCGGCCAGCAGTGCCGCGATCAGGCGGCGCCTCATGGCAGGTCGAAGGGGAGCTTGATGCCGTCGAGCGCGGAGCCGCACGGGCAGGTGCGCTCGGTGGGCAGGGACCGGACGGCGGCGGAGACGAGGGTGCGCATGCGGGCGACGTTGTCGGCGAAGAACCGCAGGACCTCGTCGTGGGTGACGCCCTCGCCGGTCTCGACGCCCGCATCGTGGTCGGTCACCAGGGACAGCGAGGTGTAGCAGAGGGCGAGTTCCCTGGCCAGGATGGACTCGGGGAAACCGGTCATGCCGACGATGCTCCAGCCGTTGGCGGCGAACCAGCGCGACTCGGCCCGGGTGGAGAAGCGCGGGCCCTCGATGACGACGAGGGTGCCGCCGTCGACGGTCTCCCAGTCGTTGCCGCACGCCGTGGCGACGGCGACGGCGCGGCCCGACGGGCAGTAGGGGTCGGCGAAGGCGACGTGCACGGCGCCGGTCTGGTCGTAATACGTCTGGACACGGCCGGAGGTGCGGTCGACGAGTTGGTCGGGGACGACGATCGTGCCGGGGCCGTACTCGTGTCTGAGGGAGCCGACGGCGCTGGGGGCCAGGACCTGGCGGACGCCGAGGGAACGCAGCGCCCACAGGTTGGCCCGATAGGGGATGAGGTGGGGAGGGAAGCGGTGATCGCGGCCGTGGCGCGGGATGAACGCGACCGAGCGGTCTCCGATGCGGCCGACCGTGACGACGTCGCTGGGTGGGCCGTAGGGCGTGGTGAGGTGGATCTCCTCCGCGTCGTCGAGCAGGGAGTAGAAACCGGATCCGCCGATGACGCCGATGTCTGCTGGCATGGCGCCGACACTAGCGGGAGAGAGTGGGGCGGGCGGAGGGGAGAACGGGGGGCTGTGGATAACGCGGAAAGGGGCTGTGGACGACGCGAGCGTACCGACAACTCCGCTGAGTAGCGAAATATGTGCACACAGTACGATCAATGGCATGCGGCACAAGGGCCTGGGTCTCATCATTGTCGCGCTCATGCTCGGCATGCTGCTCGCGGCGCTCGATCAGACGATCGTGTCCACGGCCCTGCCGACGATCGTGAGCGACCTGGGCGGCCTGGAGCAGCTGTCGTGGGTGGTGACGGGCTACATGCTCGCCTCGACGGTCTCGACGCCGCTGTGGGGCAAGCTGGGCGACCAGTTCGGCCGCAAGAGCCTGTTCGTCGCCGCGATCGTCATCTTCCTGATCGGCTCCGTGCTGTGCGGTCTGAGCCAGAGCATGGCGCAGCTGATCGGGTTCCGCTCGCTACAGGGGCTCGGCGGCGGCGGGCTGATGGTGCTGGCGCAGGCGATCGTCGGCGACGTGGTCCCGGCCCGCGAGCGGGGAAAGTACCAGGGCTTCTTCGGTGCGGTGTTCGCGGTGTCGAGCATCGTCGGACCCCTGCTCGGCGGCCTGTTCGTGGACAACCTGTCGTGGCACTGGGTGTTCTACGTCAACCTGCCCGTCGGCGCCGTGGCGCTGTTCGTGATCGTCGCGGTGCTGCCGAACGACAAGTCGAGGACCAAGCACCGCATCGACTACGCCGGAGTGGTGCTGATCGGCGGGGCGACGAGTTGCCTGGTCCTGATCGCAACCTGGGGCGGCACCACCTATAAATGGATAAGTCCGGAAATTGTGGGGTTGGCTGCCGCCGCCCTCGCCCTCCTCGTCGCCGCCTACGTCGTGGAGAAGCGCGCCGCCGAGCCGATCATGCCGCTCAAGCTCTTCCGCCTGCGCGCGTTCACGATGACCTCGATCGTGGGCTTCGTGGTGGGTTTCGGGATGTTCGGCGCACTGACCTACCTTCCGCTCTACCTGCAGAGCGTCCACGGCGTGAGCGCCACGATGTCTGGAGTGCACCTGCTCCCGATGATGCTCGGCATGCTGGCGATGTCCATCGTCAGCGGCCAGGTCATCGCTCGCACCGGCAAATACCGATATTTCCCGATCGCTGGCACCTTCATCGCCACCGTCGGCATGTTCATGCTCTCCCGCCTCGACGAGAACAGCTCCACCCTCACGATGAGCGTCGACCTGCTGGTCCTCGGCGTGGGACTCGGCATGACCATGCAGGTCCTGGTCATCGTCGTACAGAACGCCGTGGACTTCGCCGACCTGGGCGTCGCCACCTCGGGCGCGACCTTCTTCCGCTCGATCGGCGGCTCGTTCGGCGTCGCCACGCTCGGCTCGGTCTTCACCGCCACCCTCGACGCCGACCTGGCCGAACTGCTCGCCCGGACCCGCCTGCCACCCGGATTCAACCCCGCCGACCTGCAACGGGACCCGACGATCATCCAGCACCTGCCGCCCCCGCTGGCCAGGGACTTCCTGCACATCTACGCCGACGCCATCGCCCAGGTCTTCCTCGTGGGCACACCGGTACTGTTCGTGGCCTTCGTGCTGTCCTGGTTCATCCCCGAGCAGAAGCTGCGCGAGACCACCAAGGCGGTCGATCTCGGCGAGGGGCTCGGCGCGACGTCGGCGGAGCGGTCCTCACTGGCCGAGGTCGAGCGCGGTCTGGTCCGCCTGGCGGACGGCCACCTGCGCAAGGACTACTACGTACGGCTGGGCCGCCTCGCCGGCCTCGGCGACCTGCCGGCGGGCAGTGTCTGGGTCATCGCCAGACTCGGCGGCGAGGACTGGGTCGACGCCGACGCGCTGGCCGAACGGGCGCACATCACCAGGGAGGAGGGCAGACCGTACGTGGACCGCCTGACCGAGCGCGGTCTGGTGGTGCGCTCTCCCGACGGCGGGGCGCTGCGTCTGACGGAGGAGGGACGGCGCGCGGCCGACAGCCTGCTCGGGCACGCCAAAGCAGGGCTGGTCAGGCTGGTCGAGGACTGGGGCGACAACCCGGAGCTCGAACGGCTCTGCGAGCGGATCGCGCCCGAACTGCTCGGCTCGGAGAGCGACCGTCCGAACTAGCTGGAGGCGGCGGCGGGTGCGGCGGCCGGAGCGGAGGAGGACTTGTCGGGCGAGCTCTTCTCAGCCGAGGTCTTCTCGGCGGGCTTCGGCGAGGTGGTCGTGCTCGTGCTCGACGAGCGGCTGTCGGTCTTGTAGAAGCCGGAGCCCTTGAACACGATGGCGGCTGCGGAGAAGACCTTGCGCAGCTTGCCCTCGCAGGCGGGGCAGACGGTGAGCGCGTCGTCGGAGAACTTCTGGACGACTTCGAGCTGCTCACCGCAGTCATTGCAGGCGTACTGGTAGGTGGGCACGCGCTCCTCCTCGGGGGTTGGCACTCGAGCGTAGCGACTGCCAATGCTAACCGATGAGCGCGGGCTTTCATTCCTGCCCGCGTTCGCCGTACCACCCCGCCAGCTTGCCCCTGCGGCTGACCGCGCGCAGTCGGCGTTCGACCTGCTCACGGCAGGCTGCGGTGGTCACGACCAGCAATTGGTCCTCCGCGCGGACGCGGGTGGTCGTGGTGGGCACGAACGAACGGCCGTCCCGTACGACGAGGGTGACGGCCGCCCCTGCGGGCAGCCGCAGCTCGAAGATCTCCACACCGTGCAGTTGCGAGCCGGAAGGCACCTTGATCTGCAGCAGGTCGGCGTCGAGCTCCTCCAGCGGCGCGGACTCGACCTCCAGCTCGTGCGGCTCGCCGGGCGCGCTCACCCCCAGCACCCGGGCGAGGTACGGCAGCGTCGGTCCCTGCACCAGCGTGAACACGATCACGATGACGAAGACCTCGTTGAAGACCTCCTTGGAGCCCGGCACGCCCGCCGCCCAGGGGATGGTCGCCAGGACGATCGGGACGGCGCCCCGCAGCCCGGCCCAGGAGAGGAACACCTGCTCCCGCCAGGGGACCCGGTCGAGGAACGCCAGGCGGGCCAGGAGCACGGAGACGGCCACGGACAGCGGCCGGGCCAGCAGTACCAGGACGGTTCCCGCGATGAGCCCCGGGACGATCGCGGAGGGCAGCTCGCTCGGGCTGGCCAGCATGCCGAGCATGACGAACAGGAGGATCTGCGCGAGCCAGGCTGCGCCCTCCGCGAACCCGCGTGTGGCGGGCCTGTGGGGGAGGCGGGCGTTGCCGAGGATCAGCGCCGTCAGGTAGACGGCGAGGAAGCCGGAACCGTGCAGGTAGACGGCGCCGCCGTACGAGACGAAGATCAGGGCGAGCACCGCGAGCGGGTACAGGCCGGAGGCCGGCAGGGCGAGACGGCGCAGCGCGAAGACTCCGACGGGACCGACGGTGCAGGCCACGGCGGCGCCCACGGTGAGCTCGAAGCCGGCTTGCATGATGAAGATCCCGAAGCTGGGCATCGGGGTGTTGATCTGGCTGAGCAGGACGACGGCGATGACCGTGGGGGCGTCGTTGAAGCCGGACTCGGCCTCCAGTACGCCCGCCAGCCGTGGCGGCAGGGGGAGGCGGCGCAGGACGGAGAAGACGGCGGCCGCGTCCGTCGAGGCCAGGACGGCGCCGAGGATGAGGGCGGCGCGCCAGTCGATGCTGAGGAATCCGGTCACGGCGCCCGCTACCACCAGGATGCTCACCGCGACGCCGACCGTGGCGAGGATCAGGGCAAGGGGTACGGATCTCCGCACGTGCGCCCAGTTGGTGGTCAGACCGCCCTCGGCCAGGATGACCGCCAGTGCGGTCAGGCCGATGTGCTGAGCGAGCGTCGGATCCTCGAACTGGATGCCGAAGCCGCCTTCGCCCAGCAGCAGTCCGAATCCGAGGAACAGCAGGAGGCTGGGCAGTCCGCTGCGGTGGGCGATGCGGACGGAGACGATGGCCGCGATGACCACAGCACTGCCGAGAAGGAGCCAGACATCAACGTCCATCTGGCCCCCTCTCTCTGTGTAGTCACATAAGACTAGTGAGTCCCATGGGTGTCACCGCATAACGGACCGGCTGGTCGTGGGCCTCGGCCGGGATGTCGTCGATCAGTTCGCCGTCGTGCAGCAGGGCGACCGTGGGGACGTTCGGTCCCACTCTGGCCAGAGCGCGGTCGTAGGAGCCGCCGCCTCGGCCCAGCCGTACCCCTGTCCGTCTGTCGACGGCGAGAGCGGGGACGAGCACGAGCGCGGCGGTACGGATCGCGTCCACGCCGCGCCGGGTGTCTATGGGCTCCATGATCCCGGATCGTCCGCGTTTGAGCGAATCGGGACCGTCGTATACCGCCCAGTCCAGATCGTCATCGTCTTTATGCACAGGCAGGATCACGGTCGCGCCGTGTTTCCACAGGGCGAAGACCAGCCCGTGCGTGTCGGGTTCCGAACCTGTAGACCAGTAGCACGCCACCAGCCCCGCCATCTGCACCCACGGCTGATCGAGGAGGGTTTCACGGATGTTGCTCGCGTTCGCCCGGCGCTGCCCGGGATCCAGGGAGGCTCGCGCCCGCAGCAGGTCGCGGCGCAGCTTCAGCTTGTCCACAGATACCTCCACTAGGGTCTACTCATGGCTGACTTCGACCCTGTGACGAAAGCCGTCGTGCCCGCCGCGGGTCTGGGCACCCGGTTCCTCCCGGCGACCAAGGCGACACCCAAGGAGATGCTGCCTATTGTCGACAAGCCCGCCATCCAGTATGTCGTCGAGGAGGCCGCCTCCGCCGGGCTGCTCGACGTCCTCATGGTGACGGGCAAGAGCAAGCGCTCGATCGAGGACCACTTCGACCGCGCCTTCGAGCTGGAGGGCGCGCTGGAGGCCAAGGGCGACGAACACCGGCTGTCGCAGGTGCGCGAGCCCGCTTCGCTCGCCACCCTCCACTACGTGCGGCAGGGCGAGCCGAAAGGTCTCGGCCACGCGGTCCTCTGCGCCAAGCAGCACGTCGGCGACCACCCGTTCGCCTGCCTGCTCGGCGACGACCTGATCGACCACCGCGACGAGCTGCTCAAGCGCATGGTCGAGGTGCGCGGCACCTACGGCGGCAGCGTGATCGCGCTCATGGAGGTCCCGCGCGAACAGGTCTCCCTGTACGGCGTGGCCACCATCGTGGCCACCGACGAGGACGACGTGGTCCGCGTGACCGACCTGGTGGAGAAGCCGCCCGCGGACGAGGCGCCCTCCAACTGGGCGATCATCGGCCGCTACGTCATCGACCCGGCGGTCTTCGAGGTCCTGGAGAACACCCCGCCGGGGCGCGGCGGCGAGATCCAGCTCACCGACGCGCTGCGCACGCTGGCCGGGCGTTCCTCCTCCGAGGGCGGGCCGGTCCACGGCGTGCTGTTCCGCGGCCGCCGCTACGACACCGGCGACAAGCTCGAATACCTGCGCACGGTGGTGAGGTTCGCGGCCGATCGGCCGGACCTCGCGCCCGAGTTCGTTCCCTGGCTGCGGGAGTTCCTTCGTGAAATCGGTTGACGCGCACCTGGCCGAGATCCTGGCCACGGTCCGCACTCTGGCGCCGCTCGAACTTGAGCTTGAGCGGTCGCTGGGTACCACGCTGGCCGAGGAGGTCTCGGCACCGGTGCCGTTGCCGCCGTTCGACAACTCGGCCATGGACGGCTATGCCGTACAGGCGGCCGACGTCGCCCAGGTCCCGGTGCGGTTGCCGGTCATCGACGACGTGGCGGCGGGGTCCGACGAACTGCGGGCGGTGGGGCCCGGTCATGCCGTACGCATCATGACCGGCGCGCCGCTGCCCGCGGGCGCCGACGCCGTGGTGCCCGTGGAACTGACCGACGGCGGCACCGCGGTGGTAACGATCAACCGCCCGGTTCCGCTGGGCAACGCCATCCGCCGGGCCGGTGAGGACGTCCAGGCCGGTGAGGTCGTGCTCAAGCCCGGCACGGTGATCGGCCCCACCCAGCTCGGCATCATCGCGGGCGTGGGGCGGCGCCGGGTGTGGGTGCGCCCGCGCCCGCGTGTCGTCGTGCTGTCCACGGGAGCCGAACTGGTCGATCCCGGGCTGCCGCTCGGCCCCGGCCAGATCTGGGACTCCAACAGTTTCACCCTGACCGCCGCCGTCCGCGACTCGGGCGGCGACGGATTTCGCGCCACGACCGTCGGCGACGACCCGGCGCTGTTCCTGGAGCAGCTCGACGCCCAGTTGGTCCGCGCCGACGCGATCATCACCAGCGGCGGTGTCTCGATGGGCGCCTACGAGCCGGTCAAGGAGGCGCTCGGCCCGCTCGGCACGGTTCGCTTCGAGAAGGTCGCGATGCAGCCGGGCATGCCGCAGGGCTTCGGCGTGGTGGGCGAGGACCAGGTGCCCATCTTCGCGCTGCCCGGCAACCCGGTCTCCTCGTACGTCTCCTTCCTGTTGTTCGTGCAGCCCGCGCTGCGGAAGATGCGCGGGCTGGCCGCCGGGCCTGCCGAGACGGTGACCGCCCACCTGCTGGGCCCGGTGCGCTCGCCCGCCGGCCGTCGCTCCTACCTGCGGGGCGTGCTGGCCTCTGACGGCACCGTGACGCCGGTCCACAGCCAGGGCTCGCACCAGCTCGCGGCGCTGGCCTCGGCCAACGCGCTGATCGTGGCACCGGAGGACGTGACCGAGCTGCCCACGGGGGCGGCCGTGGAGGTGATCAGGCTGTGAGCTTCACCCATCTGGACGAGTCCGGCGCCGCACGCATGGTGGACGTCTCCGGCAAGGAGGTCGGTGCCCGTACGGCCACGGCCACCGGCCGCGTGCTGCTGTCAGGAGAGGCGGTGGCGTTGCTGCGGTCGGGGGAGGTGCCCAAGGGCGACGCGCTGGGGGTGGCGCGGATCGCCGGGATCATGGGTGCCAAGCGCACGCCCGACCTGGTCCCGCTGTGCCATCCGATCGCGCTGCACGGGGTGAAGGTGCTGCTCGACGTGGTGGACGAGGGGGTCGACATCACCTGCGTGGTGAAGACGGCCGACCGTACGGGCGTCGAGATGGAGGCGCTCACGGCGGTCACGGTGGCGGCGCTGGCGCTGATCGACATGGTGAAGGCGGTCGATCCGGCGGCGGTGATCACCGACGTGCGGGTCGAGGAGAAGACCGGCGGCAAGACGGGCGTGTGGACCCGTCCGGACGCCTGAGGAGCGGGCCGATGATCCGTGCGCTGGTGATCACCGCGTCCAACCGGGCGGCGGCGGGCGTCTATCCGGACAAGTCGGGGCCGCTGCTGGTCTCGCTGCTGGGCGAGGCCGGGTGCGAGGTCGACGGGCCGGTGGTGGTGCCCGACGGCGAGCCCGTCGAGGCGGCGCTGCGCGACGGGGTCGCCAAGGATTACGACGTGATCGTCACCACCGGCGGCACAGGGCTGACGCCCGCCGATCTCACCCCGGAGATGACCGCCCGGGTGATCACACGGGAGATTCCGGGAATCGCGGAAGCCATCCGGCTGGTCAACCGCGACAAGGTGCCGGCCTCGGTATTGTCACGCGGATTGGCCGGACAGTCCGAGCGGACATTGATCATTAATTTGCCCGGATCGAGCGGCGGGGTGCGGGACGGCGTCGCCGTACTGGCGCCGATTCTGGAGCATGCGGTGGACCAGGTCCGAGGCGGGGACCACCCGCGCTGACCTTTTATCGATCTTCGCTTTTTCGCTGGCCGGGCATGTGGTGATTTATCCATTTTTCGGGCTGCGGGATTCCTCCGTGATGCGGTGATGTCCGGCGCAGCAGGGCTTACGGCGCGAGCACCCGGCCCAGCGGGTGATACCGGGCAACCGATCCATGGCGGGCCGGTGTCCGATCGGGGGATGATGAAGGTGTGGATCGACTTCGTGGCTGGCCGGCGACCCTGAGCGAAGGGCCGGTGGGACTCCGGCCCTTGCGGCTGGGGGACGTTCGCGTGTGGCGTGAGACCCGCCTGCGCAACGCCGACTGGCTGCGGCCCTGGGAGCCGAGCAATCCCGAGACGCCGCTGTTCAGAACCGGTCTCGGGCCGTACGTCTCGATGGTCGGCACCCTCCGCCGCGAGGCCCGCCAGGGCATGGCGCTGCCGTGGGTCATCACCTACGAGGGGCGCTTCGCCGGACAGCTCACCGTCGGCGCGATCGTGTGGGGGTCCGCCCGCTCGGCGCAGGTCGGCTACTGGGTCGACGGGTCCCTCGCCGGGCGCGGCATCACCCCGACCGCCCTCGCCCTCGCGGTCGACCACTGCTTCTTCACCACAGGACTTCACCGGGTAGAGGCCAACATCCGGCCGGAAAATCACGCGAGCCGAAGAGTGGTTGAGAAGCTTGGTTTCAGGGAAGAAGGCATTCGGCGTCGCCAACTCCACATCGACGGAGCCTGGCGCGACCACATCTGTTACGCGTTGACTGTCGAAGATGTACCCGGCGGGCTACTCGTGCAGTGGCGTCGTGCGCGTGAGTCAGCGGCTCACGGTGGGTCTCCGGTAGAAGAGGTTTGACGATCTCGCGACACACCGCATCGAATACTCGTCAATTAGTGACACGCGGTCTTACGGTGCGTGACGTGAGCACATCGAAGACGCCAAGAGAGCACAGGCGTTTTCATGCTGCCCTGAACCGGGCCCGGAGGTGGTCGTGAGCAGCGTCCTCCTCTACCTCGCCATTGTCGTCATGTGGCTCTGCGTCCTGGTGCCGATGTGGTTGCGCAGGGACAAGACCAACCTCGCCGAGCTCGCGGAGCTCGAAGAGGAGTACTACACCGGCGAGCACCAGCTACCCGATCTGGAGCAGGTCTCCGGGGCTCCTCCGACGGATCACACCGATTCGGACGAGACGCTGGAGGAGACACCCGTCATCGATCCGCGCCAGTTCCGGGCGCGGCGCCGCGCGATCATCGTGGCGCGGCGGAGACGGCTGCTGTTCTTCACGGCGCTGCTCGTGATCGCCTCTTTGGTCACCGCGGCGGTGAAGATCATGCCGTGGTGGGGCGTCGCGCCCTCGGTGGTGGTCATGATGACGTACCTGGCCTTTCTCCGCATCGCCGTACAGGTGGATCGGGAGCGGCAGCGCCGCGTCGCGGAGATCCGCGCCGAACGGGCGCGCCGCCTGCGCGAACGCCGACGCCGCGAGGCCGAGCAGGCGGAGGCCGAGATCATCGAGTTCACGTCCCGGCAGGCGGACGCTCTCTTCGATCAGTACGCCGAGCCGCCGCGTCGGGCGGTCGGGGACTGAAAGGGTGGCGCGAGGACCCCTGGGAGTTTGCTAACCTGGTCGAGTCCTTGGGGATGTAGCGCAGCCCGGTAGCGCACTTCGTTCGCATCGAAGGGGTCAGGGGTTCAAATCCCCTCATCTCCACCAAGGGCCGTTCTTGAAACGGCTGGACTGACGTTGACGGGATCCCGGCTGATCATCGCGATCGGACGGGATCTCGTCGTTTCAGGGGTTTCCGAATCGGGTTCGTCCTAGTTCGGGGACTGCGGAGCGGGTGGTTGGGAAGGCCCGGGTGGTGTCAGGCCGCTGGTGGAGGACCGAGATCCCGCCGTTGGGCATGGCGAAGCCGACGGTGGGCCGGGCGCTGCGGTGGGGTGGCGGGTTTCGCGGCTTATGGGGCGGGTGGTGGCCTGCTCTGGCCTGCGGGTGGCGTGCCGTCGAAGGTCCCGGTTGGAGTCTGCGGGGCGTCGGCCGGTGTGATCGGCCCGGTTCGGGGCCGGTGGGTGTGGCGCCACTGGTCGAGGAAGTGGTCGTTGGCGACTGTGACGAGCAGTGCGACCAGGATGGTCTGGGCGACGCGGCCGTGGGCGAGCCGGTTCTTGGGATCGCCGAGGTCGAGGTCGTGTCCCTTGAGCTGGCCGTTGATGCCTTCGGTGTTGGCCCGGACAGACTTGTAGGTGGCGATCCAGGCCGGGCTCAGGTAGGCGAGGTCCTGGCGGAACTTGTCGAGGTGGCCGAGGTCGCCGGGGTGCAGGGTGATGGTCTGCTGGTGGCAGATCTTCGGCAGTTCGCCGCTCTTGTGGTCGGGGGTCGGGGGTCGGACACGAGGTTTGGCCGCGGCGTGGGCGGCTCTGTGCCGGGCGTCGGTCAGATCGACCGCGGTGGACCGGCGGGGCCCGCGCTGGTGGAGGCGCTCGAAGCGGGGGCAGGTGACCGACGGAGAGGTTCCTGCTGCCGGGCACTGCAAGCGGATCGCGCCGTCTGCGTTTGCGCTCTGTTTGAGGCGCAGCAAGTACGGCTCTCGCGCGCTGATGAGCGCGGCGAGTTCTTGCGATGGGGTGCGGACGGAGGCGTCGTCGAGGCCGGAGGTGGCCTGCGCGAGCCGGCCGGGCGTCAGCGGGCAGGCCAGGGAGCCGTCGATGAGCAGGGCGCCGTGGGCGCTGCCCTGCACTCCCCGCTGATCGACTTTGTAATCGAGGGCGAGCTTGTAGCCGAGTGCGCGTGCGGGCTGGGCGAAGTGGACGGGTTGCTGGTCGGTGTAGGCGCGGTCGGCAACGGCGAAGGCCGCGGGCAGGCCGAGCGCGGCCAGAGGTTTGAGGGTGGTGACGGCGTTGGCGCCGATGCGTTTGTGCGGGGTGTCCAGGACCAGGCCGAGCGCCAGTTGCGGAAAGGACGCGGAAACCGGGCGGGCGCGGGCGGCGACGGTGAGCGTAGCCGAGTAGCCGTACTCGGGTGGGCCGTTGCCGGCCGAGTGGTGCCAGCCCGCGGTGATCTCGGTGGAGGCGAACAGTTCGCCGGTGGAGCGGCGCGCGCGGGGCGGGCGGGCGAAGACCGGGGCGGCGGTGGTGTCGATGCCGACGTCGCCGCCGAATCCGGCCAGGTAGCCGCGGCCTTTGCCCCAGCGGACCGGGGTGAGCACCAGTTTGGTGACGAGGTCTTGCAGCAGGTCCCGCTTGCGGGTGTGGTCGGGATCGTCGTCGTGCCAGGCGGTGGCGTGCAGGTCGGCCTCGTGCTGGGGCAGGCGGGTGCGGCGGTCGTGCCGGGCCGGATCCAGCAGGCTGGTGAGCCGGTCGAAGGCGCGGTAGAAACGCCGGTTGTCGGCCAGGCAGGCGTGCGGATCATCGACAGGTGGCCGGTCGGCCTCCAGCCCGAGGTGCTCACGGGCGCTCGGGGACAGGCAGAAGGCGGCCAGCCGCCAGGCTTCGGCCAGGGTGGCTTTGCCGCTGTGGTGGATCGAGACCATCAGGCAGACCAGCACCGCCCGGATCGGCACCCCGGCCGGTCCGGGGCGTGGGCCGAGCTCGGCGTCGATCAACGCCATGATGCCGGAATCCTCCAGCAGCCGGGCGTAGTGGCCGATGACGGCGTCGGGGATCTGGGCGGTTTGCTTGACGGGAGGCCGGGGTCGGGTGGTTCGGGCTCGGGTGGTGCGGGGCGGCCAGGCGCGTGGCTTCGCCGTACTCACTTGGCCTGTTCGTCGGGCCTGCCGCGCAGCAGCGCGACCGCGGTGGGCTCGTCCAGGGCGGGGACGAAGTGTTGGTAGCGGGCCAGCGCGGAGACGCTCGTCCCGGCTGCGGAGGCAACCACCCCCAGGTCGATGCGGGCGCTGAGCAGCTCGACGATCCAGGAGGAGCGCAACCGGCGCACCGACAGGGCGGGCAGGCCGCCGGTCGGGGTGTGACGGGCGGTCCAGGAGCTGAACAGGTTCTTGGCGTGCCGGGCGGCGCGCCTGGGCCGGAACACGAAGGCGTCGCTCGGCTGGTCGGCGGCGTGGGCCAGGACGTTCTCCCAGGCGGAGCGGCAGACGATCAACCGCTGCGTGCCGGGGACGGTGACCACGATCGCGCCGCAGGTCAGGCGGCGCAGATGCCCGGTTTGGACGGCGGCGACCTCCCCAGAGGTCAGACCACAGCCGAAGGCGAGCGCCATCAACGCCAGCGCGTCGCCTCTGGCCTGGCCGGGCAGGCGTTCGGCCCAGCCGCGAAGGCGGCCGAGCTGGGCCGGCGAGTACGGCGGGCTGACCTGCTTGGGGGCTGCCATCGGAGGCGGTGCCTGTTCGCCGCGTTCCAGCCAGGCCAGTGTGGCGCGCATGTGCCGCAGCCAGCTGCGGTAGGTCTGCGCCGAGCGTGGGGCCAGGTCGGTGCAGCCGGTCAGGACGAACGTGTCGATCGTCTCGTGCCGCAGCCACACTTCCGGGTCGTCCGGCAGGCCGGTGCGGTGACACCACACGGCCAGGCGGGCGGTCGCGGTGAGCAGTCGTTCCACCTGGTAGGGGGAGCGGTCGGCGCTGGCGGCGACCAGCATGCGCACATGCCCGCGGACGCGGTCCCACTCCGGCGGAGCGTTCTGCGGCCGGTAGCCGGTGATCGTGGCCGAGGTCGCGGGGTCGAGGGTCACACCCCACCCATAGTGGCAGGACAAGCAGCCGTTACGCAGGGCGACGACATCCACTGAAAGGAGCGTTTTGTGATGGTCGGAGGACGCGCACGCTCGGCCGCCCCCCGGGACCTGGCCGAAGACCCGCAGGCCTGGCCCCACGCGGACCTGGCCCGCCATCCCGCCGCAGCCGTCGTCCAGCAGATCGCCGCCACTCTGGCCGGCATCCTCGCCGAACGCCGCCTGAGCCTGCGCGGCCTGGCCGCCGCCTCCGGCGTCAACCGCCAGTCCATCGCCGACCTGCTGGCCGGACGCTCCTGGCCGGACGTGGCCACCATCGCCCTGCTGGAGACCGCGCTCGCCGTCCGGCTGTGGCCGAACGACACCTCGGCGCCCCGATGACGGCGCCGAACCCCGAGACGAACGCCGTGATGACATCGACGGCATGATCGAGCCTTCCCTCCGCCGCCCCGACAACCCGGACATCCGGGCAGAAGCAGCCGTCATTTGGCTCGACAGCCTCCAAGCGACCACCTATCGCGTTAAGCTCGGAAGGCGAGAGCCTTCGAAGAGTCAGAACCTGTTGGGCGCTCACGCAACCCGGTGCCGTCGGGCTGCAACTCGGCGGCACCACCGTTCGACCCGGTCACCAGACCGGCAAATCGCTTCAGCTCGTGGCGGCGCTCCCTCCGCCGGCGAACCCGTTCACCCCGGACGCGATCGAGAACAAGCCCTGCTCACGCTCGACCAGCCAGCCGTCGACCACCAGCCGCTTGAGCCGCGCGCGCATCCCCTCCACCTGGCCGCGGACATCCTGCTGCCCCAGCGCCCGCACCACATCCCGCGCCCGCAACGGCTCGTCGGAACTGGCCAGCAACACCACCGCGTCCTTGCGCAACCCCCGCAGGGCCGGACGCTCCGGGGGAATCTCTGCGTGTCCGGGAGTTTCCGGGGCGCTGCGGACCGCGTCCTGATCGCCTTCGGTGGCCTTGCCGGGCTTCGCGTCGGCCGGCTCGTCAGCCGTCTCCAGCGCGGTCAGTTCCTCGCGCGCGATGGACAGCCGTTCCAGGCGACGCTGTGCCACGGCCAGCCGCTCCCGCAGCTCTTCCAGTTGCCTGGACAGCTCGGCGCATTGCTGCCGTGTGGACTCCTCGGCCCGCTCCAGCTTCGTCAGCAGCGACGTCACCATCGACTCCCTCTCGGCAGTCCCCCGGACCACCGCCATCACTCAACGCATGGCTGCAACTCCACACTGTAGGCGGCAATGGCATCGCTGACCCTGAAGACTGCAAGATCCCTTACGGGCCGCACGAAGACGACATGCCTCCACCACGCGGATGAGGACCACAGCATCCCCATGGTTCCGAGGCCCGAACCGCGACCGAAAGGGATGCCTCGGACGGCCATCACGAGCGCCATGGCGTCAGGACCGAAGACACCGGCACCCGCCGTCAAATGTTCGACAGCAGGCGCGGTGCACCGGCGCGGGTTGGCCCCTCGGCGGGTCTCGGCCGACCACCGTAAATCGGTGGAGCCGTATGTTCCGCGCACGGCAGCAACCCGCACAAGGGCTTGTGGCTACTGGCCCGGTTCTGCGGGAGGTCATGCGGTATCCCGGCGGACCGATCGCGCCCGACGAGCAACTCGACGCCGGACGCGGCAACTCCGACGCGCTCTGACGACCGTGGGAAACGATCATCTCGAGCCCGGGAAGCGATCTTCTAGGCGGCTACTTCACCGCTGTTCAGCGCCATTCGTGAACACCCCACCAAGGGCCGTTCTTGAGACGGCTGGACTGACGTTGACGGGATCCCGTCTGATCACTGAGATCGGGCGGGATTTCGGTGTTTCAGGAGATTCTTGAATCTGGTTCGTCCGGATTCGTGCCTCGGGATGCGGCGGGGTGAGACGATCACGACGCTGGTGGTGAGGTCGCCACGGGCATTCTCGGGCTCAGGCGCGGGATTGCGTTGGTGGGTGCTGCGCCAGTTGTCGAGGAAGTGGTCGTTGGCGACGGGTGATCATCAGCGCGGTCAGGATCGTCTCGGCGACCCGGCCGTGGGCGAGCCGGTTCTTCGGGTCGCCCAGATCGATGTCGGAACTCTTGGCCCGGCCGTTCAATCCCTCCGTGTTTGCCCTGATGGGGCCAGCGGCCGGGGCGCCATCGAGTTCGTCCTCCTCTTGCGCCGGCTCTGGCTGAGTCGCCTCGTCCGCGTCTTCTGCGGCCTGGCCGCCGCCCGCCTCGGTCATCGCCGCAGCCGCGGCGCCCTCCGAGGTGGCCGTGCCCGGTGAGGCGGCGCCGGGCGATCAGCGTGAGCATGCGTTCGATGGTCTCGGCGGGGATCCGGGAGGCGATCTTCGTGGTCAGAGCCGTTTCGGAGCGGCTCAGCGCTGAGCCGATCACCCTGACTGATTCGCAGACGGGCGGGCCGTTCCAGGCGTTCCTCGCGCAGCTGCGCCTCGCGTACCCGCTCGGCCCTGCGCTCCCGATCACACACGTGGGTGGCAAGCCAGTGCGTCGGCCACGGTGCATTCTCGATCCGGCCGATCAGCGGCGCCGGCAAATGGAGGTCAGCGCGCGGGTGAGGCCGCGCGCGTGGAGACGGCCGAGGTCTTCCTCGTCGGCGACGCCCGTGAGGATCCTGGTCAACTTCGTCTGGCAGGAGATCCGCTCGCGGACATGTCCGGTGTCCTTGATGGCCTGTAGCAGTTCGCCGGTGATCCGGTCGAGGTGGGGGCGGACCTGCGTGGCCAGGTCGGGGCGCTCGGCGGGCTGTCCACCGGGGTGAGCCCGCCAGCGCGCGTGCAGAGCGCGCTGGACAAGCTTGTTGGCCTCGATCTGGTCGCGGAAGATTCGGGTGGCGACGGCGGGGTTGAGGCCGAGTGTTTCGGATTGGGTGGCGACTGCGTCGAGTACCTGCTTCTCGCGGGCGGGGTCGTCGATCGGCAGAGTGGTACCCCACTTGGCGGCGGCGACCTTGTCTGCCAGCCGCACCCTCTCAAGGGACAACTCCACCAGCGGCTCCAGCCCGCCACGGTCCGGGGCGATGGCAGACGATGCGGCGCGGGGGTGCGCGGGCGCAGTGGCGGAAGCGAGGGCGAGGCCGAGAGCGAGCGATACGACGGGGATGAGCATGGTGTCCCTTGTCGGTGGTGATCAGCTGGCAGGGCGGGACGGCCGGACCGGAGGAAGACTAGCGAACGGGCTTGACCCTGATCGGCGGGATGCGCCGCAGGCAGGAGGTGTCGCCGAGCCGTTCGAGGCGGATGAAGCTTGTCACGATCGCTTTCGCGCAGCCTGTGGCGCCGAGCTCGGGTATGTGCCCGGTGTTGGGCACCGACAGGAAGCGGGCGCGAGGGAATTGCGCCGCGTTGCGCCTGCCGTTCTCGTCGGAGGTGTTGCTGTCGAGGTCGCCGGAGATCACGAGCGTGGGGACGTCGGGGAGCTTCCCGGTCAGCGTGTACGGCCGGGCCGTACCGTTCTTGGGCCAGGCGATACACAGGTCGCCGCCGTCGAGGGGGCTGGTGGCGAAGGCACGCGGGCTGAACGTGCCGAACTCGGCGGGGCGGGCGCGTTCCACGGAGCGGTGGAACTGCCGCCACCGCTCGCGCAGGGGTGTGTGCACCGACCACGGCCGGGCGTAGTCGTTGCAGACGACACTGGTGGCCTGCGCCTGGTCGTCCTCGTCGGTGGCGAGTTCCTCGAACACGCCGCCGATCTCCTTGACCAGCGGGCGGAAGTCGCCCCGGGCCGCGTGGTGGAGGCGGGCCGGCAGGCGGCCGAGCAGCGGCGCCTTGCCCGGAGTGCTGCCCACGGAATGGCTGGCCGGGAAGGTGAGCACGAGGGCCAGTGTGGACTCGGTGAGCGTGAGGGCGCGCGGCTTGCCGTCCACGGTGACGGTCATCGGACGTGGCTTGGCACGCAGCCGGGCGTTGACGGTCCGCAGGTCGGCGACGACGGCGTCGCCGTCGCAGGCGGCGGCGCGCTCGCAGATGCGCCGCAGGGTGAGGGAGATCGCCCTGGCGCTGGGCCCGCCCAGGGGGTCGAAGCCGACCGGGTAGGCGCCGGAGAACAGGATGGAGCGCACGGTTTCCGGGTGGCGTTCGGCGTAGATCGACATCAGGTAGGTGCCGTAGGAGACGCCGTAGAGGACGATCTGGTCGAGGCCGAGGCGGCGCCGTACCGCGTCGATGTCGTCGGCGGTCGCGGCCGAGGTGTAGCCCTCGGCGCGGGGGCCCAGGGTGGCGGCGCAGCGGGCGGCGGCGCGGTGCAGCTCGGGCCGGGTGAGCAGGGCGAGGCCGGTGAGGCCGCAGGTCAGCTTGCCGGACTGGCCCGTGCCGCGCGGGTCGATCAGCAGCAGGTCGTGGTCGGCGGCCAGCGGCTTGGTCAGCTTGGTGTATCCCTTCACGGACTCGATGGCGCCGCCGCCGGGTCCGCCCGGGTTGACGACGATGGTGTTCTTGGCGGGTTTCGACTCGTCCTTGCGGCGGATCAGGGCGTAGGCGACGTCGATGGTCCCCAGCGCCGGCTTGTCCGCCACCAGGGGTCGCGATTCGGTTCCGCATTCCACGCGGTGGCCGGCGACGGTGGGACACCAGGCGGGCGCGCTCTGCGCGGGGGAGGGCGATGACAGCACGGACAGAGCCGTGGTGATCGCCATGAGGGCGGAAATCAATGACGTTCCTGTCTTTCGCGAAAGCGGGTCAGCCGCAGAACAGCGAGTTGACCACCTTGAAGAGCTGCGCCGGCTCGGCGAACTTCGGGCTGGCCGTCGTCATGTTGAGCACGGCCCGGTGACGCCCGTCCAGCGTGGAGGCGACGTAGGTGGCGTAGCCGGAGATACCGCCGCTGTGCCCGTAGACGCGTTTGCCGCACGGCGTGGTGTACCGGAAGATCCCCAGGCCGGGCTCACCGTCGCCTTGGTCACCGGCCGGCGGGGCCGTGACGTCGAGCATCTCGCGCAGTTGGGCCGGCTTGAGCACCTTGCCGGACAACAGGCGCTCGATGAACCTGTCCAGGTCGGTGGTCGTGGACACCATCCCGCCCGCCGCGTTGGCGGCGGTGGTGTTGAGCCGGGTGATGTCCACGGGCTTGCCGTCGGCCCACTGGTAGCCGCGCGCGTGCGGCCGGGGCAGCCTCGTCTTGTCGCCGGGGTAGGAGGTGGCCCGCAGGCCGAGCGACCTGGTCGCCTCCTCGGCCCAGGGCTTGCCGGTCACCGCCTCGATGATCATGCCGAGCAGGTAGTAGTTGGCGTTGGAGTAGGAGTGCTTGGTGCCGGGCGGGAAGTCCCGGGGCGAGTCGTCGGAGAGCTTGACCAGCTCCTCGACCTCGACGTGGGTGTAGCGGTGCTTCAGCTCGCCGTCGGCCAGGTACTTGCTGTCGCTGGCGTCGGAGTTCAGGCCGCTGGTGTGCCGCAGCAGCATCCGCACCGTGATCTTGCCGCCGTCCTTGAGTACGCCGGGCAGGTAGGTGTCCACCGTGCCGTCGAGCCGGACCTTGCCCTCGCCGACGAGCCGCAGCGCTGCCGTGGCCACGATCATCTTGGTCACGCTGCCGATCCGGAAGTGCCCGTTCAACGGCATCGGCGCCTTCCTGCCCCACACCGCGGTCCCCGAACGCGCGGTCCACGTCCGCCCGTCCTGGACCACGCGCACGACCGCGCCCGCCTGGCTGAGCGCGGTCAGCTCGTCCAGGTTGCGCTGCACGACGGCCTTACGGCTGTCGGGCGCCGCCTGCGCGGGCGCCGAGGTCACCGTCACGGCTGCCGCCGCGGCCAGGATCGCGGTCAACGTCTTCTTCATGGGATTCGCCCTTCTCACACATCGGTACGGCGGCGCCGTCCGCGGCCCGCTCGTTCATGGGGATGGTTCGACCCTAGAAGCGCCTTTGACCGGGGAAATCGGCCCAGAGACCGATCCGGGACACAGTCGGCGGAAGGAGCCGGACGGGGCCGCGTGTCTTTGGATACGCGACCTAAGTCGGAGCTCGTCTAGGCTGGTGCCTCACATGACAACCCAGGTGTCGGCGTCCGTGTCCGCGCTGCGACGGTGGCTGACCGGGCATCCGCGCGCGGCCGACCTCCTCTTGGTCGGCACATTGATCGCCTTCGACGTGCTGGTCTGGGCCGACTACAGCACCGACGAAGGCCCACTGCGGCCCGCACTGATCGTGGCACAGGTGGCGCCGCTGCTCTGGCGGCGCACCCACCCCTGGACGGTCCTGGCTCTGGTGAGCATGTTGAGCCTGGTTCAGGGAGTGACCGCGCCACCGGACGATCACACCGGCGGACTGTTCGTGGCTTTCGCCGGATACGCCGTCGCCCGCCACGCCCGCCCGCCACTCAGCGCAGCGGCCGTTCCCCTCGTGGCCGCCACCATCCTGCTCCCCGACCTCATCCGGCCCTGGCTCGGTATGCCGCCGTCCACCGACGACCCGGGCTGGAGTGTCACGACCCTTCTGCTCCTGCTCACGGTCTCCGCGGGAGCGTGGTCGCTGGGGTTCGCGCACCGCCGTACCCACCTGTTCGCCCAGCGATTGCGCGCCGAACAGGAGCGCAGCACGAGGCGCGCGGTCGCGGCCGAACGCGCCCGCATCGCCCGCGACCTGCACGACCTGATCGCCCACCACGTCAGCGTCATCGCCATGCAGGCACGCTCCACCGCCGAGACCCTGCCGGAGGAACCCGGCCTCGCCGTGATCGGAACCTCGGCCGACACCGCCCTGACCGAGATGCGGAGGATGGTCGGCCTGCTGACCGACGAGCACGACGGCCCGCAACCGTCGCTGGCGCACCTCGACCGGCTCGCCGCCCCGGCCAGGGCCGCCGGATGCCAGGTGGAGATCACCGTACCCGGCCGCCTCGACGCCCCGGACGCCGTCCAGATCACCGCCTACCGCATCACCCAGGAGTCGCTCACCAACGTCCTCAAGCACGCTGGCGCCACCACCGTCGACCTCACACTTCGCCAAGCACCGGGAAGACTGACCGTCACCGTCACCAACGGCCCACCCTCGCGCCCCCGGCCTCCCGCCCCACCCGGCTCCGGGCTCGGCCTGATCGGCATGCGCGAACGCACCGCCCTCTTCGAGGGCACCTTCAGCGCAGGCCGTACGCCCGAGGGCGGCTGGTGCGTCGAAGCCGCCCTCACCTGGCAGGAGACATGACCCCGATCCGGCTGCTGATCGCCGACGACCAGGAACTCATCCGCGCCATCCTCAAGGCCACCCTCACCCGCCGCCCCGACTTCGCCGTCGCAGGCGAGGCCGCCGACGGCGAACAGGCCGTCGCCGCCGCCCTCGACCTGCGCCCCGACGTCATCCTCATGGACGTGCGCATGCCCGGCCTCACCGGCGTCGACGCCACCCGCCGCATCCTCACCGAGTGGCCACACCCCGAGCCCTGCCCCCGCGTGCTCATCCTGACCACCTTCGACCTCGACGAGTACGTCCACGACGCGCTGCGGGCCGGAGCCAGCGGCTTCATGCTCAAGAACGCCACCCCCGACCAGCTCGCCGAAGCCGTCCGCGTGATCGCCGCCGGCGAGTCCATGCTGGCTCCCACTGTCACGCGCCGCCTCATCGCCGCCTTCGCCGCGACCCCTCCGCCCTCTCCCCTGCATGCGCCGGAGGCTCTCGCCGCCCTTACCGAACGTGAACTCGACGTTCTGAAGCTGCTGGCACGCGGGCTGTCCAACGCTGAGATCGCCCAGGCGCTGAACCTGACGCAGACCGGGGTGAAAGGACGGGTCAACCGTCTTCTTGGGCGGCTCGGGCTGGCCAATCGTGTTCAGGCGGCGATCCTCGCTCAGGAACATGGCCTGATCACGCCGCCCGGGACGTGATCACGACTCTGTAGCCGTCATTGGGAAGGTGGAGCTTTTCCGGCTCCACCACACAACTCGAGTGACCTGCGGTTCGATCCTTAGCGTTACCACCCGGGCGTGACGTCGGGAGGAGGATGCTCATATCGCCCCCTGAACTGCGCGAACATGACAGATGGCGGCTGGTTGGGCGTCCTTACCGATAGGCCGTCTCCCCAAGAGCTCTCATCCGAGTCACTCTCGGGCATGTCTGTTCCTCTTCCGGCTGGGTGGCCCGCAGCGGAGTGATCACCTTCTCGGCGATGTCGATCTCGCGCGGTTCCTCTTGCAGGGCTTCCACCTGCTCGCGCACAGCTACCAGCCGCTCGTGCACAGATGCTCTGGCAGTGGCCAACTGCTCCAGCACAAAAAAATGCCATGCCCGACCTCCATATCCCGGCGTTGCGCAACCGACAGAAGGTCTGCGACCGCAAAGAGCCACAAGTTGCCTGCAAAACGTAACTGCAGATAGCGGTGCGGCCGCGTGAAGACACATCTGCAGCAGGCGCCTCACCGCGGAGGCGGCTCACACCCTGTGCATCTACAGCCCGTGCGGATGGCTCGACAGCCACTCCCCATGCGCGGCCTCAAGACGGTTTCTCGCCCCGGGGCTTTCAAGGACGCAATCGGCCCCGCCGTCGTAGGGATGGTAGACCTGGCTCATCTGCAGGTCGGTGACCAGGACACCGGCGACGACATCATCGGCCACGGCTCGCAGCAAAGGGTCGAGCGCTCCCGTGCGCCAGCTCTGCTGTGTCACGAGCAGATGCGAGTAGAAGGGGAACTCTTCGTCCTCTTTGTAGTCCGTCGCGGTCATCCACCGCTGCGCACCAGGATTCAAGGTGAGCGGCTCGGGATGCTCCAACGGCTCGACGAGCGCACTTTCACCGGTGCCAGCGACGGTGACCACGAGGACTTCCCGGCCGTCGAACAACTCCGTCAGCACGGTGTTGTGCCGCTGCAGGATGACGTCGTACTCGGCTGGCGTGTCCGCATACCGCTTGGACTGCGGGAGGCTGTGAAACCGAACCCAGCGTGAGCAGTAGTAGGCCTTCAGCTCGTGACCTATCGGCGGGCAGTCCGGCCATTTCTCTCGCCATCGGCGGCTCAGCTCCGGCTGGTCATCGTGGACGATGCGCCATGTCATCCGGTCAGCCTAGAGAGGTGATCGCCTAGGCTGCGACGGCATTTTCGAAGGCATCAGCGGGCGAAGAACGCGCCCCGCAGCCGCGAGTCAAGCTCAGGAAGCGATCTTTGACGCTCATGCATCGCTACTGCTCAGCCGTACTCGTGAACACCCCACCAGGGGCTGTTCTAGGAACGGCCGGACTGAAGTTGACGGAACCCCGGCTGATCGCTGAGATCGGGCGGGATTCCTTCGTTTCAGGAGATTCTCGAATCTGGTTCATCTGGATTTGTGCCTAGGGATGCGGCGGGGTGAGACGGTCTGATGCCTGCGCGCCGGTGCATAGGCGCGGTGAACGACCTGGTGGGCATGGTGAAGCTGACGGTGGGCCGGGTGGTGGGTTTTGCGGCTTATGGGCGGGTGGTGGCCTGCTCTGGTCTGCGGGTGGCGGGCCGTCGAAGGTCCCGGCTGGAGTCGGCGGGCGTGATCGGCCCGGCTCGGGACTGGTGGGTGTGGCGCCACTGATCGAGGAAGTGGTCGTCGGCAACCGTGACGGGCAGAGCGACCAGGATGGTCTGGGCGACGCGGCCGTGGGCGAGCCGAGGGGGCCGGCCGTTGATGCCTTCGGTGTTGGCGCGGACTTGTAGATGGCGCCGCCTGCGTTCTGCTTGAGGCGCAGCAAGTACGGCTCTCGCGCTGATGAGCGCGGTGAGTGGGGCACCGACGGCGGCGGTGTCCAGGCCGGTGGTGGTGCGGGCGAGCTTGTCGGGTGTCAGACCAGAGGATGCCGTCGCCAGTTAGGGTTGCCGAGCGAGCGCTGTCTCGAATGCCGTAAAGGAGACATGGATGGCAGTACTACGGGAGATCGTGTTCCGCTGTGAGCGGCCGGCGATGATGGCCCGCTTCTGGGCGCAAGCGCTGGACGGATACGAGATACGACCATACGACGACGCCGAGATCGAACGGCTCGCCAGTCTGGGCCGAACACCCGAGACCGACCTCAACGTGGCCGTCGACGGCCCCGGGCCGATCTTGTTCTTCAGCGAAGTTCCTGAGACCGGAAACCCCGGCAATCCCATCCATCTTGATCTCGTGGCAGCTGATCGGTCGGCTGAAGTCGAACGGTTGGTCTCCCAAGGCGGGTCGGTGGTGCGTGAGCTCGACGCCTGGACGATCATGCGAGATCCCGAGGGCAACGAGTTCTGCGTCGCTGACCCCCGCTGAGGTCACGCCGGTCTTTCACGGCCCTGGGAGGCTGCCGGGCATGACGAGAAGCACGAACCACGACGGCCCTGCCGGGAGCGCGGCCGGTGGCCGGGCGCCCGCGTCCGCTGCAGCCCGAGGAGTTCCCCGATAGCGGGTCTGTCGCGTCGCGATCTTCATGGCGCCGGTTCGCACCAGCAGTGACGGGAATGTTCTCAACGAGGGAGGGGTAGCAGTGAGAGACCAACTTCTCGGGGGCCGCTACCGGTTGGTGCGAGCGCTCGGCGAAGGTGGCATGGGGCAGGTGTGGGAGGCGCGAGACGAGACTCTGGGGCGTCCCGTCGCCGTCAAGGTGATCTCCCAGCTCGCCGGTGGCGGAAGTCGCGGCGATGAGGAACGCGCCAGGTTTCTGCGTGAGGCACGGATCACCGCCCGGTTACAGCATCCCAACACGGTGACCGTCCACGATCTCGGCGAGATCGGCACAGGGAACGACTGTGTCCCGTTCCTGGTGATGGAGATGGTCCGCGGCGAGAGCCTGGACGCGGTGTTGAAACGAGGCGCCGTCGCTCTGCCGAACGTGGCCCGGTGGGGCGCGCAGGTTTGCGAGGCGCTCGACGACGCGCACAAAGCCGGGATCATGCACCGGGACATCAAGCCGTCCAACATCTTCGTCACACCGTCCGGCGTCGTGAAGGTCCTCGATTTCGGCATCGCCAGGGCAGCCGATCCCATCGCGACCCGGGTCACCAGGACGGGCTTCATCGTGGGCACACCCGCGTACATGGCCCCCGAACAGGCACGCGGCTACCCGGAACCCAGCAGCGACCTGTACGCCCTGGGCTGCCTTCTCTTCGAGCTGATCACGGGGCGGCTGCCGTTCCAGGCCCCCGATGCCATGGGCTACCTCACCGCGCACTTCACCCAGCAGCCGCCGGCACCCAGCTCGGTGGCCGAGGGTGTCCCGCCCGACTGGGACGATCTCGTGCTGACTCTGCTCGACAAAGACCCTGCCCGGCGGTACCCGGACGCCGCTGCCCTCGCGCAGGCGCTGCGGCAACTCGACAGTGGCCCGTTGGGCCCGTTCCACATCTGGACGTTCGCCAGCAGGAGCCTGGACGTCTGGGGCGTCAGCACCGCAGACCATACGCGGATCGTCCAGCACAGTTGCCACGGTGGACCGAACCAGCAGTTCACCTTTCACCCGGTCGGTGATGGGCTGTACGAGATCAGGACGTTCGCCGGCAAGTGCCTGGACGTCTGGGGTGCCAGCACCGAGGACTTCACCCCGATCGTCCAGTACAGCCGCCACGGCGGGGAGAACCAGCGGTTCTCTCTCCACCCGGTCGGCCAGGGCCTGTTCGAGATCGGGACGTTCGCCGGCAAGCGGCTGGACGTCCTCGGAGCCCGCACCGACGACCACGCGCCGATCGTTCAGTACACCCGTCACGGTGGGCCGAACCAGCTTTTCCGCCTTGTGCTGGTCGGCTGGGAGAACCTGCCTGCGTAGCAAGCTGGTCGCCAGGTCTCGTGAAGCGGCCCTCAGGCGGGGACGGGCTCCTGGTCGGCGCCGTCAAAGGGTGGGTAGCTCTCGCCGGCCATCCGATCGGCGGCATCGATGTAGTCGGCAAGAGCGGCACGGGACTGGGCGAGCCTGTCCATCTGATCGTCCAGTCGCCGCAGCCGTGAGCGCATCGCGGCCACCAAATCGGGACATCCGAGCAGTTCCGGGGCCTCTCCCACCGCACAGGGCAGCAGGTACGCGATGTCCTCAGAGGACAGTCCGGCGCCGAGCAGGTGCCGGATCTGTTTCACCCGGAGCATGGCTGTCTCGTCGTACTCGCGGTAACCGTTCGTGCCGCGGTCTGCCTTCAGCAGGCCCTGGGCTTCGTAGTAGCGCAGCTGGTGGGCGTTCACTCCCGTCCGGCGGCTCAGTTCCCCGATCAGCATCGAATCCTCACTTGACCTTCATATCGGTATCAACGTTGACGATGCTCCCATGGACCGCAAGACCAATTCACCTGTGACAGTCATCGGACTCGGACTGATGGGCCGCGCACTCGCCGGCGCGTTCCTGAAGGCCGGGCATCCCACAACCGTGTGGAACCGTACGGTCTCCAAGGCCGACCAGCTGGTGGCCGAAGGTGCACGGCTGGCGCCGACGGTTGGCGACGCGCTCAAGGCGAGTCCCCTGGCGATCATCTGCGTCACCGATTACCAGGCCATGCGCGAGCTGTTCGATACGAGCGACATCGAGCCGGACGGCCCTATGTTGATCAACCTGACCTCGGGCGACTCGACCCAGGCCAGGGAAGCCGCCCGATGGGCCCAGCAGCGCGGCGCCCGTTACCTGGACGGTGCCATCATGGCCATCCCGTCGGCGATCGGGACCACTGAGGCGGTGATTCTGCACAGCGGGCCGCAGGCGGACTTCGAGGCGCACAAGTCGACGCTCGACGCGCTCGGTACCGTCGCCTACCTTGGCGCGGACCATGGGCTGGCCTCCCTGTACGACGTGGCCGGCCTCGCCATGATGTGGAGCGTCCTGAACGCCTGGCTCCAGGGTACGGCCCTGCTCAGGACGGCCGGGGTGGACGCCGCAACGTATGCGCCGTTCGCGCAGCAGATCGCCGCCGGTGTGGCCGGCTGGCTGCCTGGATATGCCGAGCAGATCGACAGCGGCTCCTTCCCCGCCGAGGTGTCGGCCCTGGAGACCGACGCACGGGCGATGGCACACCTCATCGAGGAGAGCGAGGCTGTGGGCGTCAACGCCGAACTGCCGAAGTTGATCAAGGCGATGGCCGACCGCTCGATCGCCGCCGGACACGGTGGGGAGCAGTATCCCGTCCTGATCGAGGAATTCGGCAAACCCCGCAACGACTGACCTCCCGCCACAGCCATGCCCCGCTTCGGGGCCCAGCTCAACTGATCAGGCTCAGGGATTGTTCGGGGGGATACCGGATGGTTCGGGGAGCGCGCTCCGACAGGCTGTCGATCATGGATGATCATGCGGTTCTCCTTGAAGAGGTGACCATGACCTACGGCAAGGGGGCAACCGAGGTGGCCGCGCTCCGGCAGGTCAGCGTCGCGTTTCCACGCGGCAGTTTCACCGCGGTGATGGGCCCGTCGGGGTCGGGCAAGAGCACACTGTTGCAGTGTGCCTCGGGGCTGGACCGGCCGGATTCGGGGGCGGTTCGCATCGCCGGGCGGGACATCACCCGCCTGAGGGAGAAGGCGTTGGCGGTGCTGCGCCGCGACCAGGTCGGCGTCATCTTCCAGGCGTTCAACCTGGTGCCGTCGCTGACCGCCTGGCAGAACGTGATCCTGCCCAGCAGCCTGGCCGGGCGGCGGCCCGACCCGTCCCGCGTGCGCGAGCTGCTGCACCGGGTCGGCCTGGCCGGCAGGGAGAGGCATCGCCCGGCGCAGTTGTCCGGTGGCCAGCAGCAGCGGGTGGCGATCGCCCGCGCCCTGCTCGGCAGGCCGGAGGTGTTGTTCGCCGACGAGCCGACGGGGGCGCTGGACCGCAGTGCCGGGCACGAGGTGCTGGCACTGCTGAGGGAAGCGGTCGACGCGTTCGGCCAGACGGTGGTCATGGTCACGCACGATCCGCAGGCGGCGGCCCAGTCCGACAGCGTGTTGTTCCTGACCGACGGGCAGATCGTGGACGTCCTGGACAGGCCCTCGGCCGACCGGATCGGCATGCGACTGGGCGGCCGCCGGTGACACTTCTCCTGGCCTGGAACAACGTCCGGACCGATCGAATGAGCTTCGCCGCGTCGTTCGCGGCGGTGCTCCTGGCCGTGATGCTGGTGGGCGGCAGCGGCATGGTGGTCGCCGGCGCCGGAGCCCGTGACGACCTGAGCGGCGTCGTAGGGTTGCTGGTGCTGTCGGCCATGGTGTCGGGGTTCGTGTCGGTCTTCGTGGTCGCGGGCATGCTGAGCCTGCACGTGCTGCGCCGGCGCAGGACCTGGGCGCTGCTCCGGTCGGTCGGCATGACACCTCGGCAGGTGCGCCGGCTCGTCACGGCGGAAGCGCTGGTGGTGGCCGTGCTGGCGAGTGCGGCGGGTTGCGTGCTGGCCGTGCCGTACGCCGCGGCGATGGCGGAGTTCATGCGGATGACCGGATTGGCGCCGACGAGCGTGCCGGTGGAGGTCACGTCGGGGCCGTTCATCCTGGCGCTGGTGGTCGGGTTGGCGGTGACGCTGCTGGCGGCCCGGGGCGCGGCACGCAAGGCGGTGCGCGTGGGACCGCTTGAGGTGCTGCGGGAGAGCGCGGCGCAGCGGCGGCTGCTGTCCTGGCCCAGGGCAGTCTCCGGAGCGGTGGCACTGGGCGGGGGGATCGCGCTGCTGTTCCTGGTGCCGCAGGTCAAGGCGGTGGCCGCAGTGCCGACCGGGCTGGGGGCGACGATGGCGCTCTGCGTGGGCGCGTCCGCACTGGGTCCCGTCGCGCTGCGAGGGATGGGCCGGCTGCTCGGAGCCGTGGCGGTCCGGCTCGACCCGGGCGCCGGGATGCTGGCCGGGTCCTCGCTGGTCGCCCAGCCACGCCGGGCGATGGCGGCCGCGTCCCCGGCGATGTTGACCGTCGCACTCGCCTGCACCTTCTTGTTCGCGGTGGCGACCGGCGACGCGGCGGCGGGCGTCACCCGCACGGGGCCGTCGGCGTGGGCGGCCCCGATGCTGGTGGGATCGGCGGTGGCCTACACCGTGATCTCGGTGCTCAACGCGACGGCCATGACGATGACCGAGCGAACCGAGGAGATTCGGCTGCTGCGCACCTTGGGGATCACTCCGCGGCAGCTCACCAGGATGGTGTGCTGGGAGACGTTGACCGTGACGTGCGCCGGGGCGCTGCTCGGAACCGGCATCGCCGCCGCATCGCTCACCGCGCTCGGCGAGGCCGCGACCGGCCGGCCGTGGTTCGCCTACTCCGTGCCACAGTACGCGGGGCTGGTGCTCGTCTGCGCCGTGAGCGGCCTGGCCGGAGCGCTGACCTCCACCCGGAAGGCACGGCACGGGTCGCTTCGGCACGATGGCTGACCGGCGCCCGTGACGGTGACCGGGGGAAGCCGGGAGCGGTCGCGGGTGAGCCGGTTCCGGTCCGGCGTCAGAGTCCGATGCCCTCGATGATCTTCGTGAGTTCGGGTACGAGAGGCTGGCTGGCCATCACGGTGACGACGACGCCCTTGCGCTCGACCCAGCCCGCATACCTGCCGTGGCCCAGCGCGCCGTCGCCCACCTGGGTGAGCACACGGCGCTCGCCGATCTTCACGGTCTTGGTGGTTCCGGAGAACGTCCCGAGGTCGAACGGCGCGTTCTTGAGCTGGGCCGTCGAGTTCGCCTGCGGCCAGCACACCACCCGGACCCACAGCGACCGGTGTCGGCGGTCGACCTCGCTGCGGTCGTCCGACCACTGGTAGCTGTACTCGGTGAGGCCGTTCTTCTTGTTGACGACGACCTGTCCGTTCGTGAAGCCCGTCGGAATGTAGGCGACCTTGACCCCCTTGATGGCCGTGGCACCCCTGGGCGGCTGGTCGCCCTTGGCGTCGCCCGATCGCTTCTCCTCGGCCTTGCTGGGCACCGGGCAGGCGGGGCGCTCTGCCGCCTGGACGGGGGACGCCACGAGAACCGCGACGACGGGCAACACGGACAGGGCGGCGAGCTTCTGGATCTTGTGCATGCTGGGTTGGATGCGACGAATGTGCGAAAGGTTCGGCAGACGTTCAGCGGCGGCGGATCTTGATGTCGCGCATGTCCGTCACCGCGATCTTCAGGATCTTGTACGGGTGCCCGTACGCGTCCAGCGCCGCCATGGCCCCGAGGGCAGCCTCGTCCTCGCCGTCGTCCGGTGCGGCAGGCACCTGGCAGCGGAAGGTGAAGGCGGTCACGTCCTGGTCATGGGTGAACGTCCCGGATTCGGGGTAGGCGGTGTCGCCCGCCGCGCGCACCGCAGCGCGGCCGTCCTCGCCGAGCCCCTGGAACTTGCCTCGGATCGTTACTCTGAACATGATCAGCCCCTTCGTACGGCGTAGGCGAGAAGGCGTTCACCGAACAGTTCCTCGACGCCGTCGAGGAGGTCCAGCACGGCGGCGGAGATCGTTTGGGGCGATTCGCCGAGCGTTGTCCGCCTGGCGACCTCGGCGTACACGAGTGAGTGCAGGCTTCCCAGGTGCCAGGCCACGACCCGCGGCAGCGGATCGTCCGGTGCCGCCTCGGTCTCCTCCGCCAGCGCCGAGGTGAGCACCGCTGTCATCTCACGGCCGAGGTCTTCCAGTCGGGCGGTCAGGGTGGGTGCGCCGCGCATCATCTGCAGCACCTGCCCGAACCCTTCGGTCAATCCGACGCTGCGATCGCATCTGCGCACCTCCTCCCGCAGACGGGTCAGGACGGCACCGGCCGCCGACTGCCCGATGGGCCGCTCCAGGACGATGTCGGCCAGCCGCCGCGCGGACGCCTCGTCCGGCGGCAGGACGAGATCCTCTTTGCAGGTGAAGTAGTTGTAGACGGTGTTGACCGACACCTCGGCGGCGGCCGCGACCTCGGTGATGGTGACCTGGTCGAATCCGCGTGCCACGAACAGTTCGACGGCGACGTCGGCGATCCGCCGCCGAGTCTGAAGCTTCTTCCGTTCTCGAAGTGACATATTTGGAGTCTATTGCAAATTTGGAGTCAGTCTGTGTTTCCCGACATGGGGCGGCCCAGGAGGGCTGTGGCGACGGTCGCGATGTGCGGGGCCAGGTCGGAGGTGCGGGCCTCGGACAGGGCGGGGGTGGCCACGACCGAGCGGAGGATGCCGATGCCGACCATCCAGGCGCTGAGCAGTTCGGCCCGCAATGCGGTGTCCTCGCCCTCGGCCAGGTCGCGCAGGGCGTCGACGTAGGTGTGGCAGACCTCTTCGCGGATACGCAGCCGGGTGTCCTCGTGGGCGGAGGAGCGCAGCATGGCGACCAGGGGGTGCTCGCCGCCGTAGGCCGTCCAGTCGTGGTCGACGACCGTACGCACCATGCGGGCCACCAGCTCCTCCGGCGGGCCGGCGAGCAGGTCGGCGGGCGAGTCGGCGGTGGTGGCCTGGTCGAAGAGCTGCTTCTTGGAGCCGAAGTAGCGGAAGATCAGCGTGGCGTCGACGCCCGCGTCCCCGGCGATGTCGCGGACGCTGGTGGCGTCGTAGCCCTCGCGGGCGAACCGCAGCCTGGCGGCCTCCAGGAGGCGGGCCCGGGTGGCTTCTCTGTCCCTTTTCTGCAACGCGGGCTCCCTCGCTAGGTCATCGACCGTTGACATTGTATGCGGGTGCTGTGCTACGTTTCCACAAGTCAGCGTTCGATGACTTGAAGGATGTGTAATGCGAACGTACGTGGTGGCAGGTGGAACGAGCGGCATGGGCCGAGGGCTCGCCCTGCACCTCCTGCGCCAGGGCGCCCAGGTGACAGTCGTGGGCAGCGACCCGGACAGGGGGCGCCGGTTCCTCGACGAGGCGGCCGGGCTGAGGGCCGGAAAGCGGGCCGAGTTTCTGCGGGCCGACCTGGCGTCGGCGGCCGAGAACCACCGGGTGGTCGGCGAGATCAAAGCACGGTACGACGCACTGGACGGTCTGGTGTGCACCGCGCTCCGCCCCTTCTCGCGGCGGGTGGAGACCGCCGACGGTTACGAGGGCACCTTCGCGCTCTACTACGTGAGCCGCTTCCTGCTCGCCTACGGCCTGACCGACCTGCTGGAACGCGGCGAGAACCCGATGATCGTGAACATCTGCGGCGTCGGCGCCAGCAAGGGCCGCATCCACTGGGACGACCTGTCGCTCAAATCCGGATTCAGCACCGTCAAGGCCATGCTGCAGGCCGGACGCGCCACGGACCTGCTCGGTGTCGCGTACGCGCGCAACCACCCGGACGCCCGTACCCGCTACCTCCTGCACCACCCCGGCTTCACCCAAAGCGGCACCGACCACCTCCGCCAACCCGTCAAGACCGTCATCAAGCTGCTGGCCAGGCTCGCCGCCCAGCCGGTCGAGCGGGCCATCGCGCCGATCATCGAGCTCATGGACGACCCGCCCGGCACGGGCGGGCTGCTGGCCTACGACCGCCGCCGGGCGCTCGAACCCTCGCTGCCCACGCTCGACCCGTCCGCCGCCCACCGCCTGTACGGCCTGACCAGCCACCTCCTGCACGTCTAGAGAGGCGGGAGCTGACCCGGTCCATGCCCGCGCCCGTGGATTTCGCGGCCGAGGCACAACTGGTGGATCCCGGGGAGATCCGTAATTTCAACTGATCATCCATGCCTCAGCGGGAGGTGAAGAACTGCACCAGCGACCAGGCGGCGAAGGCGAAGAAGACCAGGGCGACCGTACGGCTGATCGTCCCGGCCGCCCTGCGGTAGGTCTCGCGCACCACGCGCAGGCCCGAGATCCAGGCCAGCAGTGCTCCGGCGGACACGCTGCCCACGAGCGCGGCCGTGAGGAACATCGGGATCGCGGCCGCCGTCAGCACCTCGATCCGGTCCCCGAGCAGCGCGGCGAAGACGGCCAGGGTGACCGGGTAGCTCTTCGGGTTGGTGATCCCGAAGACGGCGCCCCGCAGCGCCGCGCGGGTGCCGGCGGGAGCCGTCTCCCGCGTGGGCGCGCCGGTGAAGGCGCGCACCCCCAGGTAGATCAGGTAGAGGGCGCTGACCACGGTCAGCACGGCGAAGAACGCGGGGGAGACCAGCCGTGCCCAGCGCAGTGCGAGCAGGGCGAGCAAGGTCCAGATCAGGTCGCCCGCCATATGGCCGAGGACGAAGCCGAGACTGGAGCGCCGGCCGCCGCTCGCGCCGAGGTGCAGCACCATCAGCGCGCCCGGCCCGGGGGTCAGGACGACGAGCGCGCACGCCAGCGCCGTCGCGGCGAGCAGCGGGAGCACCGCTCAGCGTGGTTCGAGTTCGGCGTTGGTCATCCGGCCGGATCCGGTCACGGTGCCCTGGCCGGAGGCGTACGACCTGATCGTGAGGGTGGCCTCGATGAGCTCGTCCCACGTCGCGTGGCTGAAGATCGTGCACCAGTCTCTGGAGACCTCATCGAAGTCCACCATGTCGCTGGTGCCGTACTTGTCCGGCATGGAGTCGAGGAGGGCCTCGTCCAGGATCTCGAAGCCCTTCTCCTTCGCCACCTGCCGGGCGAGGGTCGGGTTCATGAGCCACTTGCCGGTCAGGGCGCCGAAGTCGGGGTAGAGCGGCTGGGCCTCCAGGGAGGACATCATCTCGTTGTCGATCAGCCAGCGGGCGAAGGCGACCGTGTTCTCCAGGCTCTCCTGGTCCTCGCCCGGCCCGCCCAGGACCAGGGACCCGTGGATGGGGATCCCGGCCTCCTTGAACAGCAGGCCGGCGCGCCGGTTGTTCTCAAGGCTGTCGCGGGGGCCCTTGAGAACCTTGAGCATCCGGGTGTCCCCGGATTCGAGGCCCATGTTGACCCGGTAGACGCCGAGTCGCCGGTAGAGCTCGACCAGCCGGGGTGTGGTCTCGGCGGCCTGCGTGTACACGAAGAACTTGGGGTCGCCGATGTCGTCCGGCTTGGCGTCGACCAGGCTTTTCACCCAGCGCGGCGAACTGCTCATGCTGTCGAACGACTCGTAGAAGATCCGCGCCGAGATCTGGTCCTGCGCGGTGCGGACGTCCTGCCAGAACAGCTCCGGCGAGGAGAAGCGCAGACTGAGGTCCATGATGCCGCAGAAATGGCAGGGCGCCTTGACCCGGGCGCAGCCGCGCGCCCGGTTCATCGTGGTGACGCCGGTGATCTGCTCGCCGGTGTGGAAACCGCCGTAGCGGTTCAGGTAGTTGGACAGGTACCGGTCCCAGTTGTGCTCCGGCATCAGCGTCCGGTCGGGCACCGGGATGGCGTCCAAGACCGCGTTCGCGAGCGCGCCGCCGCTGCCCTTGATCCGGTCGGGGGGTATCTCGGGCAGCCGGTTGTGGGCGATGCCGTCGGGGGTGCGGTACAGCAGTTCCGGGACGGTCTCCAGCGGGCGCTCGCCGTCGAGGGCGTCCACGAGGGCCGACAGGGCGAACTCGCCGACGTCGGCCGCGCACACGTAGTCGACGGCCTCGCGGTGCCGCAGGATCCGCTCGGCCATGGCCGTGGCCTGGTCGTTCCCGAAGACGGTGACCGCGCCGTGCTTCTTGCCCAGTTCGGCCAGGCGGAGGCTGTTGCCGTACGAGGTGGCGAGGACGCCGACGCCGAGCAGATCGGGTTCGAAGTCCGCGACCAGTTCCTCGATCTGCGTCATGGGCGTGATCTGCCCGTCCACGGCGATCACGTCGAGGTACGGATGGTCGTGCTTGAGCACCGTCGCCAGTGAGACGACGCCGAGCGCGGGGAAGGTGCCGTCGTTGGCGATGGCGGTGAAGTCGTCGTCGCTACCGGCGTTGACGAGCAGGACACGTCGTACCTTCTTCGTCATCACGGGCCCTCTCTCAGAAGTCGGACGTACGCTCACTCTCACTCGGGCTCGGGCGCCGTATCAACAGGTGAGACGCAGACAGATAGTTGGCATTGACCGCGTCTGGTCAAGGGTGTAAAGGGTGCGCTTCGTCAGGAGGTCTGCGCAGTCAGCCGGTTGCTGAAGCGCCTGAGCATGCTGGTCTGGAGGGTTTCCGGGACCAACCGGCCGATCGCCCGGGGAATGCGCCGGTTGGACGGGTTGTGCTTGGTCATCCGGGACACCAGGGAGATGTGCGGGTAGCGGGCCCTCTCGAAGGCGCGCAGCCGCCGCACCGGGTCGAAGCCGTCGCCGGCGAACTCGCGGCCGAGCACCCACGCGTCCTCCAGGGTCTGGTTCGCGCCCTGCGCCAGCGTGGGCGGCATGGTGTGGGCGGCGTCGCCGACCACGCTGATGCGGCCCTTCCCCCACACCGGGTCCACCCTGTTCCAATGATGGCCGAAGAAGTCGAGATCCTCCTCGCGGGCGCCGGCGAGCACCTCGGGAACGGGTGAGGCCCATCCCCGGAACCGGCGGCGCAGCGCGTCGAGCGGGGCGGCGGGCCGGGGTCGCGAGGGCGTCCAGCGGACGTCGAACCACCACTGCAACAGGCCGTCGCCCGCAGGCATGAGCCCGCAGGCGCCCTCCCTACCGGTGATCATGAGGGCGCGGGTCGAGCGGGTGAGCTCGATGTCGATCTCGCTGAGGCCCTGCCAGGTGCCGTAGGTCGCGGGCTGGACGCGTCCGTCCCCCCACAGGTGGCGCCGTACGACGGAGTGGTGGCCGTCGGCCCCGATGAGCACGTCCGCGGTGGCCGTCGAGCCGTCGTCGAAGGTGGCGGCGACCCGCTTGCCGTCCTGCGACACGCTCCGGCAGCCCATGCCGAATCGGATCAGGTCGTCGGGCAGGCCGGCGGCCAGTCGCTCCAGCAGGTGCCGGCGGGCGACGGTCTTGGTCTCGAAGCCGTAGCGGGCGGCGGTGTGGGCGAGGTTCTGGCCCAGGCGCAGGTGTCCGTCGGCCGTCATCAGGTCGAGCCGGTCGATGCGCCCGCCGACTCCGTCCAGGCTGACGCCGAGATCGTCGAGCACGGCGTGGCCGTTGCTGAAGACCGTCACCCCCGCGCCGCCCGTTCTGAGCGTGGGGGCCCGCTCGTAGACGCTCACCTGATGGCCGTTGGCCAGCATCGCGCGGGCGACGGCCAGCCCGCCCACCCCTCCACCTATGACGAGGATCTCCATGTCCGCTCCATGGGGCAGTATTCACTACGATCGTTGTAGTACGGATACTGTCTATCATGGTGGTGTGCCGCCTCTTAACCCGGCCAGACGCCGAGCCCTCACCGACGCCGCCATACAGCTCCTGGCCACCTCAGGGGCACACGGCCTGACCCACCGCGCGGCCGAGCGGTCCGCCGGGCTCCCGCCGGGGACGGCCTCGAACTACTACCGCAGCCGCGAGGCGCTCCTGGTCGCCACCGCCGAACGCGTCGCCGAACTGCACCTCGCCGAGATGGAGCAGGCCGTGACGGAAGGCGACCTCCGGCTCGTCGAGTTGCTGTCGCATTCACTGCTCGAAGCGGCGACCACGAACCGCGACCGTTACGTCGCGGTCTTCGAACTCCAGCTGGAGGCCACCCGCCGACCGGCACTGGCCCGCATCCTCGCCTCGATCCTGGACGCCACGGTCCAGCTCACCGCCCGCCATCACACGCGGGCGGGGCTCGCCGTCCCGCCCGACAGAGTCCCCACCCTGATCACCCTGTACGCGGGCGCGCTGTACAGCCTGGTGACCATGCTGCCCGAGCAGGTCGAGGCGGACATGGTCCACGGCCTCGCCCGCGCCATCGTCACGGGGGCGCTGGCCGACGGCGAGGCGCCGTGACAGGAAGGGCCGCTCAGCCGAGCAGGTTGTAGGCCGACGCGACGACCAGGTAGGCCGTGGCGGCGACGGTCACCACGGTGAGATGGACGCGGCCGAACCGGCTCCACCACTTCCGCCGCCAGGCGAGCACCGTGGTCACCGCCGCCCCCGCCGTGGCGACGGCGGCGAGGAGCGGCATGGTCCCGATGAGCGTCAGCAGGGGAGAGCCGCCCAGGAAGTAGGCCGCCTGGTTGCCGTCGAAGTCGGCGAACAACACCACGAGGGTCGCGGCGGAGGCTGTGACCAGCGCCGCCGCCGCCCAGCCCGGCAGGCCCGCCAGGCGCGGCGCGCGGGCCGTGCCCGCGTGCGCGGGACGGCGGCGGGCGGACCGTACGGCGAGGGCCACCGGCCACACCAGCGTGGACAGCACCAGGATGCCGAGGCTCGCGGCCAGGGTGCCGAGGTGCAGGGCGGGAAGCTGGTACCAGGCGACCTTCTGCAGCGGGTCGGACGGGTTCTCCGTGGCCAGCACCCCGTCCTCGCGGAACATGATGCGGCGATGCCCGCCCTTCTCCTGGAACAGGCCGGGCGAGACCTGGGTCCACTGCCGTGGCTCCACCGGTCCGTGCCCACTGGTGCCCGCCGTGGTCAGGGTGCCGTCGCTCTGGGCGGTGACGGTGGTGGTCCTCATGAGCGTGGTGATCCTGCTGAAGTCCTCGGCGTCCGCCCCCTGGAGGGAGCGGTAGGTGCCGGCGAACCCGGAGGGATCCGGCAGTTCGCCCGTCGGCGGGGCGTCCTGCCGAGGCGCGGCGTAACGGTCGGCGAAGGCGTCGACCAGGGCCCAGACCGAGTCCGCGCCGCCCTTGCCGCTGCCGTTGTAGTGGGCGTAGATGCCGACCCCGCGCTCGGGGATCAGCGCCAGCATCGCGAAGTAGCCCGGGATGTTGCCCCGGTGCAGGATGAGGCGGGTGCCGTTGCGCGTGTACTCCTGGAAGCCGTAGCCGAGGCCGTTCGCGCCCTCCGCGTTGCCGAACCGGCGGCTCTGCATCAGGCGGGCGGACTCAGGGCTGAGGATGGCGCCGCCGTCGTTCAGGTGCGCCTGCATGAACTTGGCCATGTCGGTCGCGGTCGTGCGGAATCCGGCGCCGTGCGGCGGCATGTGGCCGTACCTCGCACCGGCCGCCGGGATCTGCCGGTCGCCGGCCAGGCGGTAGCCGACGGCCAGGGCCCCGGAGATCGCATCCGGTTCCGGCTGGGCGAAGGTGGTGCTGGACATGCCGAGCGGCTCGAAGACGTTCTTCCGCATGTACTCGTGGAACGGCAGCCCGGAGCGCAGTTCGACCAGGTGGCCGGCCAGTCCCATGCCGAAGTTGGAGTAGACGGCGGTGACGCCGGGCGGACGGACCCTGGCCGGCCGGCGGTCGGCCAGGTAGGCGCCCAGCTCGCCGATGTCCTTGGGGGAGGCCGCGCCGGTGCCCCGGTCGCCGCCGGCGAACCCGGCCGTGTGGGTGAGCAGGTGGGCCGTCGTGACCGGTTTGCCGGGGTAGGTGTCGTCGATGCGGAAGTCGCGGAGATAGTCGTTGACGTCCGTGTCGAGGGAGAGTTGCCCCTTGTCGACCAGTTGCATCACGGCGGTGGCGGTCATGAGCTTGGCGACGGAGGCGGGGGCGAACACGGTCTGCTCCGCGTCCACCGCGCGGCCGGTGGCGAGGTCGGCGACGCCGTACCCCTTGGCGAAGGTCTGCTTGTCGTTCGTCACCACCACCACGGCGGCTCCGGGGATCTCATGGCGCTTCAGCTGGGCGGTGACGTGGTCGTCGACGAACCGCGTGAGGCTCGTGTCCGCGCTCGCGGGCGCGGCGGATCCGAGAAGTACGGCGACGCCCGCCGACCAGGCGGCGAGGGCGCGCCGGATCGCCGGTTTGCGTTCGAGCAGCATGAGCTGCTCTCCTTTCTTGTGGAAGCGCGTATGCGTTGAAGACACGCCGCTCGCGGCGTGGTCGTACGGGTTTCCCGCTCCGGGGTGAGTTGCCGCTCGCCCCGGAGCTTTTCAGCCGACGTTGCGCAGCAGGTGTTCCAGCGCCGCGATGCGGGCGGTCAGCTCCGCGATCTGCGTCTGCGAGTGTTCCTGCTGTCGGACGGCGCGCTCGGCCTGTTCACGGTTCCTGGCCAGCTCCGCCGTGAGGACCTCGGTGCGGTGGCGTTCGTAGCGGAAGTAGAAGCGGATGCAGAGCGTGACGGTCACGGTCAGCAGCAGGACGATCGTGATGGGGATCACGACGGAAGGCAGGTCAGTCACTGCGGTCTCCTGCACGGGAGTGTCCTTTCTCCTGGTCGGCGTGGAGAGCCGCGAGGACGGTCGAGACGGTAAGGGTGAAGCTGAACGGTCGCAGTTCGATGTACTTCATCGCCTTGCCGTCCGGTGACAGTTCCAGGCGGCCTTCGACGAGACCTGCCTTCTCCAGTCGTTCCAGGTGCATGTAGAGCAAGGGGCGGGACACCCCGACGCGGCGGGCCAGCTCGCTGACGTGCACCCGTCCGGTGGCCAGTTCTCCGATGATCTGCAGGCGCAGCGGATGGCCCAGCCCGGTCAGCACGGTCAGCAGCTCTTCACTCGTCAAGGCATCCCGTCCTTCCATCTGTTAGTCAGAGCTTACAGATGAAAACCGGTGACGCCAACTGATGTCGGTGGTGTCCGAAACCCGCCGGTGGCCGGAGCGCCGCGGCTGATTGGCTGAACTGCCTGATCCGGCGCTTCCCTCCCTCGAACGGACTGCCCATGCCCACGCTCGCGCCTGCCCGCCCGCTGCTCGACTGGCTCGCCGTCGGGTCGCTCACGGCCGGGGTCTTCGCCATCGTCACCAGCGAGATCCTGCCGATCGGCCTGCTGCCCGAGATCGGCGCCGACTTCGGCGTCTCGGACGGCGTCGCGGGACTGACGATGACGCTGCCGGGCCTCGTCGCCGCCGTCGCCGCGCCCGCCGTCACCCTGGCCACCGCCCGCGTCGATCGCCGGGTCATGCTGTGCCTGCTCATGGCGGTGCTCGCCGTGGCCGACGTGCTCGCCGCCCTCGCCCGGTCGTACGAGGTCATGCTGGTGTCCCGGGTGCTGGTCGGGTTCACCATCGGCGGCTTCTGGTCCATCGGGGCCGGGCTCGCCGGACGGATCGTGGCCGCCCGCTCGGTCGCCACGGCCACCGCGCTGATCTTCTCCGCCGTGCCGCTCGGCTCCGTGCTCGGCGTCCCCCTCGGGACTCTTTTCGGCCAGCTCGCAGGGTGGCGGGCCGCCTTCTGGGCCCTCGCGGCGCTGGCCGTACTCGTGCTCGTGGCGCTGCTGGTGCTGCTGCCGCCGCTACCCGCCCACCAGGTCACGAGCGCCCGCGTCCTGCTCGGGCTGCTGCGCGGCCGGGCCACCGCGCTCGCCCTGCTGGCCACCGCGCTCCTGGTGCTCGCGCACTTCGGCACATACACGTATGTGGCGCCGTTCCTGCGGGAGGTGGCCGGGCTGCCTCCGGCGGCGGTGAGCGCGGTCCTGCTGGCGTACGGTGTGGCCGGCATCGCGGGCAACTTCCTGACCGGCCTGCGCCGTCGCAGGTCCACGGCGGCGGTGTCCGGCGGTCGGGTGGCGGCTGCCGCTGATCTCACCCGTGATCCGCGCCGCGTGTTCGCCGTCACCGGTGCGCTGATCGCGGCCGCGACGCTGCTGCTGCCGTTGGCAGGGGACACGGTCGCGGGCACCGTGGGCCTGCTGGTTCTCTGGGGGCTCGCGTACGGCGCCGTGCCCGTGTGCTCGCAGGCGTTGTTCCTCCGGGCCGCGCCGCACGCGCCGGAGGCCGCCACCGTGTTGTTCACCTCCTCCTTCCAGGCGACGTTCGCCGTCGGCGCCCTGCTGGGCGGGGTCGTGGTCGACACGTGGTCCGTGTCGGCGGTGATGGTCTGCGGCGGGCTGGTCGCGGCCGTGATGGCGATGGTCACCTTCCGGGCCCGCTGACCGCACCCGTTCGCGGGACGGGCTGCCCGATAATGGCGCATATATCGCGTAATTCGGTTTCATTGTGGCGGTGTTTCCCGTAAAGAAAGTTCTCCATGGATTGAAGTAGGTAATTCGGATGCTGTTTGCTTGGATCGAGGTTGGTGCGGGGCACGGCCTGGCGGAATTTCGTTTGCGGACATGTGCGCTCTCCTGCGGTAGGCGTCGGAGAGTGCGGAAACACTCAAGGATCGCCTGTATGCGGCCTCACCAAGTGCGTGGCATTGATCGTGATCTTGTGGGAGTGTTGTCGCACTGCCATCAAAGTCAAAAGGAACGGGCTCATACCTGCGGGAGCCGTTCAAGTGCTTCTGCGAATGATGGGAGCCGAGCGGCAACATGCCGACACCCGTAAGACCCATAGAACAGGCAGGAACAGCGGCCCGACACGCGCCCTTCCCCTCGCGTGAGCACCCGACCAGCCTGCCGCGCATCCTTGGAGCGGCCCGATGAGGTATTACCGCCGTCCCTGGCACGAGGACCGGAGCGACTCCTACTCCCACTGGGGCACCTCGGTCTACTACCTGGCCATCGACGCCGACGGATTCGCCCACCGCCAGGTCGTCGTGTACGCCACCGGCGTCGTCACCGCCTACGACGAGGACCACCAGGAAGACCTCTACGGCGGCCTGACCTACTACCAACTCGCCCAGCGCGACCTGGAGGAGTTCGCCCCCTTCGAGATCAGCCCGCAGGAGTACTTCGCGGCCCTCGCCGACCTCGCCCCCATGAACCGCCCCGACTGGTCGGGCCGCAAGGCGGTGGTCGCGCGGACCTACGACGAGATCGCCGCCCACTACGACCGGCTGGGCTCGCCGTTCTACGGCCAGGTCGGCGAGCGGCTGGTCGGCCTGCTCGGGCTGCGCCGAGGCGAGCGGGTGCTCGACGCCGGATGCGGGCGGGGCGCGTGCCTGTTCCCGGCCGCCGCGGCCGTGGGGCCGGAAGGCCAGGTGCACGGGATCGACCTGTCGCCGGGGATGGTGGCGGAGACCGCCGCCGAGGCGGCCAGGCGCGGGCTGTCGCAGGTGGCGGTGCTGAAGGGCGACGTCGAGTGGCCCGCCTTCGAGGAGAACTCGTTCGACGCCGTGGTGTCCGGATTCGTGCTGCGCATGCTGCCCGAGCCCGAGCACGCCGTCCGCGCCTTCCACCGCATGCTGCGACCGGGTGGACGGCTCGGCGTGAGCGTGTTCGTGTCCGGGTTCGCCGAGCGGTGGGCGGTCGTCGGCGAGGCGCTGGAACCGTTCCTGACCGGGGCGGCACCGGTGCTGTCCGCCCACGCGGGCAAGGAGGCGGCCCTGCTCCAGGACGCCGGGTTCGACGCGGTCGCGGTCGCGGACGAGCCGTTCGACGTGGTGATGCCCGACCTCGGCACCTGGTGGGACTACCTGTGGCTGAGCGGCTACCGGGGGACGATGAACCGGATCGCCGCCCGCGACAGGGACAAAGCGCGCAGGGTCGTGACAGAGACCGCAGAGCGCCTGTGCGAGCCGGACGGGTCCGTGCGGATGCGGGTCCGGGTGCGCCTGATGACCGGGGTCAAGGGCGAGGCAGCAGGCGGTGGTGGTAGCTGTAGGCCACGGTGAAGCCGGCCTTGCCGTACAAGCTGAGGGCGGGGTGGTTGTCGCTCTCGACCTGTAGGTACATACGGTCGGCGCCCTGTGAGAGCGCCCAGCGGGCGGCTTCGGCGAGGATGGCGGCGGCGACGCCCTTGCGCCGGTATGCGGGCTCGGTCCGCATCGAGAACACCCCGGCCCAGCCCGAATCCGCCACCACCAGCGCCTTTCCGGCCCCTGGCACGCTGAGGTAGGCGGCGGGCGTGGCGATGCGCGACAGGATCTGAACGTCCGGGTGGTCGCGACCCGTCCACAGCTCCGCGTCGTCCACCACCGCCCAGCCCTCGGCGGCGGGCACATCACCGGCGAAAGCCGTCATCACCCGCACCTCGCCGTCCATCTCCCAGCCGCGTGCGTCCAGCAGCGCGTCGAGATCCCGGTGTCGGGAGGCGGGTCCGATCTGGACGCGGGCCGGCAGCCCCCGCGCCGCGTAGAAGTCCTCGACGACTCCCGGCTCGTACGCTCCGGAGAACAGCGTCAGCGCCGAGTTCGACCGCTTGCGCGGCACCCCCGGCGTGTGGCGGAGCAGCCAGCCGGAACGTTCCACGACGTCCACGGCGGGCCAAGCCGAGGCGGCGCGCCGCTCGACCTGCCAGTGGGCGGCCGCCTCGCACACCTCGACCAGCGCGGGGACCAGTTCGGCCAGCGTCTGCCGATCCCGCGCGGAGGCCGGCTCGTACTCGGTGATGCCGAGCCCGGCGATCTCGTACCGCTCGGCCAGCGCCGTGACCCGCGCGAGCAGTTCGCCGGGAAGCAGTCCGCCGACCTCGGGGCAGCCGACGGAGGAGAACACCGACGGGTCGAGCACGTCCAGGTCGATGTGGACGTACACGGCGGTGGTGCCGTCGGGCACCTGCCGCGAATCGGGCACCACGCCCTTCTCGCCCTCGTCCATGGCCCGCACCCCGGACAGCACCACCTGCTCGGGACGCAGGACCGCGTCCGGCACCAGTTCGGCGGGCCCCTCGCCCAGCAGCGTCCGCAGCACCATGCCGTGGAAGGCGCCGGACGGCGAGGTCTCCGGCGTGTTCAGGTCGGCGTGCGCGTCGAACCACACGACCGCCAGCCGCTCGCCGTACCTGCGCACCGCCCGCGCGATCGGCTCCAGTTCGACGCCGCAGTCACCGCCCACCGTGATCACGAACCCGTCTCCGGGCAGCGCCGCGCGCACCCGGGCGGCGGTCTCGGCCAGCGTGTCACCCGGTGCCACCCGCACCCGCTCGTGTCCGGGCACCAGGTCGGCCAGCAGCGACGCGCCCTCCACGAGCCGGGAGGCGGTGGCGGACGACGAACCACGCGTTTGCGGAACCTCGATGACAGTCATGGCTCCGGATCTTAAGGGTGGATATGGTCCCTTTGTCATGACGCAGACCACCGTCGAGCGAGAACAGGTCGTCGCCTTCCGTCTGCGGCGCCACCGGCTCCACCAGCGAGGCGAGCTCCGCCAGGCCGCGGCCACCGCACCCCAGAACAGCCCGCAGGGCTCCGCCGTGCTCGCGCTGCGGGCCAGAGCCGACGTCGACGCCGCGCACGTGGCCAAGGCGGTCGAGGCCGACCGCACCCTGGTCCAGCTCTGGAGCCTGCGCGGCACCCCCTGCCTGGTCAACAGCGACGAACTGCCGCTGTTCAGCACCGGCCTGCTGCCCGACGACGAGGAGTCGTGGCGGGCCCAACTACCCGGATTCTTACCGACGCTCGACGCCATGGGACGCAGCGCCAGCGCCACCATGGAACTCGTCATCGCCGCCACCCGCGACGCCCTCGACGGCCGCGCCCTCACGCTGCGCGAGCTCGGCCGCGCACTGGCGCCGCGACTGCCCGCCGAGTTCGCGCCGTGGACGGAACCCGGCCTGTTCTGCTCGCTGACCGCCGTCCTCGCCAGGGCCGCGTCCCTGACCGGCGAGTTCGCGATCGTCCCCAGGAAGAGTGGCGAGGTCGCGGTGCTGCGGGCCGACCAGTGGCTCTCGCGCCCGGCCGCCGACCGGTCGGCACGGGCCGGGCTCGTACGGCGCTACCTCAGCCTGTACGCGCCCACGACCTGCGCCGACTTCGCCGCATGGGCGGGCGTCAGCCGACACTACGCGGGCCGGTCGTGGGCGCTGGTCGAACCCGAGCTGACCGAGATCCGATACGCCGCAGGCCCCCGTTACGCGCTCACCGCCGACGTGCCCGAACTGACCCTCGGCGGCGCTCCGCCTGGGATCCGGCTGCTGGCGCCGTACGAGCCGCTGCTCCAGTCGCGTGACCGGGACACGCTCGTCCCCGACGCCGCGATCCGCGACGAGATCTGGCCGGGCGCGGACGGCCCCGGCGTCGTCCTCGACGGCGGCGAGGTCGCCGGGCTGTGGCGGCGGCGCGGCACCACACTGGCCATCACCGCCGCGCAGGCCGTGGACCAGGAGGCCGTTCTCGCCGAGGCGCGGCCGTACGCCGACCTGAGCGGTTGCCTGGAGGTCGAGATCAGCCGGTGCTGACGTACTGCCTGGGCCGCAGCGCGTGCGAACGCAGCGCCGTCAGCGCCGCCAGGTGACCTCCCGGCGTCAGCCGTACGGCGAACTCGTCTCCGAAGGCGAGGTCGAGCGCGGTGAGCTGGCTGACCAGGCCCGTGAGCGGCCGGTCGAGGTTCTCGCGGCCGGTGGCGGGCCGCCAGCCCTCGCCGCCGACGATCTCGGACACCCGCGCCTGCAGTTCGGCGGGAGACATGACGCTGCCGTCGGCCAGCAGCATGAGCGCGGCCTCGCGGACCGAGACCGCGAACTCGTTGCCCACCCGGGCCAGCAGCAACCCGGTGACGGCCGTCCACATCGCCTCCGGCGTGCTCAGCAGCAGCCGTCCGACGTCGGTGATCGTGAGGCGGGCACCGTCGCGGCTCAGCGCGCCGAGATCGTGCTCGGCCAGTTCGCGCAGCCGCACCGCCTCCGGCGACGGCGCCAGGCGCAGCGGCAGGCTGTCGGAGGCCGCCCGGCTGAGCAGCCGCTCCAGCGCGGGCAGCGGCTGCGGCGAGATCGGCGCGTGCAGTCGTACCTCGAACGGCTGCGCCAGGTCGCGCCGGGCGGGGCCTCTGCCGAGCACCCACCGGTTGAGGCGCTCGCCGTGGACGCGGTTGAGCCAGCTGTCGCCGCCCAGTTCGGCGCGCGGCTCGGTGAGCCAGCGCCGGGTGAGCGCGCCCCGGTCGACCTCGTCGCCCGACAGGATCGCGAGTTCGAGTGCGGCGGAGCAGGCCACGTGCGCGCCCAGCTCCTCCGGCCCCATGATCATGCTCCAGCACAGGTCGGGCACGTCCGGAGGAAGCACGCCGGTGCCCTCCAGGGCCTCCTGGTAGGCGGAGGTGCCCGCGTCCTCGCCCTCTCCGGTGTAGACGTCCAGGATCCGGAGGGTCTCCGCGGACTCGCACAACGCCGCATAGCGCTCCAGCCCGCCGAGCCGCAGCAGGCTGCCGAGCGAGCGGGCCAGGCGCTCGTGGTCTCCGCCGACCTTCAGCGGCAGGGTGTACCAGAGGAACTCGCAGACGTCGAGCTGCGTCACCGTCTCCAGCGGCTCGCCACCGGTGAGCCATTCGACGGCGGTTCTGGCGTCGTCGGCCAGGTCCGGCTCGGAGCGCTCCAACTCGGCGAGGAGGGCGATGACATCCGGTGCACTCATGCCTCGAATTTTGCCGTATGGACCCCGGGGCTGACGATGACCGAATCCAGTGCGTATTGGGTCGTGCACAGCGACTACCCTACGGAACCCCGCGAATGTTGCCGATCATCGGGTCAGATCCACCGCTTGTCGAACAGCATGCGCGCCTTCCACTCCGCGTACGGGATGACCTCGGCCGACAGGACCGGGTACAACCACCAGAAATTGATCAGGGCCAGCAGCGCGAAGGCGCCCACGACGGCACCGCCGACCGTGCGCCGCAGCGGCGCCCGCGACCCCGCCGCGCCCGCCGGGCCGATCAGCCACCCGGCGCACAGCGTGATCGCCAGGATCATGAACGGGAGCATGGGGATCGCGTAGAACAGGAACATCGTCCGGTTGTTGGCGACCGCGTAGTAGATCCACGGCAGCAGGCCCGCCGCGTAGGCCAGCAGCACCGCGCCCGCCCGCCAGTCACGGCTGGTGACGTACCACACGACCAGTCCGAGCAGCGCGGCCGCCGCGCCGAACCAGATCACCGGCGTGCCGACGCCGAGCACGGCCTCCGAGCAGTCCTGCGCGGCGCCGCAGGCGCCCTTCTTGCCCTCGTAGTGGAAGGCCACCGGACGCAGCAGCAGCGGCCACTGCCAGGGCTCCGACTGGTAGGGGTGCGTGGAGGCGAGCCGCTCGTGGAAGCCGAGCACCTGCAGGTGGTAGCCGAACCACGAGCGGAAGGAACTGACGACGAAGTAGAACGGTCCCGACGAGGTCGCCCGCGCCCAGTCGCGGCCGTAGCCGCCCGCACTGGCGAACCAGCCCGCCCACGTCGCGATGTAGGCGAGCGCGGGCGCCAGCGCCGCCGCCGCCAGCCACTGCGGGCCGTCCTTGGTGAATCCTCCCTGGTACGGCCTGCGGATCCCGACCGCCTTGCGCGCCCCCATGTCCCAGACCAGCGACATCACGGCGAACGCGAGCAGGAACCAGATGCCGGACCACTTGACCGCGCAGGCCGCGCCCAGGCAGAGCCCGGCCGCGAGGCGCCACGGCCGCAGCCCGAGGCCGGGGCCGGTCGCCGACAGCGGCGAGCGGTCGTGCCAGTCGGCCAGGCGTTCGCGCATCCGGTCGCGGTCGACGACCAGGCAGGCGAATCCGGCGAGGATCCAGAACATGAGGAAGATGTCCAGCAGTGCCGTACGGGACAGCACGAAGTGCAGGCCGTCGATGGCCAGCAGCAGCCCGGCGAAGCAGCCGAGCAGCGTCGAGCGCGTCATGCGCCGCGCCAGCCGGGCGAGCAGGAAGATCGACAGCGTGCCGACCACGGCGGCGGCGACGCGCCAGCCGAACGGGTTCATGCCGAACAGCCACTCGCCGAGGCCGATCATCCACTTGCCGAGCGGCGGGTGCACGACGAAGGAGGCGCACTTGTCGAGCGCGTCCGGCGCGCACTTCTGCCAGATGTCGGTGCCGCCCGCCATCAGCGCCTTGTCGGCGTCCTTGATCGCGGTCTTCTCCACGCCCCAGGTGACCAGCGAGTAGGCGTCCTTGGCGTAGTAGGTCTCGTCGAACACGACGGCCTTGGGATGGCCCAGGTTCGTGAAGCGCAGGATCGCGCCGAACACCGTGACCAGCAACGGCCCCAGCCAGCCCCAGAGCGCGCTGCCGGGCATCGGCGGGACCAGGCGGTCGCGCACCGACGACGGTCGTTTCCGCTCGTCCACGGCCTGGTACTGGTAATCGGTCACGGCCATTCGGACATCGTACGGGCCCCAACCCGGTGCTTACCTAAGAAACACGGCCCAATCGGGGTGCCCTGCCACAATGGTCGGGTGACGAGCAACGGCAGGTTGGTGCTGGCAGGGGCCCCCATCGGGCAGGCGGGTGACGTCTCTCCCCGGTTGAGGCAGGCGCTGGAGGGCGCCGACGTGGTGGCCGCGGAGGACACCAGAAGACTGCGCAGACTGGCCTCGGAACTCGGCGCCGACATCACCGGCAGGGTCGTCTCCTACTACGACGCCAACGAGGCCGGACGCGCCCGGGAACTCGTCGAGGCGCTCAAGGACGGCCGTACGGTGGTGGTGATCACGGACGCCGGAATGCCGGGCGTGTCGGATCCCGGCTACCGCCTCACCCGCCTCGCGGTCGAGGCGGGCATCACGGTCACGGCGCTGCCGGGCCCGTCGGCGGTCACGACCGCGCTCGCCGTGTCGGGCCTTGCCAGCGACCGGTTCTGCTTCGAGGGTTTCCCGCCGCGCAAGCAGGGCGAACGCTCCCGCCGCCTGTCCGCGCTCGCCGAGGAGGAGCGGACGATGGTCTTCTTCGAGTCGCCGCATCGCCTGGCCGAGTCGCTGGAGGCGATGGCCGCCGCCTTCGGGGCCGACCGTCCCGCCGCAGTCTGCCGCGAGCTCACCAAGACCTACGAAGAGGTACGGCGCGGCGGCCTCGCCGAGCTGGCCGAGTGGGCGGCGGGCGGGGTGAAGGGCGAGATCACGGTGGTCGTGGCCGGGTACGCCGCACCGGAGGGGGAGGCCGACATGGACGAGCTGATCGCCGAGGTCGAACGCCTCACGGCAGCCGGAACCCCTCGCAAACAGGCCATCGCCGACACCGCCAAGACCGCCGGGATCCCCAAGCGTGAGCTGTACGACGCGGTTCACAGGAGATCCGCCACCCCATAGGGTGCGCTTCGTGAAGAACTGGGGGGTTTCAGCACAAAAGCTGGTTCCGCCGATGCAGGAGCGCGGCCTGTGGCCCTGGCTCGGGCCGGGGCTGGTCGCGCTCTTCGGCGGGATCCTGCGCTTCTTTCGGCTGGGGGAGCCGCACACGGTCGTCTTCGACGAGACCTACTACGCCAAGGACGCCTACGCGCTCCTTCTCCACGGCGCCGAGCGGACCTTCCTCGGCGACGCCAAGAACCCGGTCGCCGACCAGCGGCTGATCACCGGCAACCTGGACATCTTCAAGCAGTGCGCCCAGCAGACCGACTGCGCCTCCTACGTCGCCCACCCGCCGCTCGGCAAGTGGATGATCGCCGTCGGCGAGTGGATGTGGGGGATGAACCCCTTCGGCTGGCGCTTCATGGCCGCCGTCGCCGGCACGCTGTCGATCCTCGTCCTGGCCCGCCTCGCCCGCCGGATGACGCGCTCGACCCTGCTCGGCTGCTTCGCCGGGCTGCTGCTCGCCCTCGACGGGCTGCACCTGGTGCTCTCGCGCACCGCGCTGCTGGACATCTTCCTCATGTTCTGGGTGCTGGTCGGCTTCGCCTGCCTGGTCGTCGACCGCGACCAGGTCAGGCAACGGCTGCTCGCCGAGGCCGGAGCACGGCTCGGGCCGCGCCCCTGGCGGCTCGCGGCCGGGGCCGCGCTCGGCGCGGCCTGCGCCGTCAAATGGTCGGGCATCTGGTTCCTGCTCGGCTTCGCCGTCCTCTCCCTCGTGTGGGACGTCGGCGCCAGACGGGCGGCCGGGGTGCGGCGGGCCTGGCGGGACACGCTCCGGCGCGGCCTGCAGTCCGCGCCGGCCGCCCTGGCGGCCGTTCCCGCCGCGACGTACCTGCTGTCGTGGACCGGCTGGTTCACCACCGCCGCAGGGTACGGCCGCAACTGGGAGCAGGCCACCTCGGCGGGGCCCGGCTTCTTCCTGTTCGACTCCGCCAGGTCCTGGCTGAAGTACCAGCTCGACGTGCTGCGCTTCCACACCGGACTTCAGGAGAGCCACTCCTGGCAGTCCTGGCCCTGGGACTGGCCCGTGCTGCGGCGGCCCGTCCTGTTCCACATCAAGAGCGACCTGCCGCCCTCCGCCTGCGGCGCGGACAAGTGCACGCAGGCCGTGCACGGCGCGGGCACCCCCGCGCTCTGGTTCGCCGCCCTCGTGGCACTCGTCGCCCTCATCGCCTGGTACGTCGCCAGCCGCGACTGGCGGGCTGGCGCCGTCCTGCTCGCCTACGCCCTGGGCTGGGCGCCCTGGCTCTACTACGCCATCGCCGACAAGCGCACGATGTACCTGTTCTACATGGTGCCGCTGGTGCCGTTCATGGTGCTCGCGCTCACGCTCGTCGCCGGGCTCGTCCTCGGCAGACAGGACGCGGCGCCCCTGCGAAGAGCGGGCGGCGGCGCCGCCGTCGGGGCGTTCGCGCTGATCGTCCTCATCAACCTGTGGTGGCTGTATCCCGTGCTGACGTCCGAGACGGTTACGAACGCGGAGTGGTGGTCGCGGATGCTGCTTCGCTCGTGGTCGTGACCCGTTTGGGCCGGATGCCCCGGCGTAGCGTGATCGCCGCCGCCAGGCAGGCCAGCGGCACCGCGGGCAGGACGTAGCGGTAGTCGAACTCGGCCGTCGCCGCAGGGGCCAGGAGCAGGCCGAAGGCCGCCAGCCACGGCAGCGCCACCGGGCCGCCCCAGACGCGCCAGCGGACGGCGAGGCCGTACAGGCCGATGATCAGGATGCCGCCGAGCAGGATGCCGCGCAGGTAGAAGACCTTCTGGTAGGCGCTCATGATGTCGGCCCACGGCGAGACGACGCGCGTCTCCGGCGGGCCCTGCTCGTAGGCGAAGGCGTCGGTGTCGGTGCGTCCGCCCGCGTAGGAGGACCAGGTCGGCAGCCGTTTCGGCTGTCCGTTGACGAGTTCTTCGTATGGACGGAACTCGTACATGTTGTACGTCTTGGCGTCGGGGAAGGTCGGCCGGCCCCAGTGGAAGGCGCGGAAGAAGTCGGCCGCCACCACCTTCAGGTAGTCGCCGGGCTGCGACAGGATCGCCCGCCTGGCGAACGCGCCCGCCGTCTCGTTCTTGAAGTCGTCGAACTTCTTGCCGCCCCACACGTGCAGCTGTTCGCCCCGGCCCTCGCCCCACAGGTACCACTGCGAGAACTTCTCGCGGGCCTCGCCGGGCTTGTCGGTGATGCACATGAGCGCGAGGTCGAGTTCCTTGCGCGGGTCGATCTTCATCTTGGCGCAGTCTGAGAAGATCGCCGTGCGCATGTAGAGGATCAGGCCGTCGCTCTGGGTCATGGCGAAACTGCCGAACGCGGAGTTGAACCAGGCCATGTACGCCACCACCGGGACCGCGCACGCCGTCATCACCGCCGCGACCGGCTTCCAGCCCACCCGCTTCAGCAGCAGATAGGCCACCACCAGCGCCAGGATGGGCAGCCCGATCGAGCGGGTCAGCCACGTCAGCGCCAGCAGCAGGCCGACCACCGCGCCCACCCGCCACGACATGCGCCGGTGCCACAGCACCAGCGTCACCACGCCGACCACCAGCAGGATGAACATCGAGTCGGACATGATGAGCTGCTCAAGCTGGATCTGGTAGGCGTCGAACAGCACCGGCGCCGCCGCGAGCGTCGCCCCCCACGTCGGCAGCCCGAATCGCTTGCGCAGCAGCGCGTAGACGAGCACCGCCGTGGCCAGGCCCATCAGGTGCTGCGTCAGCGTCACCAGGGTGAAACTGTGGAACGGCTTCAGCAGCAGCAGCCAGAAGCTGTAGCCGTCGGGCCTGATCGCGTGCGGGCGCGGGTGCAGCGCCACCGACACGTACTCGTAGGAGTCGTTGAACCACATCGCCGGGCCGTACCCGAGCATGGTGATCAGCCGCAGCAGCCCGCCCATGGCGAGTGCCACGGCGAACACCCGATGTCGGCGCAGGAAGGAGCGCATGCGCGCGAGTCGGTCTTGGGCGGAGTCTTCCAGCGCGGAAGCGTCCGCGACGCTCACCATGCCATCAAGAATGCCAGGCGTTTTTCGGACTTGACCCGAGCATGGCAGGGCACAGGGCATGATGGTGTGCTGGAAATGCCATCCCTGGAAGGGTCGGGACGTGGAACTGACGGTGGTCATGCCCTGCCTCAACGAGGCGGAAACCGTGGAAGTCTGCGTGCGCAAGGCGATTGCGTGCATGAAGGCACACGGGATCGAAGGCGAAGTGCTGATCGCCGACAACGGCAGCACCGACGGCTCCCAGCAACTGGCGAGGGACGCGGGCGCGCGCGTCGTCCACGTCGACGACAAGGGGTACGGCAACGCGCTCATGGGCGGCATCAGGGCCGCGCGCGGCAAGTACGTCATCATGGGCGACGCCGACGACTCCTACGACTTCGAGGGCCTGCTCCCGTTCGTCGAGCAGTTGCGCGACGGCGCCGACCTGGTCATGGGCAACCGCTTCAAGGGCGGCATCGCACCGGGCGCCATGCCCCCGCTGCACCGCTACCTCGGCAACCCCGTCCTGTCGTTCGTCGGCCGCCTGTTCTTCCCCAGCGCCATCGGCGACTTCCACTGCGGCCTGCGCGGTTTCCGCCGTGAGTCCATCCTGCGGCTGGGCCTGCAGACCGGCGGCATGGAGTTCGCCAGCGAGATGGTCGTCAAGTCCACGCTGCAGGGTCTCGACGTGCGCGAGGTGCCCACCACGCTCTCGCCCGACGGCCGCTCCCGCCCGCCCCACCTGCGCTCCTGGCGCGACGGCTGGCGTCACCTGCGCTTCCTGCTCCTCTACAGCCCGAAGTGGCTGTTCTTCATCCCCGGCCTCGCGCTCATGGCCGTCGGCCTGGTCATGGGCACGCGCCTGACCTTCGGCCCGCTCCGCATCGGCGAACTGGCCTTCGACGTCGACACCCTCGTCGGCGCCTCCGCCATGGTGGTGATCGGCTTCCAGGCGGCGCTGTTCGCGCTGTTCACCAAGGTGTACGCGGCGGAGGAGGGCTTCCTGCCCGAGTCGCCGCGCATCCGCAAGCTGCTCGGCCACGTCACCCTGGAACGGGGCCTGATCATCGGCGGGTTGCTGGCCGTCGCCGGTCTCGTCGGCCTGGTCATGTCGCTGGTCCACTGGCAGGTTCGCAGCTTCGGCGAACTCGACCCGCGCGAGTCGCTGCGTATCGTCGTGCCCGCCGCGACGGCGCTGATCATGAGCTTCCAGACCATCTTCGCCTCGCTGTTCATCAGCATCCTCGGCATCCGCCGCAGCCGGGAGAACCCGCTCGACTACGCCGCCTCCGCGGCGGAGGAGGCCGCTGAGGCCGTCAGCCGCGAGGGTTCCAAGACTTCCTGAGCTGTTTTCGCCACTCTGATCGAATACATAGCGTAGTTTTACCGTCACCCCCTGTTCAGAGGAGTGACTGTGTCGCCTACGCACCAGCACGAGATGCCGCTGGAGATGATCCAGCGGCGTCCCGAACTCGCCGTCGAACTGCTCGCCCTGCGCTTCGGGCGTGACATCGAGGGCTTCAAGGACGCCAGGCTCGAATCCGCCGAGCTCAACGAGCGGCTTCCGGTCGAGGCCGTCGCCGACTCGGTCGTGTCCGTCGTCACACCCCACGGCAGCCGCGCCTACGTGGTCGTCGAGGTGCAGCGGCGGTTCATCGAGGCGAAGGTCTGGAAATGGCTCGCCTACGTCGGCAATCTCGCCGGCCGCCACCGGGCGCCGGTCGCGCTCGTCGTCATCTGTCTCGACGAGAAGACGGCGGCCAAGTGCGCGGAGCCGCTGTTCCCCGACTACTCCAGCGTCATTCTGGCGCCGATCGTGGTCGGACCCGCCGAACTCCGCCGATGGCTACTGATCGGTGATATCCGCGCGTCACCCGAGATAGCGACGCTCGCGGCGGTGGCGCTCAACGATCTGGAGGTCGCCGTCACCGTGGCCAACGACTTGGTCACCCGGGGTGACGAGAGAGGCTCGTTTAACTACGCTTACCTCAAGGCGTGCCTGGGGGAGCCGATCCGGAAGGAACTGGAGAAGATGATTTCCAAGACAGAGCTCTACGCGTGTCGCGAGGACGATTACTTCACCAGGCCCTTCTGGGACGCAGGGCACGACGCAGGACACAAGCAGGGCCTCGTGCAGGCCGCCGTCGTCGCGCTGCACGGTGTGCTGGCCGCACGCGGCCTCGAACTCCAGGAGCGTCACCGCGCGTTGGTCGACGCCTGCGAAGACGAAGCGGTCGTCCAGCGGTGGGTCACCCGCGCCGTCGTCGCCGCAGACGCCGACGAGGTCTTCGCCTGAAGCCGGCGAGGCGGGCACTCCCCGCCTCGCCTCCGGGGCGTTATCCGTTCGATGCGATGACGCGCGAGCCGTAGGCTTGGGGGCATGTCCCAGCACATCTTGACCGCCGTCGCGTGGCCCTACGCCAACGGCCCTCGCCACATCGGGCACGTCTCCGGGTTCGGCGTGCCTTCCGACGTCTTCAGTCGCTACCAGCGCATGGCGGGCAACAAGGTCCTGATGGTGTCGGGCACCGACGAGCACGGCACCCCCATCCAGGTGCAGGCCGACAAGGAGGGCGTGTCGGCCAGAGAGCTCGCCGACCGCTACAACAGGGTGATCGCCGAGGACCTCACCAGTCTCGGCCTGTCGTACGACCTGTTCACGCGGACCACGACGAAGAACCACTACGCCGTCACGCAGGAGATCTTCAAGGGCCTCCACGCCAACGGCTACATCTTCCCGAAGTCCACGCTCGGCGCGATCTCGCCGTCCACGGGCCGCACCCTGCCCGACCGCTACATCGAGGGCACCTGCCCGATCTGCGGTTACGACGGCGCCAGAGGCGACCAGTGCGACAACTGCGGCAACCAGCTCGACCCGGTCCAGCTGATCAACCCGAAGAGCCGCATCAACGGCGAGACCCCGGTGTTCGTCGAGACCGAGCACTTCATGCTCGACCTCCCGGCCTTCGCCGAGGTCCTGGGCGGCTACCTGCAGAGCAAGCAGGGCGAGTGGCGTCCCAACGTGCTGAAGTTCGCCCTCAACCTGCTGGGCGACCTCCAGCCGCGCGCGATCAGCCGCGACCTCGACTGGGGCGTGCCGATCCCGCTCGACGGCTGGAGCGAGCAGGCCAACAAGCGGCTGTACGTCTGGTTCGACGCCGTGATCGGTTACCTGAGCGCGAGCGTCGAGTGGGCCCGCCGCAGCGGCGACCCCGACGCCTGGCGGCAGTGGTGGCAGAACCCCGACGCCCGTGGTTATTACTTCATGGGCAAGGACAACATCGTCTTCCACGCCGAGATCTGGCCCGCCATGCTCTACGGCTACAGCGGCGTCGGCGCCAAGGGCGGCACCCCCGGCTCGCTGGGCGCGCTGAACGTGCCGTCCGAGGTCGTGTCGAGCGAGTTCCTGACGATGGAGGGCCGTAAGTTCTCCTCCTCGCGCCAGGTCGTCATCTACGTCCGCGACTTCCTCGCCCGCTACGACGCCGACGCGCTGCGCTACTACATCGCGGTCGCCGGCCCTGAGAACCAGGACACCGACTTCACCTGGCAGGAGTTCGTCAACCGCAACAACGGCGAGCTGGTCGCGGCCTGGGGCAACCTGGTCAACCGGTCGATCTCGATGGCGGCCAAGAACTTCGGCGCCGTCCCGGAGGCGGGCCAGCTCACCGACGCCGACCGCCACCTGCTCGAACGCTCCCGCAAGGCGTTCGCGCCGGTGGGTGCCGAGCTGAACCGCTCGCGCTTCAAGAACGCGATCACCGAGGCGTTCGACGTGGTCCGCGACGCCAACAAGTACCTCGCCGAGCAGGAGCCCTGGAAGATCAAGGACGACCCTGAGCGGCAGAAGTCGATCCTGTTCACCGCGCTGCAGGTGGTCGACGACGCCAAGACGCTGCTGACGCCGTTCCTGCCGTCGTCGTCCAACAAGGTCCACGCGATGCTCGGCGGCGAGGGCGTGTGGTCGGGCATGCCGGAGATCCATGAGGTCGACGAGGACGGCGGCACGCCGTACCCCGTGATCACGGGCGACTACCGCGACGGCGCGCGCTGGGAGCACCGGCCGATCCGTCCGGGCACCCCGCTGGCACCGCCGGTCCCGCTGTTCAAGAAGCTCGACCCGAAGGTCGTGGACGAGGAACTCGGCAGGCTGGGCAACCCGGACGGCCAGGCGTGAGCCAGGCGCCGCCCGCCCCGGAGCCGTTGCCCGCCGAGGTGTTCGACAGCCACTGCCATCTCGACATCATGGTGGGCGACCGGCAGGCGTCCTCCGGAGATCCCGTGGCCTTGGCCGCCCAGGCCGCGGCCGCGTCCATCGAGAGCATCGTGGCGCAGGCCCGCGCGGTCAACGTCACGCGGCTGGTGACGATCGGCTACGACCTGGCGTCCTCACGCTGGAACTGCCAGGTCGCGGCCGAGCACGCAGGTGTGTACGCCGGGGTCGCGATCCATCCCAACGACTCGGGCAAGGCGACGCCCGAGGTGCTGGCGGAGATCGAGGAACTGGCGCGGCGTGAGGTCGTGCGCGCGGTGGGGGAGACCGGGCTCGATTACTACCGCGACTGGGCCTCGCGCGACGATCAGCATGCGAGTTTCCGGGCGCACATCGAGATCGCCAAACGCACGGGCAAGGCGTTGGTGATCCACGATCGGGACGCGCACGACGACGTGCTGAAGGTGCTGGCCGCCGAGGGCGCTCCGGAGGTCGTGGTGTTCCACAGCTTCTCCGGTGACGCGGAGCTGGCCAAGAAGTGCGCCGATGCCGGATATTTCATGTCTTTTTCGGGCCCGGTTACGTACAAGAACGCCGGATACCTCCGCGCGGCGGCCTCGGTCGCGCCGACCGAACTGCTGCTGGTCGAGACCGACGCGCCGTACCTCCCGCCGGTGCCCCACCGGGGCAAGCCCAACGCGCCCTACCTCATCCCGCTGATCGTCCGCTGCCTCGCCGAGGTCAAGGGCGTCGAGCCGAAGGCGTTGTGCGAGGCGATCAGCGCCAACGGCACGACCGTCTTCGGCGACTTCTCGTGAATCGGTGGCTACGCACGGTCACCAACCGCTAGCCTCGGGCGCTCCGGTCCAACTGGAGGTAGCCCGTGCGTGGGAAGAGGCGTGCGCCGCGCCCTCGGATTCCCTGGCGCTCGCCGTGGACACCGGTGCTCTGCCTGGCCGCAGCGGCGGCCGCGGGAGCGCTGGTGGGGGCGGCGAGCCTGGCCAAGGACATCAGGCTCGTCGTCGACGGCGAGGCCGTCGCCGTGCGCAGCTTCGCCGGGTCGGTGCACGAACTGCTGTCCGACGCGGGGGTCACCGTCGGGTTCGGCGACTACCTCAGCCTGGGCGCGCAGCAGGACCTCGCCGACGGGGCCACCGTCGTGGTCAAGCGGGCCCGGCCGGTACGGCTGACCGTCGACGGGCGGACCAGCCACCGGGTGGTCACCGCGACGAACGTCGGTGACGCGCTCGACGAACTGGAGATCGGCGGTGTGGCCGGGCGGCTGTCGGCCGAACTCGGCGAGGCGGTGCCGCTGTCGGGGATGTCGCTGACGGTCTACACCGAGCGCCGGGTGCTCATCGTCGCCGACGGGAGACGGCGGTGGGCGCGGACGACGGCGGGAACCGTACGGCAGGTGCTGGCGCAGGAGCGGATCCGGGCGCCGCGCGGGTACCGGGTGACGCCGGAGCCGTCGAGTTTTCCCCGGCAGGGGGTGGTGATCAGGGTGGAGCCGGAGCGGGTGGTACTGGTCGCGCCGGAGGTCGCGCGGCTGGACTGGGCGGCGCTGGCGGCCTGCGAGTCGCGGGGGAATCCCAGGGCGTACAACGCGGCGGGGCCGTATTACGGGTTGTACCAGTTCAGCCTGGACAGTTGGCGGGCCGTGGGCGGGGGCGGAGTGCCGAGCGCGTGGCCGCCGGAGGAGCAGACCTATCGGGCGCAACTGCTCTATCAGCGGGTTCAGGGACGATGGCAGGGGCAGTGGCCACACTGCGGCGGGCGGCTGTTCGGGCGGTGAGCCGGGCCCCGTTCGACCTGGGTGGTTCGCCGGTGCGGGAGACTGGTTGGATGATGGACCTGTTGGGCCCGGTGGAGATTCGCAGTCTGGCGGAGAAGCTCGATCTTCGTCCTACGAAGAAACTGGGGCAGAACTTCGTGATCGACGGCGGCACCGTACGCCGGATCGTGCGGGTGGCCGAGGTCGAGGCCGACGATGTGGTCATCGAGGTCGGTCCTGGGCTGGGATCGCTGACGCTGGCGCTGCTGGGGGCGGCGCGGCATGTGGTCGCGGTCGAGATCGACCCGGTGCTGGCGGGGCAGTTGCCGGTCACGGTGGCGGCGCGGGGGCTCGGTGACCGGCTGACGGTGGTGGAGGCGGACGCGCTGAAACTAACCCCCACCCACTTGTCCGGATATTTGCCGACAGCGTTGGTGGCGAACCTTCCGTATAACGTCGCGGTGCCTGTGGTGCTTCACCTGCTTGAGGTGCTTCCGTCGCTGCGGAAGGGGCTGGTGATGGTCCAGTCCGAGGTGGCCGACAGGCTGGCGGCCGGGCCCGGATCCAAGGTGTACGGCGTGCCGTCGGTCAAGGCCGCCTGGTACGCGGATGTGCGGCGGGCCGGGCCGGTGGGCCGTACCGTCTTCTGGCCGGTGCCGAACGTCGACTCCGGGCTGGTGGCCTTCACCCGCCGCGAGCCGCCCACCACGACGGCCACCCGTCGGCAGGTGTTCGCCGTCATCGATGCGGCGTTCGCGCAGCGCCGTAAGACGCTGCGGGCGGCGCTGTCGGGGTGGGCCGGATCCCCGGCGCGGGCGGAGGAGGCGCTCAGGGCGGCGGGCGTGGACCCGTCGGCGCGCGGCGAGCAGATCGACGTCGAGGCTTTCGCCAGAATCGCGGAGAACACCCCCTCCCAGCCGCCCGCCTGAGGCCCCGCCGGCCTGTCGCGTCAGGGGCGCGCCTGAAGCCGTCCGTTGGCGGCCAGCAGGCTCACGGCGCGCACGGTCGCGTAGCCGCGCCAGTCCAGCACGCCCGACGGGGAGACCTTGAGGTAGTCGACCTCCCAGCCGCCGTCGTCCCGCTGCTCGGCGATCACCCGGTCCAGATCCGCCGCGATCACGTCGGCGGCGAACAGCTCCCGCGCAGGGCGTCCGGGCTCCGGCGCGAAATCCAGCGGGCGCAGCGCCTCGTCCTCCGTCCCGCCCTCGACATGTACCCGCCCGTCGGCCGGGATGTACTGGGCGAGCCGCTTGAGCAGGTCCGCCGCCTCCGGATGCCGCTCGTGGACGGCGTCCAGGAACCGTACGGCGAACAACAGCACGTACGCGGGCGGCGCCGTGTCCATGGCCGCGATGGCGTCCAGGCAGTAGCGGGTCGCCCGCTCCAGCCAAGGATGCCGGGCGACGTCCGGATCGTGCGCGGCCACCCGATGCGCGGCTGCGGCCGTCACCGACGTGATCTGCAACGACGAGCCCGCCGTGTCCGCCCCGCGCCACCACGGAGCCGTGGCCGCCCCACTGGCCATCGGCAGCGCGAACGGCACGCCGCCGTCGGGCAGCGACACGGACTCCAGCCAATCGCACAGCGCTGCGGCATGCGGACTCGTCGCGGGTGCGATCTCCTCGAACACCTCGAACGCGTGCAGCGCCGCTCCGGGCTGGCTCTCCGGGGCGCGGAGGTCGGCCTCCAGGCCCCAGCCGTACCCGCCGTCCGGGTTTCTGTAACCATCCAAAGCAGCCAGTACGCCGGAGGGGTGGCCGCCGCCGGTGATGAGCTCGAACCGCCGCCGGTCGAGGACTCTCGCATGCCCAGCCATGAAATCCTGGATCACTGCGATGTCTATGGCCATGTCGCACCTCGATATCCGTTTCGTGATGTCCCGCAACCTTCCTCGGAAAGGCCCGTGGGTTGCCTGTCTCCTATCCTCTGACCAGGCCACTTACCCGTCTTGCAAGAACCGGACGCCGTACGGGGACTCGGGCTTCGGGTCGGCGCTGACCGTGATTCCTGGCGGGGTGAGGCTGTGCGGGGACTCGGGCTTCGGGTCGGCGCTGACCGTGATTCCTGGCGGGGTGAGGCTGTGCGGGAGCTCGGGCTTCGGGTCGGCGCGGCGAACCTGACCGCGATCCCTGGCAGCGCATGGAGGAGCACCACCCTTCCGGCGCCGTTATCCACAGCCCGCTCCTGGCGTCACACACTCATCCACAGAATCCCGTTCTGCTTCCCGAAGGGCCCGCCCGGCGTTCGATCCTGACCTCCCACCCGCAACGCCCTTCACGGGAGGCCGTCGATGACCACATGCTCCTGCCGCCTCAAGCGGCTCACCCTGACCGGAGGCGTCCTGGCCGCCCTCATGGCTGCCCCAACGGCGATGTCGAACTGCCCCCTCGATATCTCGGTGGCCTCCAACCATCCGTCGATGCCGCCGCACACCTCGCCGACCACATCGACATCGAGCCGCTCACCGTTCACCCTGAGACCCGAAACGCCTCTCAACCACCTGGCCACCGCTGTGCCCAGGCAGATCTGCACAGCGCCCGCTCAGGCCCCAGAGCGGCCGCCTCGGCCATTCGTGTCCGCCTTCCACCGCTCCATACCCACGCGCGTCCACCTCGCGCGATGGGCTGTGCCCGAAAGCGTCCACCTCGCGCGATGGGCTGTACCCGAAAGCGTCCGCTTGGCGCGGTGGGTTGTGCCCGAGCGCGTCCACCTCGCGCGGTGGTTCGTGCCCGAAAGTAGCCACCTCGCGCGGCGGCTTGTGTCTGAGCGCGTTCACCCGGCGCAGCGGTTCGTGCCCGGAAGTGTCCACCTTCCGCAGCGGGTCCTGTCCGAGCGCGGTCACCTTGTGCAGTGGGTTGTGCCCGAGCGTGTTCGCATGGCGCGGTGGGTTGTGTCCGAGAAGCCCGATCCCACCGCACCAGACCCCGCCCACGACCGATCGAACGCCGACCCCTCCGAACTTCGGCGCACCCCACCCAAAGTCCGCATCAAGACCACAGCCCTCGTCGTTCACCCCAGCCATCTCCCGGTCTTCGAGGAGAGATTCCGACACCACCGCCACGTGCTCAGCCACACAGCCGCTGTGCGCGAGCGCACCCGCCGCGAGCGCGAAGCAGTTTCCGGCGCTCACTTCGCCTCCGCCCACCCCACGCCGCCGGTGCCAGATGCCGAGCCTGCGCCCAGGCCCGTGCCCACCCCGACCCCCGCGTCAGGGGTCCGTTCTGTGTCAGTGGCTTCCGCGTCAGGGGTCCGTTCTGTGTCAGTGGCTTCCGCGTCAGGGGTCCGTTCTGTGTCAGTGGCTCCCGCCTCAGGGGTCCGCTCCGCACCAGAGGCTCCCGAGTCAGAGACCTCCTTCATGCCAGCGGCTCCCGAGTCACAGACACGCTCCACGTCAGAGGCTCTCGCACCACCGGACGAGTCCGCAGCAGGCATCTTCCCCGTGCCTGGCACGGTCTTCTCCGTGCCCCATACGGGCTCCGTGTCCGGTGCAGGCTCCCTGTCCGGCGTGAGTTCGCATGACGCGGCCTACATATCTGCGGCCGGCGACGAGCGGTTGCTCATGAGGGCCGACACCAGGCAATCGACTCTTCCGGCCGACGGCACGTGGCGGCCCCTGCGGGCCGACGGCAAGCGGTCGCTCCTGCAAGTCGACAGTGAGCGGTCGTCCGTCCAAGTCGCCGGCGAGTGGTCGCTTACCCACGTGGATGGTGAGTGGCTCCTCACTCGCGCTGACGGCTGGCGGTCGGATCTGCAGGCCGATGGCGAGAGGTCGACTTCGCAGGCCGACAACTTGGGGGCCAATGGCGAGCGGAGGACTTTGCACGGCGACCGCAAGCGCTCGTATTCAGGAAGCGGCGGCGACTGGCCGAGACTGCGTGCCGACAGTCAGCATTCGACTCCGAGGTCTGTCACCATGCGGTCGGTCGCGAGGGTGGGCGTCAAGCGGTCAGCTCTGAGGGTGGGCGTCAAGCGGTCGACTCTGAGGTCTGTCACCACGCGGTCGGCCGCGAGGGTGGGCGCCAAGAGGTCAGTTCCGACGTCTGGAAGCGTGATATCCGCCAGAGGCGAGGTAGCCGCCAGGGCGGCCCTGCGTCAGCTCGGCATCCCGTTCTCTTGGGGTGGCGGGTCTCCCACCGGCCCGACCCGGGGCGTGGGGCGCGGCGCACGAACCACCGGCTTCGACTGCAGCGGCCTCACCCTCTATGCCTGGTCGCAGGCAGGTGTGAAGCTGCCCCGCCACACCGGAGCTCAGTTCCGTCAGGGCCGCCGCATCACGTTGAAGGACCTTCGCAGAGGCGATCTCGTTTTCTTCGGTGGCGGTTCCGGTGATCCAACGCACGTCGGCCTGTACGTCGGCCGAGGCACCATGATCCACGCCCCCAAGACCGGAGATGTCGTCAGAAAGACCCCCTTCCTCGGTTCGACGTACTTCAGATCCACCTTCCGTGGTGCCGTCCGCCCTTCCTGACGGACCGCAGAAGTGCTCCACCGCCGATCTCGGTCAGCGTCTCCGCACTGTGTAGTGCCCAGACCGGGTCAACCCGTAGTCCCCACTCGGGCCGCCCACAATGCCCCGGTTGGGGCGGCCTGCCCGCTGCGCCCAGCAGAGCTGGTTTGCGGCGTTCCGGTTGGATCTGCTCGCGGTGGCCCGGGTCGGGGTGGCCAACCCCGTGGTGGTGGTTGGTTCGGTCTGTGGTGCTTGGGTTGGGGTGGGCAATTTCGTGGTGTGCTGGTTGGGGTGGCTTGTGGTGGTTTGGTTGGTTCGGTTTGCGGGGCTTGGGTTGGGGTGGGCAATTTCGTGGTGTGCTGGTTGGGGTGGCTTGTGGTGGTTTGGTTGGCTCGGTTTGCGGGGCTCGGGTTGAGGCGGGCAACTTCGTGGTGCGCCGGCTGGGGTGGCCTGCGGTACTCCGGTCGGGCCAACCGCTGATGCCCTGCTGAGGCGATCCACGATGTCCCAGTCGGGCCGGTCCACGATGCCCAATTGGGCCGACCCGCAGTGCCCCGGCCGGGTCGGCTCACGGGCACGGCTGGGCTGGCCCGGTTGACTCCAGACTCTTCCGGACGATCGGTGTCGCCCTAGCCAATGCCCAGTTGACCCGGCCGGGCTCAACGCGCCCCCGGTTCCGCCGACTCAGCCGGCCTAACGGAGGCGACTGTCTCAACTCGCCACCCCACTCGACGATGGTTGAGGGATCTCGCCAGTTTGTGGACGACTCAATTGCGTGGACGTGGTCGTCAGGGCTGTCCATGGCATCGAGGAAGGGGAGGCGGGGCTGGGGAGGTGGGCGGTGGGTCTGCGTGTGAAGTGCATCGCCTGAACGTGGTCGTGGATGTCGCCCATGGCTGCGAAGGTGGTCGTGGATGTCGCTCATGGGTGCGAGGGTGGTCGTGGACGTCGCCCATGACTGCGTGGGGGAGAGATATGTGGCGATTGCGATATGGAGAGCATCCACGGTGATATTCGTCATGGCCGTCGGATTTACCAGGGTGACAATTAGGGTTGAGTCGGACAACGTGTTGAGACCTTGGTCGGCGGGCGGGTCTGCCCCGCTACGATCGACATCCTTGAATCCGAGGCGATGAAAGTGGAAAGAGATCGATGAGTTCGGTGACCGTACGGGTGCCCGCCAAGGTCAACGTGCAACTTTCCGTGGGTCCGCTTCGGGACGACGGCTACCACGATCTCGTGAACGTTTTCCACGCGGTCTCGATCTTCGACGAGGTGGAAGCCAGGGAGTCCGAGCGGCTGAGCGTCAGGGTGAGCGGGGAGTCCGCCGAACTGGTCCCCGTCGACGACAGCAACCTGGCCATCCAGGCCGCACGTGCGCTGGCCAAGCACGCCGGGCGGGCGTACGGCGTCGATCTGGTGATTCGTAAGGCGATCCCCGTGGCAGGCGGCATGGCCGGTGGCAGCGCCGACGCGGCGGGTGCGCTGGTCGCGTGCAACGAGCTGTGGGGGATCGGGCTGCCGCTCGACGACCTCATGGAGATCGCCGCTGATCTGGGCAGTGACGTACCGTTCTCGATGATCGGGGGGACGGCCATCGGCACGGGGCGTGGTGAGCAGCTCAGCGAACTGGAGACCAACGGCACGTTCCACTGGGTGCTCGCCGTCGCCGACGGCGGGCTCTCGACGGCCACGGTGTATCGCGAGTGCGACCGTATCCGTGAGGCGAGCGGCGAACAGGTGGCATGGCCGCAGGTCAGCGAGCCGCTGCTGGCAGCGTTGCGCACCGGCGACGCGCGGGCGCTCGGTGACGCCTTGGTCAACGACCTGCAGCCTGCCGCGCTGATGCTGCGGCACAGCCTGGCACGCACGCTGGAGGCCGGGCGGGAGTTCGGGGCACTGGGTTCGCTCGTGTCAGGATCCGGGCCGACGTGTGCGTTCCTCGCGGCGGATGCGGAGCATGCGGCGGATCTCGCCGCCGCCATCGCGGGCACGGGGGTCTGCCGATCGACCTCCACCGCGTATGGTCCCGTCGGAGGGGCCCAACTCGTCTGACCGGGTGAGCCGGAACCTGTCGCTCCGCCATCGCGGGCAGTACGCGCGATGATGGGCGTCGGCCTTGGGCGGTACGAGGGCACCGGGTGGGTGTCAGTAGGGCGCCGGGTGGGCGGTTGCGAGGGCACCGCGTGGGGTGGTCACAAGAGCACCGAATGGGCCGTCACTAGGGCACCGACTTTCTCGCAGGCACCATTACGGGTCTTTGATGAAGAGGCTCGGCGGGAGCCAGGGTGTGGCCTGGGCCGGTCGCCTCGAACGGTGCGCAACGGGGTGTGCGCCACTTTGAGTGCTGTGCCTGTCCTGGTGTTCGGATTTCGGGGTCGTGCGCTGCCGGTGGCTTGATTCGTGGGGTGCTGACCGGGCAGTTGGTGCTGGATGCGACTCGCGTGGCGGCGACCACCGTCCGTCCACGGCCGAACTGCTGCGCGCGCTGCCGTCCGTCCCCTCCCTCCTCGTACGGCTGGCCCGCCAGCCCCGCGCGGTCGCGGACTTCCTGCGCTGGTGGGACCACATGGTCGGGCGTGGTTGAAATCCGGTTCCGGCTCGCGGGGCCGGTCGCCTTGGGTGGTGTGTTACGGGGCGTGCGCTGCTTTGAGCGCTGTGTCTGCCGTGGTTGCCGACACGGCCGATGCGGATGCAGTGCCGGGCGTGCTCACCAGTCGCCGCGCGCCGCTGCTGACCGTTGGTGGGTTGGCGCGAAGCCGCAGGTGCTTGCGTGGGTTGAGTCGGCCAGGAGGTTCGGTCCGGTTCGGTCCGGTTCGGTCCGCTTCGGTCGTGCGACCTGGAGCGTAGGAGCAGGCTCCTAGGGGACCGTCCCGAAGAACGGTTCCTGAGCAGGACGAAAACGGCTCGCCGCAGCGGGACGCTTGAAGCATGATCGACGTCATCCGGTCCGAATGGACCAAAATCCGTTCGGTCCGCTCCACGGTGTGGACGCTGGCCGTCACCGCCATCCTGATGGTGGGTTTCTCGATTCTGCTGCACGTCGTGAACGAGGCGTCCGGAAGGGGCCCGATCACGGGCGACGAAGCGGTCTCGATGAGCGTCAGCGGGACGATGTTCGCCTCGCTGTCCATGGCCACACTGGGCGTGCTGGTGATCTCCGGCGAGTACCGTACCGGCGGGATCCGTACCTCGCTCACCGCCGTTCCTCGGCGGATGCGTCTGCTGACGGCCAAGATCCTGGCATTCGCCGGGGTGGCGCTGGTCGTCTCGCTGGTGGCCTCCGTGGTCGCGGTGGGTGCCGGGCTGCTGGTGTCCCAGCCGCCGTCGGTGGACATGGGCGAGGTGGTGCGGGCCGTCACGGGGGCGGGCCTGTACCTCATGGCGTGCGGGCTGTTCGGCCTGGGGCTGGGTACGGTGATCAGGCACACGCCGGGCGCGATCGTCACAGTTATCGCGCTGATGCAGTTCCTGCCCACGTTGTCCGGCCAGCTTCCGCCCGAGTGGGGCCCGGTCGTGGCCAGTTACTTCACCACGAACGCCGGAGCGCTGATCGTCTCGGGCCAGAGCAACGAGTACCTGGGCCCGTTGAGCGGGTTCGGGGTGTACCTGGTGTGGGTGGCCGTGACGGTCGCGGCAGGCGCGGTACTGCTGCAGCGCAGGGACGCCTAATGGGCCGGAAATCGAATCTCGGCCGCACCGCGTGAGCCGCACCGCGTGGGTCGCGCCGGGTGAGCGGCACCGGGTGAGCCGTACCACGTGCGTTGTGTCCGGCACCAAGTTCCTGGGCGGCACCCTGGATCAGGATGTCGGTGGTGCACGATCCAGACGGCGGAACACCAGCCGGGCGGAGCCGATACGCTGGTACTGCGATGAATTTGGTCAATCTTGAGTCAGTCTCCCACGCCTACGGCCCCAAGCCGCTCCTCCACGACGTCTCCCTGGGCATCGCCGCCGGTGAACGCGTCGGCGTCGTGGGCCGTAACGGTGGCGGCAAGACGACGCTGCTGTCCGTGCTCGCGGGCCTGCTGCGCCCCGACACCGGCCGGGTGACGCACAATCGGGGCCTTCGGGTCGGATTCCTCTCGCAGCAGGACACGATGGACCCAGCGGCGACGGTGGGTGAGATCGTCCTCGGTGTGCGGGCAGAGCACGAGTGGGCGGGCGACCAGGGCGTACGCGAGATCCTCGCGAACCTCATCGGCGACCTCGACCTGGGCTCCCGGGTCGGTGAGTTGTCGGGCGGTGAGCGGCGGCGCACCGCGCTGGCCAAACTGCTCGTCGACGAGCACGAGCTGATCATGCTGGACGAGCCCACGAACCACCTCGACATCGAGGCGATCGCGTGGCTGGCCGGGCATCTGGCGGCGCGCAGGAGCGCGCTGGTGGTGGTGACGCACGACCGGTGGTTCCTCGACGCCGTGTCGATGCGCACGTGGGAGGTCGTGGACGGCCGGGTCGAGCGCTACGAGGGCGGTTACGCGGCCTATGTGCTGGCGAAGGCCGAGCGGGCCAGGATCGCCCAGGCCGCGGAGGAGCGCAGGCAGAACCTCATGCGCAAGGAGATCGCCTGGTTGCGCAGGGGCCCGCCCGCGCGGACGTCGAAGCCGAAGTTCCGCATCGAGGCCGCCCAGGCGCTGATCGCGAACGAGCCGCCGCCTCGGGAGAGCGTGGAACTGGTCAAGTTCGCGACGGCGCGGCTCGGTAAGACGGTGTACGACCTGGAGAACGTCACGCTGCACGCGGGCGGTCCCGGAAGCGGCCCGCTGGTGCTCGACGAGTGCACATGGCAGTTCGGCCCGGGTGACCGGATCGGGCTCATCGGCGTGAACGGCTCGGGCAAGTCGTCGGTGCTGCGGCTGCTCGCCGACACCGTACGGCCTGACGAGGGGCGGGTCGTGCGCGGCAAGACGGTGCGGCTCGCGCACCTGTCGCAGGAACTGGCCGAACTCGACCCGCAGCGGCGGGTGCTGGAGACGGTCGAGGAGATCCGTAAGTACATCACGGTCGGCAAGCGCGAATGGACGGCGTCGCAGCTTCTGGAGCGCCTGGGCTTCAAGGGCGAGGCGCAGTGGAAGGTCGTCGGCGAGTTGTCGGGCGGCGAGCGGCGCCGGTTGCAGTTGCTGCGGCTGCTCATGGACGACCCCAACGTGCTCCTGCTCGACGAGCCGACCAACGACCTCGACATCGAGACGCTCAACGAGCTGGAGGACCTGCTCGACGGCTGGCCCGGCACGCTCGTGCTGGTGACGCACGACCGCTACTTCCTGGAGCGGGTGGCCGACCGGTGCGTCGCGTTGCTCGGTGACGGGAAGCTGTCGATGCTGCCCGGCGGGGTGGAGGAGTATCTCGAACGGCGGGCGGCGGGCAACGCGGTGACGGCCCGTGCGGGCATGCCCCCGGAGGCGGTGGCGGCGGTCGAGCCGGTGTCGGCGGGCCGCTCGGCCAAGGAGGAGCGGGAACTGCGCAAGGAGCTGAACCGGCTGGAGCGCCAGCTCGACAAGCTCCACGAGCAGGAGTCGCGGCTGCACGCGCGGATGGCCGAGGCGGCCAGCGACTACGCCAAGCTGGGTTCGCTGGATGCCGAGCTGAAGGAGATCCAGGGCCAGGTGTCGGCGGTGGAGGCCGACTGGATGGAACTCGCCGACCGCCTCGGGGAGTGATCAGGTGTCGAACGGCGTCAGCAGGGTACGCAGAAGTCCGGCGAGAACTGCCTGTTCGGCGCCGCCGAGTCCGACCAGCAGGTCGTGCTCACGGCGCAGCAGGTCGGCGAAGGCGGCGTCCACGCGCTGCTGACCTCTTTCGGTCAGCGACACGAGGACGCCTCTGCGGTCCTCCGGGTCGGGGCGGCGGCGCACGAGTTGGGCCTGGGCCAGGCGGTCGATCCGGTTGGTCATGGTGCCCGAGGTGACGAGGGTGGCGCGCAGGAGGGTCCCGGGCGACAACTCGTACGGTTTGCCCGCTCGCCGCAGCGCGGTGAGCACGTCGAACTCCCACGGTTCGAGGTCGTGTTCGGCGAAGGCGGCCCGCCGCGCCCGGTCGAGGTGTTTGGCGAGGCGGGACACGCGTGACAGCACCTGGAGGGGTTCGACGTCGAGGTCGGGCCGTTCGGTTCGCCAGGCGGCGACGAGTCGGTCGACCTCGTCCTCGGGGCGCTGCGCTTCGCTCATGGCAGCAGTGTACTATCTTGACATCGAGATATATATCTCGGTATCAACTATCTTTATGTCGAGAGATATCTGGGACCCGTCCACGTACTCCCGATACGCCGACGAGCGTGCGCGGCCGTTCTTCGAACTGATCGCGCGCATCCAGGCCGACCAGCCTGATTATGTCGTCGACGCGGGCTGCGGGACAGGGGAATCGACGGCGGAACTCACCCGCCGATGGCCGCACGCGACGGTCGAGGGCTTCGACTCCTCGCCCGCGATGATCGCGACGGCGCGGGAGAACGTCCCGGAAGGCCGCTACACGGTGGCCGACGTGACCCTCTGGCGCCCCGACCGCCCTGTGGACGTGCTCGTCTCCAACGCCGTCCTCCACTGGGTGCCCACGCACCGTGACCTGCTCGCCCACTGGGTCGAACTGCTGTCACCGGGCGGCTGGCTGGCCTTCCAGGTGCCGGGCAACTTCGCCGCGCCGAGCCACCGGCTGATCCGCGAACTCTGCCGCAGCGAGCGGTGGCGGGAGCGGCTGGGCGACCTCGACCGGCCCTCGCCCGTGGACGACCCGCCCGCGTACCTGGAGCTGATGAGCGGCCTCGGCTGCCGGGTGGACGCCTGGGAGACGACGTACACGCAGGTCCTGCAAGGCGAGGACGCGGTGCTGACCTGGCTCACGGGGACGACGCTCCGGCCCGTCCTGGACCGGCTGACGCCTCAGGAGCAACAGGAGTACCGCACGCAACTCCGGGACCTGCTCGCCGAGGCGTATCCGGCAGGGGAGTTCGGCACGGTCTTCCCGTTCCGCCGCGTCTTCGTGGTGGCGCAGGTGTCCTGAACTGGACACCTACCGGCTATGGGAAGTTAACCTGATGTTCCGATATCGGACTCTTTGCGAGGTGCAGTGGGCATCGAGATCGAGGACAAGTTCGACGTTCCCACCGACTACGCCGTACCCGACCTGACGAAGCTCGGCGACGTGAGCGGTCCCAAGAGCCACCGGCTCGTCGCCCTCTACTACGACACGCCCGACCTGAGGCTCGCGGCGCGCGGCGTGACGCTGCGGCGCAGGCGCGGCGGCGCCGACGCCGGGTGGCACCTGAAGCTGCCCAAGGCCAAGGGCGTCCGTCAGGAGATCACCCACCCGCTCACCCGCAGCACCAAGATCGTCCCCGAGGAACTGGAAGAACTCGTCCGCGCCTACACCAGGGGCGCCGCGCTGCAGGCGGTCGCCGAGCTCGACACCCGCAGAAGCGTCACCGTCGTCAGCGGGAAGGTCGGTGATCTCGTCGAGATCGCCGACGACCACGTCAAGGGAACCGTCTTCGGCACCGAGCCCAAGGTCGAACGCTGGCGCGAGGTCGAGGCCGAACTCCTCGAAGCCGGGGACGAGGCGGTGCTCGCCAAGGTCGGCAAACGGCTCAGGAAGGCGGGCGCGACCCCGTCGCCGTCGGCCAGCAAGCTCGCCCGGCTGCTCGACCAGCCGCCCCGGCCCGGACCGCCGACGCAGGAGGGCACGGCGGGTCACGTCGTCATGGCCTACCTGGCGGGCCAGGTCGCGGCGCTGCTGTCGCAGGACCCCCGGGTACGGCGGGCCGAGGACGACGCGGTGCACCAGATGCGGGTCGCGGCCCGCCGGATGCGCAGCGCGTTCAAGGCGTTCAAGACCATCGTGACCGGGACGCAGGCCGTACAGGAGGAACTGCGCTGGCTCGGGAACGTGCTCGGGGAGGTCCGCGACCTGGAGGTGATCAGGGCCAGGTTCGCCGGGCACCTGCGCGGACTGCCGTCCGAGCTGGTCACGGGCCCGATCAGGACCCGCCTGGACGACGACCTGCTGGCCCGCGAGCAGGAGGCGTACGGGCACATCAGGGAGGCGTTGAGCGGCGAGCGTTACTACGCGCTGCTGAACACCCTCGACGACCTGCTCGTCCGCCCCGAGCTGACCAAGAAGGCGGGACGCACGGAGGGACCGACGCTCGCGGGCGTGGCCGCCGCGAACTGGCACCGGGTGACCGCCTCCTACGACGCCGCCCAGGCCATCGAGGACGAGGAACGCCGCGAGATCGCCATGCACGACGTGCGCAAAGCCGCCAAACGGGCCAGGTACACCGCCGAGGCGCTCGGCATGAAGCCGCTGGCCAAGCACGCGGAGAACGTCCAGGAGGTGCTGGGGCTGTACCAGGACGGCGTCGTCGCGCAGGAGACGCTGGCCGAGGAGGCCGAGAGCGCGCGGCAGGCGGGAGAGGACACCTTCACCTACGGGGTGCTCGTCGGCATCGAGCGGGCGCACGCCGAACAGGCGCACGCCGACTTCCCGAAGGTCTGGGAACGTACCCTGCGGGCCGTTCACGAACTGCTGTAGTAGACCTCGACGCTCACGGTCCGCCCCTCCAGCCGGTGCAGTACGGCGAAAGCCCCCTTGCGCAGCGGCAACTCGGCCCCGGCGAGCGCGGAGATGAGCTGCGGCAGCACCTTGCCGTGGCTGCACACGGCCGCCGCCGTGGTCAGTCTGGAGACCAGGGCGGTGGTCCGGTCCGGGTCCCAGTGCTCCTCGCTGAGCAGCGGGTCGGTGGAGATCTCCGCCGAGTACGCCTCCAGCGTCTCCACGCACCGGCGGCTCGGCGAACTCAGCAGCCGCTCCGGCCGGTAGGCGGGCAGCACCCGGGCGATCGTCTCCGCCTGGGCGCGCCCGTCGGCGTCGAGGGGGCGCAGTCCGTCGTCGCCGTCCCAGTGGTGGCGGGATCCGGCGGAGCCGTGCCGTACCAGGACCAGCGGTACGGTCTCCAGCGGCTCCGCCGCGAGCGCGTCCAGCAGCGCGCCGTCCCACGGGTAGGTGAGCCTGGCTCGTGCCGCGCCGACGGGCAGCCAGGCCAGCTCGCTGACCTCGGCGTCGGGCTCGAACGGGTGCTCGTCCGCCACCTGGGCGGCCCAGTAGTCGACCCGTTTGGGCCCGTCGTGCGCCTCGTAGTGGACGGACGGCAGCGCGCGGCCGAGCCGTACGGTGAGGCCGGTCTCCTCGCGTACCTCGCGCACGGCGGCGGCGATGACGTGCTCGCCGCGCTTGAGCTTGCCCTTGGGGAAGGTCCAGTCGTCGTAGCGGTCGCGGCGGACGAGGGCGACCTCGGGATCGCGTGGGTGGCCCCGCCAGACCACCGCTCCGGCCGCCCGGATGATGTCAGTCGTCAACGGTTCTCCAGCGGCGCGTGCCGATGAGATGACTTTGCAGGTCCTCGCCGTGGTGGCGGACCCAGGTGCCGTCGGGGTTCAGCCACCAGGCGTTGGTGGTGTCGGCCATGGCCAGGTCCATCAGGTCGATCAGGTACGCCCTGTGCTGCTGGCCGGTGACCTTGACCAGGGCCTCGACGCGGCGGTCGAGGTTGCGGCGCATGAGGTCGGCGCTGCCGATCCACACCTCGGGGCGGCGGCCCAGCCCGAACTCGTAGACGCGCGAGTGCTCAAGGAAGCGTCCCAGGATCGAGCGCACCCGGATGGTCTCCGACAGGCCGGGGACGCCCGGACGCAGGATGCAGATGCCGCGCACCCAGATGTCGATGGGGACGCCGGCCCGCGAGGCCCGGTAGAGGGCGTCGATCATGGGCTCGTCCACCAGGGAGTTCGTCTTGATCCGGATCCGGGCGGGGCGGCCCGCCTGCTGGTGGGCGATCTCCCGCTCGATCCTGGCCAGCAGGCCGCCGCGCAGTGAGTGCGGGGCGACCAGCAGGCGGCGGTAGGCGGAGTGGTTGGAGTAGCCGGTCAGGTGGATGAACAGGTCGGTGACGTCCTCGCCGACGAGCGGGTCCGAGGTCAGCAGGCCGAAGTCCTCGTACTGCCTGGCGGTCTTGGGGTTGTAGTTGCCGGTGCCGATGTGGCAGTAGCGGCGTAGCTCGCCGGAGGGCTCCTGCCGTACGACGAGGGCGAGTTTGCAGTGGGTCTTCAGGCCGACGACGCCGTAGACGACGTGGCAGCCGGCCCGCTCCAGCTTGCGGGCCCAGGAGATGTTGGCGTGCTCGTCGAAGCGGGCCTTGATCTCCACCACGACCACGACCTGCTTGCCCGCCTCGGCGGCGTCGATGAGGGCGTCCACGATGGGCGACTCGCCGCTGGTGCGGTAGAGGGTCTGCTTGATCGCCAGGACGCGCGGGTCGGCGGCGGCCTCCTCGATGAAGCGCTGGACGCTGGTGGCGAACGAGTCGTACGGGTGGTGCAGGAGCACGTCGCGCTCGCGCAGTACGGAGAACACGTCGTCCTCGGCGTGGACGGCCTCGGCGGGCACGAACGGCCGGTAGCTGAGCTCGCCCCGGTCGAGGTCGGCGATGGCGTGCAGGCCGGTCAGGTCGAGCGGTCCGGCGATGCGGTTGATCTCGTGCGGCGCGACGGCGAGTTCGTCGACCAGCAGGTCCAGCACCTCGGGGGTGATGGTGTCCTCGACCTCAAGCCGGACCGGCGGGCCGAACCGGCGTTTGAGCAGTTCCTTCTCCAGGGCCTGCATGAGGTTCTCGGTGACGTCCTCGTCCACGTCGAGGTCCTCGTTGCGGGTGACGCGGAAGACGTGGTGCTGGACGATCTCCATGCCCTTGAACAACTGGCCGAGGTGGGCGGCGATCACATCTTCGAGGGGGACGAACCGGTCCTTCGACGCGGTGACGAAACGCGGTAGCTGCGGCGGGACCTTGACGCGGGCGAAGACGGTGTGGCCGGTGGCCGGGTTGCGCACGACGACGGCCAGGTTGAGGCTGAGGCCGGAGATGTAGGGGAAGGGGTGCGCGGGGTCGACGGCCAGCGGAGTGAGCACGGGGCGGATCCGCTCGCGGAACAGTTTGCGCAGTTCGGTGCGCTCCTCGCGGCCGAGGTCGTCCCAGCGGACGATCTCGATGCCCTCACCGGCGAGCTGGGGCAGGATCATCTTGTGGAAGACGGCCGCGTGCCTGGTGGCGAGATCCCCGGCGATGGTGGCGATTCTGGCGAGTTCTTCGCGGGGTTTGAGGCCGCTTTTCGTCCGCAGCAGCAGTCCTGTCGCCATCCGGCGTTTGAGACCCGCCACCCGGACGCGGAAGAACTCGTCGAGGTTGCTGGCGAAGATCGCCAGGAAGCGCACCCGCTCCAGCAGGGGGAGCGAGGCGTCCTCGGCCAGCTCCAGGACGCGTTCGTTGAACTGAAGCCAGCTTTCCTCACGGTTGAGAAACCGCTCCTGGGGCAGGGGCAGGTCGTTTCCACCTTGAAGCAGTTCGGCGGCCATATTACGTAATATGCCCCGAAACACTGAACGTAGCGTTAACGCCGTCTCAACGACTCACTCAGGCTGGTCGACCTGCTCCAGCTTCGCGGCCCGCTCGGCCAGCCGGGCCTCGCGCTGACGTAGTTTGTCCTCACGCTCGCGGGCCTTCTCGGCCTCCTTGAGCAGCCGTTCGCGCTCCTTCAGCTCCCGCAGCCGGGCCTTCTCGGCCTCCTTCAGCTCACGGGACCTGGTCTTCTCCGCCTCTTTCAGCTCGCGTTCACGGATCTTCTCCAGCTCGCGCAGCTCCTTCTCCGAAGGGCGCGGTGCCGAGGGGGCGGCGCCGCTCGCGGCGGTGATCCGAGGGTTCGGGTTGAGGCCGGTCAGGCCGTTCCACGCCAGGTTGACCAGGTGGGCCGCGACCTCCTCGCGGCCCGGCCTGCGGACGTCGAGCCACCACTGGCCGGTCAGCGCCACCATGCCGACGAGCATCTGCGCGTACATGGGGGCCAGCTTCCGGTCGTAGCCGCGGGAGGAGAACTCGTCGGCGAGGACGTCCTCGACCTGGCTGGCGATCTCGCTGATCAGGCTCGCGAAGGTGCCCGTGCCGGAGGCGGCGTGGGAGTCGCGGACCAGGATCCGGAAGCCCTCGCTGCTCTCCTCGATGTACTGCAGCAGCGCCAGCGCCGCCCGCTCCAGCTTGATGAGGGAGTGGGAGGCCGCCAGCGCCTCGGTGATCAGACCGAGCAGTTTCTGCATCTCACGGTCGACCACGACCGCGTACACGCCCTCTTTGCCGCCGAAGTGCTCGTACACGACCGGCTTGGACACCTGGGCGGTGGCGGCGATCTCCTCGATGGAGGTTCCGTCGAACCCCTTCTCGGCGAACAGAGTCCTGCTGATGCGGATCAGCTGCTCTCTTCGCTCTCTTCCGGACATCCGCCTGCGAGATCGCGGTTCTGTGGTCACACCGTCAATAATCGCGGAACCTGCGTCAGGCAATGCGCTTCGCCGCCAAGCGTTCCGGCGTGGGCCAGCGCACGTCGTGGACCCAGCCGAGCTTCTCGAAGACGCGGATGAGCCCCGCGCTCAGGTCGATCTGGCCCTTGAGGGCGCCGTGCCTGGCGCAGGTCGGGTCGGAGTGGTGCAGGTTGTGCCACGACTCGCCGAAGGACGGGATCGCCAGCCACCAGACGTTGCGCGACTTGTCACGTACCTGGAACTCCTCCTCGCCGAAGACGTGGCAGATGGAGTTGATCGACCAGGTCACGTGGTGCAGCAGGCCGATACGGACCAGCGTGCCCCAGAACAGGGCGGTGAGCGCGCCCTGCCAGGACCAGGTGATCAGGCCGCCGAGGATCCCGGGAAGGACGAGGGAGGTGACGGCGAGGGCGCCGAACCAGCGGTGCAGGCGCTGCACGTCGGGGTCCTTGACCAGGTCGGGGGCGTACTTGTCGCGGTTGACGCGGTCGGCGTCGAACATCCAGCCCAGATGTGCGTACAGCAGGCCCTTGGTCATCGAGCGGAAACCGGGGCCGAAGCGCCAGGGGGAGTGCGGGTCGCCTTCCTTGTCGGAGAACTTGTGGTGCTTGCGGTGGGTGGCGACCCAGTCGAGGACGGACATCTCCAGCGCGAGGCTGCCCGCGACGCCGAGGGCGATCTTCAGCGGGCGCTTGGCCTTGAAGGAGCCGTGGGTGAAGTAACGGTGCAGGCCGACGGTGACGCCGAGGCCGGAGACGATGTAGAAGACGAACGCGATGACCGCGTCGACCCAGCTGAACAGGCCCCAGCCCCAGGCGAGCGGGACGGCGGTCGCGAAGGCCGCCAGCGGCAGGCCCACGACCAGGCCGAAGGTGATCAGCTCGGCCTTGGTCCTCGGCTCGGATTCGGCCTCGGGCTTGGGGCCGGGGGCTGAGCGCTCGGCAGTAACGGTCATGGGCTACCTCTCACGACATGATTGCGTTGTATGTCCGGGCTACGCAAACGTAACCTACGCCATCGTAAGTAAGGAACCCCTAAGAGTTGTGTTTACCTTCACGTCGGCGTCGCGGCGGGATGGTGGAGCGGGGCGGAGCGTGCCCCTGGAGGCCCGGTGCGCATGGCGGTGGGTGGTGGTGGAGTGGCTGGCCGTAACAGCGGAAATGCCGTTGAACCGAGTGGCGGGAAGGCCGGTATCGTTGGGGGGTGGATCGGCGCCCGCGCCGATCCGATCCCGGATCGTCTAATCGGCAGGACAAGTGGTTTTGGTCCACTTTGTAGGGGTTCGAGTCCTCTTCCGGGAGCCGCCAGGAAGACACCTGAGCACGGGCAGGTATTCTCACCGTGTCGGGAGGGTAGCGGTGCAGTAGCCGCATAACAACCCAGATCCGTCCAGTCACAGGGAGCCTCAGTCCGTGAGTGTGCCGCGCCCGGCAGCTGTCATCGTCCTCGCCGCCGGCGAGGGCACCCGGATGAAGAGCCAGACCCCGAAGGTCCTGCACGAAGTGTGTGGCCGGGCCCTGCTCGACCACATGCTCGCCGCAGCCAGAGCCCTGGAGCCCGACCGGCTCCTCGTCGTCATCGGCCACGCGCGCGAGCGCGTCGGCGACCACCTGTCGGCCACCAGCCCCGACGCGCTGGCGGTCGTCCAGAACGAGCAGCGCGGCACCGGCCACGCCGTCCGCACCGCGCTTGAGGAGACCGGCTCGATCGAGGGCACGGTCCTCGTGACGTACGGCGACGTGCCCCTTCTCCGCACCGAGACCCTGGCCGCGCTCCTCGCCAGGCACGCCGAGGACGGCAACGCCGTCACCGTGCTCACGGCGGAGGTCCCCGACCCGACCGGATACGGGCGCATCGTCCGCGACGAGGGCGGCGCCGTGCTTGAGATCGTCGAGCAGAAGGACGCCACGCCCGAACAGCAGGCCATCAAGGAGATGAACTCCGGCATCTACGCCTTCGACGGGCTGCTGCTCGCCGACGCGGTCAAGCGGGTGTCCACCGACAACGCGCAGGGCGAGGAGTACCTCACCGACGTGCTGTCGATCCTGCGCGCCGACGGCCACCGCGTCGGCGCCCACGTGGCCGCCGACCATGTCGAGGTCGAGGGCGTCAACGACCGGGTGCAGCTCGCCTTCGCGCGCAAGGTGCTCAACCAGCGGGTGCTGGAGCGGCACATGCGCGCCGGCGTCACCGTCGTCGACCCGGCCAGCACCTGGGTGGACGTACAGGTCGAACTCGCCCCCGACGTCGTCATCCACCCCGGCACCCAGCTCCACGGCTCCACCTCCGTCGGCGAGGGCGCCGAGATCGGCCCCGCCACCACGCTGACCGACACCGGCGTCGGCGCGGGGGCCGTCGTGCGCAACGCCGTCTGCGACAACGCCCGGATCGGCCCGGAGGCCTGCGTCGGACCGTACGCCTACCTGCGGCCGGGCACGGTCCTCGGGCACAGGTCCAAGGCGGGTACGTTCGTCGAGATGAAGAACACGCAGGTGGGAGATCGTTCCAAGGTGCCCCACCTGTCCTACGCGGGCGACGCCACCATCGGTGAGGACGTCAACGTGGGCGCCGCCGTCGTCTTCGTCAACTACGACGGCGTCGAGAAGAACCGCTCCACGATCGGCGACGGTGCCTTCCTCGGCTGCGACAGCATGATCATCGCTCCGGTCGCCGTGGGCGACGGCGCCTACACGGCCGCCGGATCGGTGATCGACAAAGACGTCCCCCCCGGCGCGATCGGGGTGGCGAGAGCACGGCAGCGCAACATCGAGGAGTGGGTCTTGCGCAGGCGCGCGGGCACGAAGTCGGCGGCGGCCGCGCAGCGGGCGCTCGACAAGCGGAAACAGCAGGAGAGTGGGGCATGACCAGCATCAAGCAGCCAGGCGAGAAGGAGCTGATGCTTTTCTCGGGGCGGGCACACCCCGGCCTGGCGGAGGAGGTCGCCTCCAACATCGGCGTATCCCTCACGCCGACCAAACTGCATGATTTCGCCAACGGTGAGATCTATGCGCGCTATCTGGAGTCCGTACGCGGGTGCGACGCCTTCGTCATCCAGAGCCACACCGCTCCGATCAACCAGTGGATCATGGAGCAGCTCATCATGGTCGACGCGCTCAAGCGGGCCTCCGCCAAGCGCATCACCGTGGTCATGCCCTTCTTCGGCTACGCCAGGCAGGACAAGAAGGGCAGAGGGCGCGAGCCGATCACCGCCCGGCTGATGGCCGACATGTTCAAGACGGCGGGCGCCGACCGGCTCATGTCGATCGACCTGCACACGTCCCAGATCCAGGGCTTCTTCGACGGGCCCGTCGACCACCTGTTCGCGATGCCGGTCCTGGAGCGGTACCTCAAGGACAAGCTCGACCTGGCCAACACCACGATCGTCTCGCCCGACACCGGCCGGGTGCGGCTGAACGAGCGCTGGGCCGACACGCTGGGCACGCCGCTCGCCTTCATCCACAAGCGCCGCGACCTGGACGTGGCCAACCAGGTGAAGGTCAGCGAGGTGGTCGGCAAGGTCCGGGGACGCACGTGCGTGATCGTGGACGACATGATCGACACGGCGGGGACCATCTGCAAGGCGGCCGACGCGCTGTACGAGCAGGGGGCGACGGACGTCATCGTGGCGGCCACGCACGCGGTCTTCTCCGACCCGGCGGTGGACCGGCTGAAGAACTCGCGCATCTCCGAGGTCATCGTCACCAACACGCTGCCGCTGAGGGAGGATCAGCGGTTCGACAAGCTGACGGTGCTGTCGATCGCCCCGCTGATCGCCCGCGCCATCACGGAGGTCTTCAGCGACGGCTCCGTGACCAGCCTGTTCGAGGGTGACTCGTAACAGATTTCTCCATCACGGCTGAAGCCGTGGGGCCCGCCCCCCGCCGACGCCCGCTCACGGCCTCCAGGGCACGCTCCTCGCCGTAGGACGTGCCCGCCGTGACGACTCCGCCCTTGCCCCCGGCCCGGCCCGCCTCGGCCGCCGCAAGGCGGCGCCGTACCCCGCCGCACAACGTCCCGCCGCGCGGCGCCGGGGAACCCTCGCGGGTCCGGTCACCCGGGGGAGCCGGTAGCCTTGGAGAGTTGCGCTCGTAACGCCTTCCGCTAGGGCGGGTGAGGGGGAGCGCCGAACCCAAGCCGAGCATCCCTAGGAGATGTCGTGTCCGAAGTACGTATCGCCGCCGAGCCCCGCACCACCTTCGGCAAGGGCGCCGCCCGCAAGATCCGCCGTGACGACAAGGTGCCCGCCGTTCTCTACGGCCACGGCATCGACCCCAAGCACCTCACGCTCCCCGGCCACGAGGTCCTTCTCGCCCTGCGCACGCCCAACGTCCTGATCCACCTCAAGGGCGAGGGCGTCGACGAGCTGGCCCTGCCCAAGGGCGTGCAGCGCGACCCGATCAGGGGCTACGTCGAGCACGTCGACCTGCTGCTGGTCAAGCGCGGCGAGAAGGTCACCGTCGAGATCCCCGTCACCACCACCGGTGACGTCAACTCCGAGGGCATCCTCGACCAGCAGCTGGTCGCGATCGCCGTCGAGGCCGAGGCCACGCACATCCCGACCGGCGTCGAGGTCGACGTCGAGGGCCTGGAGGTCGGCGTCGTCATCACCGCCGCCGACCTGAAGCTGCCGAAGGGCGCGACCCTCACCGCCGACCCGGAGGTCGTGGTCATCCAGGTCATCGCCAAGCCGACCGAGGCCGCCGTCGAGACCGCCGAGGAAGGTGCCGAGGCCGCCGCCGAGGGCGAGGCCGCCGAGTCGGCTGAGGCCGCCGAGTAACACCGCTCTGTTCGGCGAAAGGGGACAGCCCACCGGCTGCCCCCTTTTTCCGTCTTCAGCGGCAGACTGGTGCCGAACGCGTTCGGAGAAGGAGTGGCATGGACCGCTGGCTGATCGTCGGACTGGGCAACCCCGGCGACGAATACGCAGGCAACAGGCACAACGCGGGCTTCATGGTGCTGGACGAGCTGGCGGCGCGGGCAGGCGGCCGGTTCAAGGCGCACAAGAGCCGCGCCGCCGTACTGGAGACCCGGGAGGCGGTTCTCGCCAAGCCGCTGTCGTTCATGAACCTGTCGGGCGGCCCCGCCAAGCTGCTGGCCGACTTCTACAAGATCCCGGCCGAGCGCCTGATCGTGGTGCACGACGAGCTCGACGTCCCGTACGGCGCGCTGCGCGCCAAGTACGGCGGCGGCGACAACGGCCACAACGGGCTGAAGTCGATCACCAAGGTCTTCGGCACCCGCGACTACCTGCGGGTCCGGTTCGGCATCGGCCGCCCGCCCGGCCGGATGGACCCGGCGGCTTACGTGCTGCGCGACTTCGCCACGGCCGAGCGCAAGGACCTGTCGTTCCTGGTCGACCGGGCGGCCGACGTGGTCGAGTCGCTCATGCAGCACGGCCTGGAAGTAACCCAGAACCAGTTCCACCGGGCAGACCTCAACATTTCCGGCCCTCCACGCTGATCCCCACATAAGTTCGTTCCCGATTCACGGGTGATCGCGCACGGCTACGCTCTGGTGACCATCTGTTGGCAGTCGGGTCGCTGGGAGGCGTGCGTGGGTGACGGCGATGTTGCCATGACCGTCGTCAGATCCGGCTCCGACCTCGGCTGGGGTTCCCAGCCCGGAGGTCCCCCGTGGGTCCGCGTCTACCGGCTGCGCGCCGTCGCCGCCGACCTGGCCGGCGCCGGAACGGGCGCGCTGGTCGCCTTCTTCACCCGGTTCGGCGAGATCACGCCGTACGCCGTGCCGTACTTCCTGCTCAGCGTCGGGCTGCCGCTGCTGTGGGTGTGCGCGGTCGCGCTCAACCGCGCCTACGAGTCGCGCATGCTCGGCGCCGGGCCCGAGGAGTTCCGCCGCGTCGTGCAGTGCGGCCTGGTCCTCACCGCCGCCACCGCCATCGGCTCCTACGTCACCAAGACCGACGTCGCCAGAGGCTACGTGGTGCTCGCGCTGCCGCTCACCACGCTGCTCACCCTCGTCTTCCGCTACGGCCTGCGCAAGGGGCTGCACCGGCGCCGCGCGGCGGGCCGGTGCCTGCGCCGCGTCGTCGCCGTCGGCCACCCCGCCTCGATCGCCGAACTCGTCGCGCGCTTCCGCCGCGAGCGCTACCACGGCATGGAGGTCGTGGCCGCCTGCCTGCCCGAAGACCGTCCCGGCAGGAGCATCGAGGGGGTGCCGGTCGCCGGGGGGTTCAGCGACGTCCCGCTCGTGGTCGAGCAGGTGGGCGCCGACTCCGTCGCCGTACTGGCCTGCCCCGAGATGGACGGCCTGGCGCTGCGCCGCCTCGCCTGGCGCCTGGAGCGCTCCCACACCGAACTGATCGTGGCCCCCGCGCTGATGGAGGTCGCCGGGCCCCGCACCACCATCCGCCCGGCGGCCGGGCTGCCGCTGCTGCACGTCGAACATCCCGAACTGGCCGGGGCCAGGCAACTGGTCAAGAACGTCTTCGACCGGGTGGTCGCGGCGACGCTGCTCGTGGTGCTGGCGCCGATCATGGTGGGCGTGGCGGCAGCCGTACGGGCGAGCAGCCCTGGGCCCGCGCTGTTCCGTCAGACGCGCGTCGGGCGCGACGGCGCGCTGTTCACCATCGTGAAGTTCCGCACCATGCGCGCCGACGCCGAACACCTGAAGGTCGATCTGGAGAGCGACGGCGACGGGCTGCTGTTCAAGCTGCGTGACGACCCGCGCGTGACCCCGTTCGGCGCGCTGCTGCGCCGCCACTCGCTCGACGAACTGCCCCAGCTGATCAACGTGCTGCGCGGCCACATGTCACTCGTCGGCCCCCGGCCGCCGCTGCCGGACGAGGTCGCGAGGTACGGTGACGACGTGCGACGCAGACTCCTCGTCCGTCCGGGACTCACCGGGTTGTGGCAGGTGAGCGGTAGGTCCGATCTGTCATGGGAGGAATCGGTCCGCCTCGACCTGCGTTACGTGGAGAACTGGTCGCTCATGCTGGACCTTCAGATTCTGTGGAAGACTTGGTCGGCCGTCGCCCGCGGGCAAGGAGCTTATTGATGACGATTCGCGACGACCACGCCTTGGCCGCCGACCTCGCCGAAGAGGCGGGCCGACGGCTGCTGGAGATTCGCGAGCGCGAGGGTTTCGGCGACGCGGCGGTGCTGCGCGCGGCCGGCGACCGGGGGGCCCACCTCTACCTCATGGAAGCGCTCGGACGGCTGCGCCCGAGCGACAGCGTCCTGTCGGAGGAGTCCTCGCGCGAGGACCGGCTCGACCCGCGCCGCCTGAGCGCCGACCGGGTGTGGATCGTCGACCCGCTCGACGGCACCCGCGAGTTCTCCGAGGAGGGCCGCTCCGACTGGGCCGTCCACGTGGCGTTGTGGGAGCGCGGCACCCTCGCCGCCGGCGCGGTGGCGCTGCCCGCGCAGGGCCGCACCCTCACCACCGCAGACCCGCCCAAGCCGCCCCCATACGCCAAGGGCCGCTTCCGCATCGCCGTCAGCCGCACCCGGCCGCCCGAGTTCGTGCAGAAGCTCGCCTACCTCGTCGGCGCCGACCTGGTGCCCATCGGCTCCGCAGGAGCGAAGATCTCCGCGGTGCTCACCGGTGACGTCGAGGCGTACGTCCACGCGGGCGGGCAGTACGAGTGGGATTCGGCCGCTCCGGTGGCCGTCGCGCAGGCGGCGGGGGTCCACACGAGCCGCATCGACGGCACTGTGCTGACCTACAACCAAGCCGACCCCTCACTACCGGATATCCTTGTTTCCCTACCGGAACTGGCGCCATCCCTGCTCGCCGGGATTCGGGACCTGCAACGCTAAACCGCCGGAGGAGAGACCGTATGCTCCAGCGCGACTACACCACGTCGCAGCTCGATGTCCTCGAGGCCGAGGCTGTTCACATCATGCGTGAAGTCGCGGCCGAATTCGAGCATCCGTGTCTGCTCTTCTCCGGCGGCAAAGACTCCATCGTCATGCTCCGCATCGCCGAGAAGGCGTTCTGGCCCGCGCCGATCCCCTTCCCGCTGATGCACGTCGACACCGGTCACAACTTCGACGAGGTCATCGACTTCCGCGACCGCCGGGCGAGCGAACTGGGCGCGCGGCTGGTCGTCGCCAGCGTCCAGGACTCCATCGACGCCGGACGGGTGACCGAGGAGACCGGCCGCCGCGCCTCCCGCAACCGCCTGCAGACCACGACGCTGCTGGACGCGATCGAGGAGCACGAGTTCGACGCCGTCTTCGGCGGCGCCCGCCGCGACGAGGAGAAGGCCAGGGCCAAGGAGCGGGTCTTCTCCTTCCGCGACGACTTCGGCCAGTGGGACCCCAAGAACCAGCGCCCCGAGCTGTGGAACCTCTACAACTCCCGCATCCGCAAGGGCGAGCACATCCGGGTCTTCCCGCTGTCCAACTGGACCGAGCTCGACATCTGGGACTACATCCGGCGCGAGGGCATCGAGATCCCCTCGATCTACTACTCCCACACCCGCAAGGTCTTCGAGCGCGACGGCATGCTCCTGCCCGACTCGCCCGTCGTCCAGCGCGGCGACGACGAACCCCTGTTCGACGCCGTCGTCCGCTACCGCACCGTCGGCGACATGACCTGCACCGGCGCGGTGCAGTCGGCCGCCGCCACCGTCGAGGAGATCATCGAGGAGATCGCGGTCACCCGCGTCACCGAGCGCGGCGCCACCCGGGCCGACGACCGCGCGTCCGAAGCAGCAATGGAAGACCGCAAGCGCGAGGGTTACTTCTAGACATGGACATTCTTCGTTTCGCCACCGCCGGCTCCGTCGACGACGGCAAGTCCACCCTCATCGGGCGCCTGCTGTTCGACTCCAAGGCGATCTTCGAGGATCAGCTTGAGGCCGTCGAGCGCACCTCCCGCGACCGGGGCACCGAGTACACCGACCTGTCGCTGCTCACCGACGGCCTGCGGGCCGAGCGCGAGCAGGGCATCACCATCGACGTCGCCTACCGCTACTTCGCCACGCCGCGGCGCAAGTTCATCATCGCCGACACGCCAGGACACATTCAGTACACCCGCAACATGGTGACCGGAGCCTCCACCGCCGACCTGGCGATCATCCTCATCGACGCCCGCAAGGGCGTACTTGAGCAGTCGCGGCGCCACGCGTTCCTCACCACGCTGCTGCGGGTGCCGCACCTGGTGCTCGCCGTCAACAAGATGGACCTCGTCGACTACGCCGAGGAGCGTTTCGAGGAGATCCGCGAGGAGTTCACCTCCTTCGCCTCCAAGCTCAACGTCGGCGACCTGACCTTCATCCCGATGTCGGCGCTGCACGGTGACAACGTGGTGTCCAGGTCCGAGAACATGCCGTGGTACCAGGGGTCCTCGCTGCTCCACCACCTGGAGAACGTGCACATCGCCTCCGACCGCAACCTGGTCGACGTGCGCTTCCCGGTGCAGTATGTGATCCGTCCGCACAAGACCGAGTACCACGACTACCGGGGGTATGCGGGGCAGGTCGCGGGCGGGGTGCTCAAGCCCGGCGACGAGGTGATGCACCTGCCGTCGGGGCTCACCACCCGCATCGCGTCCATCGACACCTTCGACGGGCCGGTCGAGGAGGCGTTCCCGCCCATGTCGGTGACGCTCCGGCTGGAGGACGAGATCGACATCTCGCGCGGCGACCTCATCTGCCGGCCCAACAACCAGCCGACCGTCGCCCAGGACCTGGAGGCGATGGTCTGCTGGATGAGCGACGCGGCCAAGCTGCAGCCTCGCTCCAAGCTGGTCATCAAGCACACGACGCGTACGGCGCGGGCGCTGGTGCGCGACCTGCACTACCGGCTCGACGTCAACACGCTGCACCGCGACGAGGAGGCGCCGTCGCTCGGACTCAACGAGATCGGGCGGGTGTCGCTGCGGGTGACGCAGCCGCTGTTCGTGGACGACTACGGACGCAACCGGATGACGGGCGGGTTCATCCTGGTCGACGAGTCCACCAACAGCACGGTCGGCGCCGGGATGGTCATCGACGCCCGCTGAGGCGAGCGTCCTCGCCCAGGCGCAGCTGCGGTCCGGCCTGAGGCGGGCTTCCCAGCTCTGGCGCAGTCGTGGTGCGGGTGAGGCGCGCTTCCTCACCCTCGCGTAGCCGTGGTGCGGGCTGAGGGCGGTGCGGGGGTGGGGGCGCCCGGCGTTGAGGACTGGCCCGAACTCCGCGTGCCGCCCTTGGCGGGACGGGGCGGTGTGCCTGCCATGCCCCCGCCTGCTGCCGTGTCTCCAGAAGGCTGCCATGTCCCCGACGGTTGTGGGCGTGATCGTACTTGCGCGGATTCTGTTCGTGCTGGGAGGGGCGACTCGAACGCAGGGTAGATCATTCACCGTTTCGGTGACCGTGTGATTACTCTCCGCGCTAGTGTCTCGACGATTCGTCATCCACTAGGGGATAGGCCGATTCGTGACCGACCGTTCGCCCGCGACCCAGGTGATCTTCCTGGGCGGCCTCGGCCGCAGCGGCACGACGCTGCTCGAACGCCTCCTGGGCGAGCAGCCGGGCGTGACACCGCTGGGCGAGGTCGTCCACCTGTGGGAACGCGGCGTCCTCGGCGGCGAACCCTGCGGATGCGGCGAGCCGCTGCCGTCCTGCGCGTTCTGGCGCAAGGTCGGTGAGTGCGCCTTCGGAGGTTGGGCGCCTGACCACGCCCGCCGCGTCCTCGTCCTGCGGCGGCGCGTCGACCGTACCCGCCGTATAGCGCGTATCGGACATCCGGACCTGGGGGAGTACGTCGACGCCTACCGGCGTGTCTACGCGGCCGCCGCCGAGGTGTCCGGCACGGCCACGGTCATCGACTCCAGCAAGCACGCCTCGCTCGCCTGGTGCCTGTCCGCCGGGGGGATCGACGTCCGGGTCATCCACATCGTCCGAGACCCTCGGGCGGTCGCACACTCCTGGCACAGAAGCGTCGAGCGCCCCGAGGACGGGCGGCCCATGACCCGTTGGGGGCCCGTACACACCTCTTTGCAGTGGAACGCCCAGAATCTCGCGCTCGACCTCCTCGCCACACGCGGTGTTCCGGTGGTCAGGGTGCGCTACGAAGACCTGCTAGCCGACCCCGACGCCCTGCTGGCCGGGCTCGCCGTCGAACTCGGGCTGGATCATCGGTTCCCGCATGTACGGGACGGGGTGGCCACGCTCACGGTGGCGCACACGGCCTCGGGCAACCCGATGCGGTTCGCGGTGGGGGCGGTGGAGCTCGCCCGCGACGACGGGTGGCGCGCGGGCCTGCCCCCGCGCCACCGGCACCTGGTGGCCGCGCTGACGCGGCCCCTCATGAGGCGGTACGGCTACGCAGGGGAGACGGCATGAACGATCTCAAGAACCAGGACGGCCCTATAGGCGTCCCGGCCGCCCTGAAGACCTGGCTGGGGCTTCCCGACCTGTTGAGCGCGTTGGCGGCACGTGGGGGCAGGGGAGCGCTGTCCCTGACGCCCTGTGAGAGCGGCAGGGAGGCTGAGGCGTGAACGCGTCTGTCGGTATCGTCATCCCCACCCGAGGAGACCGCCCCGTACAACTCAGGGCGGCCGCGAGGGCGGCGTTCGCCCAGAGGTACCAGGGGCATGTCGAACTGGTCGTCGTGGTCGACGGCGCCGCACCCGAGCCCGTGGCAGAACAGGTCGCCGACGCCATCGCCCCCTGCGGACCCAAAGACCGGCTGCCGAACGCCCGGGTCCTGCCCAATCGCCTGAGCCCCGGCCTGCCGGGCGCCCGCAACACCGGCATCGCCGCCTGCGACACCGAGCTGATCGCGTTCTGTGACGACGACGACGTCTGGCTGCCGGGCAAACTCGCCGCCCAGGTGCGCGCACTTGAGGACGGCGCGGAGTTCGCGTCGTGCGCGATCGAGGTCGAGTACGGTTCCCGTCGCGTCCCCCGCCTTGCCGGCACCGGGCAGGTCACCAAGTCACACCTGGTCCGATCGCGGATGGTGATGGTGCACGCCTCGACGTTCGTGTTCCGGCGCGGCGCCTACTGGGTGGACGAGAGCGCGCCCGGCGGCCAGAACGAAGACTGGGACCTCGCGCTCCGCGCGGCCTCCCGCCGTCCCATCGCGCACGTCGACCAGCCGCTCGTGCGGGTCGGCTGGGGGCGCTCCCACTATGCGACCCGCTGGGCCGACCGCATCGCCGGGCTGGAATGGATGCTCGCCCGGCATCCCGAACTGACCGTGGATTCGCGCGGCGCGGCGCGGATCTACGGTCAGCTCGCCTTCCACAACGCCGCGCTGGGCCGGCGCCGGGAGGCGGGCCGCTGGGCGATGCGTACCTTCGCCGCCCGCCCCGGCGAGCCTCGCGCCCCGATCGCGCTCGCCGTCGCCGCCGGGCTCATCCCCGCCCAGGCGGTGCTGTCACTGCTGCATACAAGGGGGCATGGGATTTGACCGCACGACCTGAGGAACTCTCCCCACGCACCGACACACCCTCCACCAACCTCCCCCGCCCCCGCACCGCCCCACCCCCCGACACGGCCGGTCGCGCGGACGCGAGCCCTTCCGCCGACCCGGCTGTCCCGGGCACGCCGCTTTCCGACGACCTGAGCACAACTGCTCCGGCCGGTCGTGTGGATGTGAGCCCTTCCACCGACCCTGCCACCCAGGGCGCGTCCAGGGCTGAGGGCTTCGGGGTCAGGGCTGGTGGCTCTACGTCCGAGGCTCGGAGCAAGGGCGCCACGGCCGAGGCCGAGGTCTCCACGGCCGCTGAGGTCTCTACGGCCGCTGAGGTCTCTACGGCCAGGGCCGAGGGTCGCCGGGTCGCGGAGGGGCGCAGGGGCGGGGAGGTTCCGAACCAAACGTCGCCCGAGGAGCGCGCGAGGCTTCGCAGGTGGATATGCGAAGGGTCCGGTGGGGGCACGTCGGGTACGGCGCATGGCCGTACCGACCGGCTGACCGCCGGCGGGGAGTTCGCCCGCACCGACGTGAGCCGAGCGGCTGGACGGCCCGCGCGGGTGGTCGTCGGGGGTGTGGCGCTGGATCCTTTCACCGAGGCGCAGGTCGTCGAGCACGTCGCGGCCGAACTCGCGGCCGGGCGCGGCGGGCACATCGTCACCCCGAATGTGGACATCTGTAAGACCCTCCAGAAAGATGCGCGTCTACGGGCCTTGGTCGCTGCCGCCGAGGTGGTGGTGGCAGACGGGATGCCGCTGGTCTGGGCGTCGAAGCTGAACGACACCCCCGTCCCCCAGCGGGTCACCGGCGCCGACCTCATCTGGTCGCTGAGCAAGATGGCCGCCAAGCGGGGGATCTCGGTGTACCTCCTGGGCGGGCCGCCCGGCGTGGCTCGGCAGGCGGCCGACGAACTGGGCAACTGGTATCCGAAGCTGATGGTCGCGGGGTGCGACGCTCCGCCGTACGGGTTCGATGCGACGGAGGAAGGACGGGCCAGGGTACGGCGGCGGCTTGTGGAGACACGGCCCAGGCTGGTGTTCGTGGGCCTGGGATTCCCACGGCAGGACCTGTTCATCGAGGAACTGCGGGCCGAACTGCCGCGCGCGTGGTTCGTGGGGTGTGGATCGGCGATCGCGTTCGCCTCGGGGACGGTCTGCCGCGCGCCCGAGTGGATGCAGCAGGCCGGGCTGGAATGGCTGTTCCGGCTGGTCAGCGAGCCGGGTCGGCTGGCTCGCCGCTACCTTGTCGCCGACCTGCCCTTCGCGCTCGCCCTGCTGGGCCGAGGCGTGCTGCGGAAACTCCACGTCCTGCCCGTTGCCGACGAATCGGACAACCGACGCCCCGGACGGTAACCATCTTCGGGCACCTCGGCGGTGTTGCGAGCCTCCTGGTGTCGGTGATGGTTGGCGCGGTGCAGACCCGGGCCGTCGCCGTCAGCCCGGGGAGTCTGTGTCGCGGCGTCCGGTGATGGGTTGCCCAGGTTGGCCGTGCTCCTGAACGCCTTCGACGAGGGTGTGGATCCGGGCTATCTGGTCGGGGGCGAGGCCGGTGGGGGACTCCAGGGCGCGGCGGGAGTCCATCGGGCGGTAGGCCGTACGGGAGAGTCCCGTCCAGGAGAAGGCACCGCCGCGCGTGGACCCGCTCAGGCAGGCGGCGCGGACGCGGCGTTCGGCGCGGAGGCTCCAGCGCAGGTCGGCGTATGTGTACAACGCGCGGAAGCCGTCGATCGGGTCGGCGGCCAGCGACTCGTAGGTGACCAGGTGGATGCCGGTGGTGTCCAGGAGAACGTCGCGGGTGAAGCGCCACAGGGCGGCCGTCTTGGCGAGGTGGTCGTCGGAGTCGAGTAGCGGGCGGAGTCCGAGCGCCGCAGGGTGGTCGCGGACGAGGAGCGGCTGGGTGAGCAGCTCGCGGAAGTGGACGGTCCAGCCGAGCCGCTGCCAACTCGCCACGAAGGACACGGGGTCGCGGATCAGCGCGATCACCCGGCAGCCGAGGCGGGAGGCGAACCAGCCGGCCGACAGGACGGCGAACGGGTCGTCGAGGAGCGCCCGTCGGCCGGTGAGGCGGCCGTGGGTGAAGGCTGTGCCGTAACGGAGGAGCCGAGCCAGATCGTACGGTGACCGGTTCACCCGGAGTTCGTCGCGGAAGCCGTACCGGAGAGCGATCGTGTTCCGGAAGGCGGGCAGCCAGTTGGCGGAGTTGTCATCGCATATGTACTGAAACCGGTGGGTGACGGATGCCTTCAGCACGCCTGGGCAGCGTCCGGGTGGGTGTTGCGGGTTGAGAGGTTCGTTGACGTAGACGACGTCGCCTCCGGCGGCCAGCATCCTGCCGGTCCAACTGGTACCGCTGCGCGGCAGACCGGTGACGAGCACACTCATGGACTCTCCCAGTGGTGGGCGGGCGTTCACTCATGGCGGTCTTCGCGTCCGTCGGTGGTGGGTGGGTGTTCACCCATGGCGGTCTTCGCGTCCGTGGGACGGGTTGGCCGGCGAGGTCACCGGACCTCCTGGTGGTGCGGGGGTGTCCACCGGCTCGGGCGGAGGGCGGTGAGGCTGTGACGGCCGAAGGGACGCAGGCCGTACCGGTGATGGATCTGCCACAAGGGGAGCAGGTTCTTGACGATCACGCCGCCGGACCAGCCGAGTGCGGCGCCGAGCGCTCCGTGTGTGGGGATGAGGGCGAGGTCGAGCAGCACCGTCACCGCGAGGGCGGCGACGAGGTTGAGCAGGCTCGCCGTGGTGTGCCCGGCCGAGGTGAGGACCACGTCCACCATGCCGCACGCGGTGGCCAGCATCATGGTCGCCGACAGCACCAGCGCGATGGGTACGGCCGAGCCGTACGGGCTGCCGAAGACCGTGAGCAGCCAGGGGGCGACGGCGGCGTACGCCAGCCAGACCGGCCAGGTCATCACGACCAGCCAGATCGTGGTCGCCTGGTACAGCGTCCTGGCCTTGACCAGGTCGCCTTCGGCCATGGCGCGGATGAGGCGCGGTTGGGCGGTTTGGGCGAGTCCCTGGTTGGCAAGCTGCCCGACAACCTTGAAGCGGGTGGCGGCCGTGTACACGGCCGCCTGCGCCAGTCCGCCGAGCGCTCCCACGATCACGATGTCCAGCCGTTGGAACACCGCCTGGATCGCGCCCGCCGCCGACCTCGGTGCCGTGTGACGCCACAGTTCACGCGCCGCTCCGGGCAGCGGCGGTGTCCGTGGCACCCGTCCGCGCAGGCTGAGGGCGCTCAGCACCAGCAGCGGCAGGTACGGCGCCACCCACGCCCCCACCAGCCACCCCGGCGAAGTCACGAACACAGAAGCGGAGACGGGGGCTGGAACAGGGGCGGTCATAGAAGCGGGGGCGGGGGTAAGGACGAGGTGCCAGGCGGGGGTGAAGACGACGGCTGCGACCAGGATCAACTGGCCAACCGGTAGCAGGACGCCGTCCAGGAGGACGGTGGGGCGCATGCCGCCGAGGCCGCGGGTGGCGGCGAGGAGGATGTCGGCGGCGACCATCATCGGCAATGCGAAGGACGCCGCCCCCAACTGCGGATGGAAGACGACACCGGCGATGACGGCCACACACACTCCGGGAACCAACCCCGCCCGGATATATCCGGAAGCTCCCTGATATCCGCACGTTCGAGCCCGCGCGACGAAGTACACCACCCCTCCGCCCGCGTCCAGCTTGGCCACCCCGGCGATCATCAGCGCCAGTGCCGCCGTCGTGAAGAAGGCCCCAGCCGTCTCGACCTCCGCCGCTCGCGTCACCACCACCGCGAGCAGGAACTGCGCCCCAGCTCCCACCCCTGCCCCGGCCACCCCGGCGACCCCACCCCGCGCGACCCCCCGCAGCCCTCGTGGCCCCTGCCCGCGCAGCCCCCGTAGCTCCGGCGGTTCCCGTGACTCTTGCGGCCCTCGTGGTCTCTGTGGTTCCCGTAGCCTCTGAGGCGGCTCGTCCTCGTCGGAGGTCACCGGCGCCACGACGGATCCGCTCCCAGCCACGGCACCAGCTGCTGGTCGTAGACCTCGAAGTGATCACTGAGCGCCGCTCGCAGCGACAACGGCACGGGTTTGGGCAGAGGCCGTCCGTTGTGCCGTTCGAACACCGGGTATCCGTAGTGCGGCACCCCCAGGAACTCCAGCACCCGGTCGTACACCCGCTCCGGCTCGGCGAAGAACCGATGGCTGTCCAGCACCAGGATCCGCTCGCGCCCGAACAGCGCCTCCAACCGGTCCAGTTGCTCGGCGTACCGTCCGCGAGCCAGGTAGGCGTGATGGCGATGGGAGTGGTGGACGGCCTCCGGATGGGTGCGCAGCGCGTCCTCGGCCCCGGCCAGCCGCCGTCCTTCGAGCTCGACGGCGTACTCGAAGTTGGACTCGGTCTCGAACCCACGCGCCAGTTCGTGCGCGTGTGCCGAGCAGGCCCGCTCGACCGGATCGCGGACCAGCGCGATCAGTTTGACCCCGGGCAGGTCGGCGGCGATGCGCTCGGCGGCGAGCGGGTGGAACAGGTAGTACGGCGACGACTCGAAGGCGAGCGACCGTCCCTGGTGCTTGCGGGTGAGCAGCGCCGCGCCGACCCGCGTCGGGAAGTGCCCCTGGTACCAGCGCATCCCCCGGTAGTAGCCGACGTCGAAGTAGTGGACGCCCTTGTGCAGCACCGGCTTGAGCAGCAGGGGATGCTGGGAGAGCGCCCGGTAGAGCGAGGTGGTGCCGCAGCGCTGGGCGCCGACGATGAGGAAGCCGGGCAGCATGCGCCCGCCCGAGGTGAACCGGCCGGTGGTGCGCGAGACGGCGAGCACCGACTGCTTCATGGTGTTCACGTCAGCAGCTCCTGCGAGTCGACGAGCGGGCTGAGCCAGATGTCCGCGGGGCCGAGCGGCTCGTGTCCGTCGGCGGCGTGCCGGTCGGCCAGCGCGATCAGGTAGCGGAGCACGGTCTGCCGCGCCTGCGCGGCCGACAGGCCGTACGGGGCCAGCACGGGTACGGCCTGCGCCAGGCAGGCCGAGGCGGCGGTGCGCGGCGGCATGCGGCGCAGCGCCCGCTGGAAGAAGTGGTGGACGGCGTCGAACCCGAGCGGCACACCGACCTCGTACCGCTCCCAGTCCCACACGAGCAGCCGCCCGTCGGCGGAGGCGGAGACGTTCCACGGGGACAGGTCGCCGTGCCAGGCGCTCTCCGGCCCGCCGGTGGCGGCGATCTCCTTGACGGCCTCGGTCAGTAGCGGGGTGGGGACCCGGCCGCGCCGTACGGCCTCGGTCAGTAGTGTGGCGGGCATCCGGCCGCGCCGTACCGGGAGTGGGGCGGTGACCAGGACGGACAGGTCGCGCCAGCTCGCGTGGTGCAGCACCGACGGCGGGACGACGGTCTTCAGCGGCAGGTCGGCGAGTTTGGCGAGGGTGCGCGCCTCGGCGTTGACCAGTTCGCGCGAGCGCGGCGTGTCACCGATCTTGACGAAGGCGAGCAGGCCGGAGCCGGTGTGCGCCTCCAGCACGGGCTTGCGGTTGGCCCGCCGGGCGGGCCGGATGTGCAGCACGGTCGTGACCGGCTGCCCGAAGACCTCGCTCAGGTATGCCGAGATCGACCCGGCGCCCTGGACCGTCACCCGCCGTCCGAACAGCGCGTGCCACCAGCGGCGCGGCGCGAGGCGCCGGGGCAGGAGGGTGTGCGGCAGCACACTGTACGGCTGGGGCGACCCGCACCCCGGGTACAGCAGGCCGACGGTGTCGTCCAGGTAGCGCAGCCGGAGCTTGGCATCGTTCATGACTGGTTCCTCCACAGGAGGGCGAAGGAGATGAGATAGAGGCTGAGCGGTGTGACCAGGCCGTCGTAGACGAACATGTAGAGCAGCACGAGCAGCATCACGAGGACTCCGGCCAGCCCGATCGGGCTGCGGTCGCGCCAGTGGCGGCGTACGGCCCCGGCGAAGAAGGCCACGTAGAGCACGGCGCCGGGCAGCCCCTGGGTGATGAGGAGCAGCCAGAGCTGGCCGTCGCTGCCGAGCGGAGGGTGCCCGCACTCGGTGCACCAGTCGGTCTTGCCCGTCGTGATCGTCCGGTGGTTGCCGGTCTGGTTGCGGGTGTTGCCGAATCCGATCACGGGCGAGTGGCGGGCGGCCTTGATGGTGTGGGAGACGGTGAAGGCTCTGATGTCGTTGGAGTGCGGTTTGTCCAGGCGCTGGGTGACCAGGTGGGCGAGCGGGCTGAGCACGAAGACGAGCGCGGTCAGCGCGGCGGCGCCGCAGACGGCAAGGCGGGTGCGTCCGGCGACCCTGACGACGAGGTAGAGGGCGGCCAGGCCGAGGCCGATCCACAGGCCGCGGTTGAGGGAGTAGACGATGGGGATGGCGGCCAGCGCGGTCAGGACGACGGCGACGGCTTTGCGGTGGCGGCCGCCGTACACCCACCAGCCGACCACGAACCAGATGAGCAGGACCGACACGTTGCTGCCCCAGGCGTTCGCCCACTCGAAGGGGGCTTCGGGGCGGGGCGAGGCGTAGCCGAGCACCTTCTGGGTCTGGGCGGCGGTCGGGTGGATGAGGTTCTGGACGAAGGGGTTCTGGGCGATCCAGCCGGGCAGGACGCGCTCGACGGGCGAGGTGTAGGCGAACGACGGGAAGAACACGCCGAGCAGGCCGCCCGCGACGGTGGTGATGAACAGCACGCCGAGCATGCGCACCAGGCGCAGTTGCGGTAGTTCTCGCTTGGTGAGGTTGCCCAGGTAGAGGACCATGGTGAGCAGGGAGACGTACAGCGCGAGGCGCATGCCGTAGCCGATCAGCCGGCCGGTGCCGAAGCCGCCGTAGGTGCCCGGCGGCATCTCACCGAGGGCGAGGGCGCTGATGAGGTAGCCCGCGAGCAGCAGGGCCCAGAGCCCGAGTCCTCTGGGCAGCCGGATCGGCCGTCTGCGCCACAGGATGACGCCCATGGGGACGGCCAGGATGATCACCGACAGCCCGCCGAAGCCCAGCGCCCACCACACCGGGTAGCCGACCAGCAGCGCGGCGATCGGCCACGCCGGGCCTCTCACTTGGGCTTGCCCGGCGGGTCGGAGATCGCGGGGAAGGGGCTGGTCTCGGCGCCGGCGTCGGCAGAGGACACCACGAGCTTGTCGAACCTCGGCGTGTGGCGCGGCAGCGCCCGTGAGCGTTCGAACTCATGCGGCGGGCGCAGCGCGCCGGTGACCGTCACGACGCCGATGACGGGCACGTCGTGCCTGCGCAGATGGCGGGCGGTCGTGGCGACGTCGCTCGCGTGGGTGCGGCCGAGGCTGATCATCAGCAGCGCCGCGTCGGCGCGGGCGAGGTCGCCGATGTCGGAGCCGGACAGGACGGAGATCGGTGCGCTGGCCGCCAGCGGCAGGGCGAGCGCGGTGGTGCCGACGTCGGCGGGCAGGGCCCTGACCAGCAGGCTCCGGCCGGGGCAGGCGGCGACGACGCAGGAGGCGAGTTCGTGCAGCGTGGAGCGGTCGAGGCGGCCGGCGAGGTCGGCGAGCACGCCGAGCCCGGTGAGCCGTTCGACGTCGGCGGCGCTGCGCAGCCGGGTGTCGAGCCGGTCGCGGGTGTAGGCGGCGGCGGATCCGGTCAGCAGCCCGAGCATGAGCCCGGCGCCCGCGTGCAGCGGCAGGCTCGGCGAGCTGGGGTCCGTGGGAGGTACGGCGGGGCTGATCACCGAGCCCGGGGTGATGGTGAACGTCTTCAGCGCGTCGTACTTCATGGTCAGGCTGTATGCCTGCCGGTTGAGCACGGCCTGCCGGTGGGAGGCGAGGGTGTGCTCGGCCGAGCGCCGGTCGAGGAAGATGAGCTGCTGGGCGACCTCGCCGAGCTCGGTGTTGACCTGGTCGAGCTTGCCCTGCAGCGCCTTCTGCTGGGTGGCGAGCGCGCTCTGCGCGCTCTCGCCCCGGTTGGCGAGGTAGGCCAGCGCGTACGCCTGGGCGTGTGTGCTCGCGGTCGTGGGGTCGGCGGCGGTGACCGAGATCCACAGCACCGACGAGTTGGGCGGTACGGTCACCTCCGCCGGTTCCGTCTCGGGCACGCGCAGCGACCTGGCCGCCTTGCGGGCCACGATCCTGGACTGGGCGATCTGCGCCTCGGTGTCGAGGTTGAGCGACTCGCGCTGCCGGTTGGTGACCTGGTTGTTCTGCTCCTGCACGCCGACGGGTGCGACGAGCACCTCGGTGGTGGCGGTGTAGGCGGGCGGCGTGTGCTTCCACAGGCCGAGGCCCGTGATCAGCCCGGTCAGCGTCAGGCCGAAGAAGAGCAGCCTTCTCCTGCGGAGCAGCGAAAGGTGCTCCGCCAGGTCCGTGCCGGGAGGCTGGCTCAACTCGTTTACCCCGTGTTCCTGTACGACGACTCTGCGTCACTATAGGGCGGCCTGAGTTTGCCCCGAATGAATATGGAAGATTTTCCGGCCTATGCGCAGCCAGCCCGTCATGAAAGTCCACGAAATATAACGAAATTTCGGTCGCAATCGGGCGGTGAGCTGGGGCTTCGGTTGGTGAAACCGTCCGGCGGGCGTGGCAAGGTTGCTGCATTGTTTACGGGGGAGAGGGTAGTGAGCAACCTGGCTATATTCCGAAAAGTCCTGTTTATTGGGGCGGCCGTCACCGTCGTGGGCTGCAGCGGCGCCCAAGGCGCCGGAGTCCCGCACCAGGATGACACCCGCCAGGTCGACGGCCGCCTCGGCATCGGCAGCTCGCCCGCCTGCACGGTCACCGCGAGGCTCATCCCCTCCTGCGGCGCCTGGTGGGGCACCGCCCCCGAGATCTTCACCGGCCTGCCCGTCGACCGCGCCGTGAGACGCGCCGAGCAGCGCATGGGCGCGGTCTCCGACCTCGTCCACGTCTACCACCGGGAGAGCGAGCTGTTCCCGACCCCGGCGGAGGTCGGGATCGCCCGCGACCGCGCCCGGCCGCGCCTGCTGCTGATCAACTGGAAGCCGTCCTTCGACCACTCCTGGGCCCAGATCGCCGACGGCGCCCTCGACGCCCGCATCGACCGGCTGGCCGCCCACATCAGGCGGACCTTCCCCGAGCGCTTCTTCCTCACCGTCCACCACGAGCCGGAGAACGACGTCGACCCGTCACCGGGCTCCGGCATGCAGGCGGGCGACTACGCCGCCATGTACCGCCACGTGGTGCTGCGGCTGCGCGAGAAGGGCGTCAAGAACGCCATCACCGTGATGACCTACATGGGCGCGCCCAACTGGGCGGCCAGGACCTGGTTCCCCGAGCTCTATCCGGGCGACGACGTGGTCGACTGGGTCGCGATGGACCCGTACGCGGACGACCGGGTGCGCGACTTCGAGAGCCTGGTCAACAAGAAGCGCAGTGAGTACCCCGACTGGCCCGGCTTCTACCGGTGGATGCAGTGGCGCTTCCCCGGAAAGCCGATCATGGTCGCCGAGTGGGGGGTGTTCGAGCGTTCCTACGACCCCGGGTTCAAGCAGCGCTTCTACGCCTCGGTGCGGGCCCGGATCAAGCACTACCCGCAGATCAAGGCCCTGGTGTACTTCGACTCGCCGAGCGCGCCCAGAGGCGACACCCGCTTCGACACCAACCCCGAGGCCGCCCGCGCCTTCACCAGACTGGCCCGCGACCCCTACTTCCGCTCGACGGCGGTGCCGCGCCCCTAACGGATCCAGCGGCCCGCGCGCAGCGCGTCGTGCACGCGGGCCACCGCGGACTCCACCGCCACGTGCGTGGTGTCGATCACCAGGTCGGCGTCGTCCGGATCCTCGTAGGGGTCGGTGACGCCGGTGAACGCCGGGATCAGGCCCGCGCGCGCCTTGGCGTACAGGCCCTTGCGGTCGCGCCGCTCACACTCCGCGAGCGGCGTCGCCACGTGCACCAGCAGGAAGTCGGCGCCGACCCCCTCGACCATCGCGCGCACCTCGGCGCGGGTGTGCTCGTACGGCGCGATCGGCGCGCAGATCGCCAGCCCGCCGTGCCGCGCCGCCTCCGCCGCCACGAACCCGATGCGGCGGATGTTGAGGTCGCGGTCCTCCTTGGAGAACGTCAGCCCCTTGGACAGCAACTGCCGCACCATGTCGCCGTCGAGGTAGGTGATCGTGCGCCCGCCGTCCTCCAGCAGCGCGTCGCGCAGCCCTCTGGCGATCGTCGACTTGCCGGAACCGGACAATCCCGTGAAGAACACCACGAGCCCGCGCCGGTGCGGCGGGCCGGGGATGCGCACCGGCTCCGGCCCGGCCAGGTGCTCGGTGGCGCCGTAGGCGGCGGCCACGTGCTCGCGCAGCTCCAGGTCGATCTCGATCTCCTCGCGCGGCGCCAGCGGCACCGGCACCACCAGGGTGTCGTCGGGCAGCTTCGCCTTCGCCTTCAGCGCGGCCCTGACGACGGCGGGGCCGGCTTCGCCGTACGAGAGGGGGAGCAGCAGCACGCGCGCGTCGAGCTCCTTGGCCGTGGCGACGACCTCGGCGAGGTCGTCGAGAGGACCGCGCATGGTGACCGCCAGCGTCTCGCGCCCGCCCAGCTCGGCGCGGACCTCGGCAGGGGTACGGCGCAGCCGCGCGAACGGCCCGTGCTCCGGCGCGTTGAGCGCCCGCAGCGGCCCGTCGGCACCCTGCTCGGACACGGTGAGGACGGCCAGCGGCAGCCCCTCCGGGTCGAGCAGCGTCACCTCCGTGCCGGCGGCGAGCCCTTCTGGCAGGTCGAGGGCGACCGCCGCGGGCCACGGGGTACCGTCGGCGAGAGTGCCGCGCTCGTGCACCGCGTGGAGGTCGTCGTGGCCGAGGAACCCGGTCAGCGGCGCGAAGGCGCCGGACAGCAGTAGTTCGAGGTCGGCCAGCTCACGCGCGTCTGGGGTGAACTCCATAGGAACGAGACTTTAGCGCGGGGCAGGCATAGCGGGTCGGGGGCCGTGGCGTCTCAAGGGCGACCCTTGGAGGTGAAAGTGGACGAGTCGGCCTTCCGCGACTTCGTCGCCGCGCGCTCGCCCGCGCTGATGCGGCTGGGCTTCCTGCTCACGGGCGGCGACCAGCACGCGGCCGAGGACCTCGTGCAGACGGCGCTGGCCAAGCTCGCCGCGAAATGGCGGCGGGTGGAGGCGCCGGAGGCGTACGTGCGCCAGGTGATGTACCGCCAGCAGGTGAGCTGGTGGCGCGCGGCCGGACGGCGGCCGGAGGTGGTGCGCGCCGAACTGCCCGACCTGCCGGACAACGACGCGCACGGCCGCAGCGAGTTGCGCATGGTCCTGCGCGGCGCGCTCGCCAGGCTCACGCCGCGCCAGCGCGCGGTCGTGATCCTGCGCTACTACGAGGATCTGCCCGAACGGGACGTCGCCCAGGTGCTGGGCTGCTCCGTCGGGACCGTACGGAGCACCGCGCACCGCTCGCTGGCCAGGCTGCGAGAGGTCGCGCCGGAACTGGAGGTGGTGAGATGACCGAGCAGTTGAAGCAGGAGCTCAAGGACTGGGCGGACGAGGCCAGGGTGCCGCAGGACCTGGCCGAGCGGGCCCTGCGCAGGCGCGCCCGCAGGCCGTTGCTGTTCCTGGTGCCCGCGGCGGCGGTCAGCGCGCTGGTCGTCACGGTGGGGATGCTGGTCGGGCTGCCGGACCGGACCAGTACGGTACGGCCCGCGTCGGTGGTGACGCTGCCCGCGCGGCCGTCGCCCGCGCCGACGGACGTGCGGGCCGACGTGGACAACATGCCGCCGAAGAAGCTGATCGCGGCGGGGAACTACGCGGTCTCGGCGTACTGGCAGTCGAAGAAGGAGAAGGGCGCGGACGGCATCGCCACGCGGCGTCAGGTGTGGTCGCTGTACAACCCGCGCACGGAGGAGTACGAGACGACCCCGTACGCCTGGGTGGACGTGGCGCCGGGCCTGCGGACGGCGGCCTTCGTCGAGGGCGACCTGCTGGGCCGGACGGTCGGCATCCTCGACATGGGGACGGGGGAGGTCATCGCCAGGATCCCCCTGGAGCACGACGTCCTGTCCGTCGACTGGTCGCCGGACGGCACCAGGCTGCTGGCCACCGCGTACTCGGCCTATCCGTACCGGACCAAGCCCATGGGGGAGAACTCCTACCAGCAGCAGCCCTCCAGCGTCACCGGTTACTACGTCATCGACGTGCCGAACGCGAAGGCCGTGTTCCACCCGCCGCTGCCGGAGAAGCCGGACGAGGTGTCCTCCCCTCAGCCGCCTCTCACCTGGAGTCTCGACGGCTCCCTGATCAGGCAGCATGTCCCCAGCCCTGAGCCCGAGCGGTTCTTCACCCCCGAGGGCGAGGCGCGGCCCAAGCCGGCCGACCGGATCTCAGAGGCCGGTGTGTCGGCGGTGTCACCGGACGGGAAGCTGCTGCTGGGCGGCGCGGGGCTGCCCACGAAGATCACCGAACTGGAGGGCGGCAAGGTCGTCGGCAACCAGAAGGTGCTGCAACTGCACGCCTGGGCCGACGACGAGACCGTCCTCGCGCTCAAGTGCGCCCGGGAGTGCGACGACGAGTTCGACTCGGCGCTCTCCCTGATCAAGGTGGACGGCACCGAGGTCCAGCAGCTGAGCGGATTCCAGCGGACCGTCGAGGACGGCGCCTGGGACTGGGTGCTGACGCCTAGATGAGCCGGGCGAAGTGGTTCTGCGGTCTCCTGATGACCATGGTGACCTCGTCGTGACTGGACGGGAGCCTGCCGCGCGACAGTCTGGACACCAGCGCGACGGCCAGGCTCCCGATCCGGCCCATCGCCGGGCCGGTCGTCGCCCCTTCGTCGTCCGACATCATCAGCCCGCGCGTGAGGCAGAACGCGTGCATGCCGTCGCGTGAGGTCAGCGGCTCGTAGACGGCGGGCAGCGGCCCGGGAGTGCCGTCGGCGACCAGCCGCCGCCACAGCGCCCCGCGCAGCCAGGCGGGCAGCACGCGGTCGCAGAAGCCGTAGGCCGCGCCCCGGTCGCGCATGCGCACCAGGAGCAGCCCGCCGGGCCGCAGCGCCTGCAGCAGCCGGTCGAGCACCAGCTCGGCGTGCTGGATGCGCTCCAGCAGGAACGTCACCTGGATCACGTCGAACGAACGCGGCGCCAGCGGCACGGAGCGCATGTCGCCGAGCGCCCACGAGTCGAGGTCGTCGCGGGACTCGACCCGCGCGCGGATGGCGGGGCGATCCTCGTCGACGCCGGTGACCCGGGTCTCGATCCGCTCCAGCGTGAGCGGCACGTCGTGGGCACAGCCCGCGAGGAGGATGTCGAGCCGCCGCCCCAACTGCTCGGTCCACTGCTCGCGGATGCGCTGACCAAACAGGTCGCCCCGCTGGGCGACCGCCCGAACCTCTGACATGTCACCAACAGTAGTCAATCACTCCCTGTATGTAGCGCATTTCCCGGCCTCCTCAGCCGACGGGATTGCGTGGAGGCGGCAGAAGGGCCTCGGCGCCGACGGGCGTGAACCCCGCCGCGATGAAGGCGCGCACGCTCGCGGCGTTGCCCGGCGCGACCTGCGCCCACAGCGGATGGTCCACCAGATGCCGGGCGGACAGGACGAGCGCCCGGCCGAGCCCCTTCCCACGCTGGTCGGGGGCGATCTCGACGGCGACCTCCCACCGCCCGGCGACGCCGCGCCCGACGACGACCAGGCCGCCCTCGCAGCCCCACGCCCGGACGCCTTCGCGGTGCCGGTGCGCCCGCGACACCCTCGGGTGCGTACGCCCCGTGAACGCCACCAGATCGACGGGCGGCGGCCCCGGCAGCGGCGGGGCGAGCAGCAGCATGTCCACGTTGTCGACGCGCCGCCCCGTCTTGCGCTCCAGCGCCCGCAGGAACGGCGGGTTCAGCGGCGCGGACAGGTCTCCGTCCGGCAGATGGGCCCGCAGCCACACCGGGTCGAGGTCGGCGAAGACCAGGCTGTGGGCGGTGAAGGCGATGACGCCGAGATCTCGGGCACAGGGCTGGGGGAGCAGCGTCACGGACTCGTCGGCGGCGGGGAAACGACCGGCGGCGGCGTCCGTGAGCAGATTCGCCAGGATCGACACCCCGTCATTCCATCAGACCCTCAGGGCGGAGGCGAGAGCACGCCCGAGGGCGTTGCGACCGGCGACGGGCAAGTAGGCTGGGGGACTGAGACCCCCGCGACCACCTTCGGCCGGGGGTAATCGTGCTGTGCTCGTGGGGCTGTGGATGAGTCTTTCCGGACTGCTTGACCTTGTTGCCGCCGACCCGAAACTGACCGCCGCCCTGCGGGAGGACGGCGACGTCGCGCTGATCGCGCCCGCGGCGCTGCGCCCGTTCGGCGTGGCCGCGCTGGGCCGCCACGACCAGCGGACCGTGCTCGCGGTGACCGCCACCGGCCGCGAGGCCGAAGACCTCGCGGCGGCGCTCACCGACCTCGTCGACCCTGCGGGCGTCGCGGTCTTCCCGGCGTGGGAGACACTGCCGCACGAGCGGCTCTCGCCGCGCAGCGACACCGTCGGCCAGCGGCTGGCCGTGCTGCGCAGGCTCGCCCACCCGGTCAAGGGCGATGCGGCCGCCGGGCCGCTCAACGTCGTCGTGGCCCCCATCAGGGCGCTGCTGCAGCCGATCGTCAAGGGCCTCGGCGACCTCGCGCCCGTCCGGCTCAGGGCAGGCGACGACGCCGACCTCGACGACGTCGTCGACCGTCTGGTGGGGAGCGGCTACCACCGCGTCGACATGGTCGAGCGCCGGGGCGAGGTCGCCGTCAGAGGCGGCCTGCTCGACGTCTTCCCGCCGACGGAGGAGCACCCGCTGCGGCTGGAGTTCTGGGGCGACACGGTCGAGGAGATCCGCTGGTTCAAGGTGGCCGACCAGCGCTCGCTGGAGGCGGCCGAGGACGGGCTGTTCGCGCCGCCGTGCCGCGAACTGCTGCTCACCCCCGACGTCCGGCGCCGCGCCCGCGAGCTGGCCGAGGAGCACCCGGCGCTGGCCGAGGTGCTCGACCAGCTCGCGGAGGGCTCGCCCGTCGAGGGCATGGAGGCGTTCGCGCCGGTGCTCGCGGGCGAGATGGACCTGCTGGTCGACCACCTGCCCGCCCGCTCGGCGGTGTTCGTGTGCGACCCCGAGCGCATCAGGGGCCGGGCCGAGGAACTGGTGCGCACGTCGCAGGAGTTCCTGGAGGCGTCCTGGATCAACGCGGCGGCGGGCGGTGAGGCCCCGATCGACCTCGGCGCCGCCGCCTTCCGCGCCCTGGAGGAGGTCAGGGGGCACGCCGACGCGCTCGGCCTGCCGTGGTGGTCGATGGCCCCGTTCGGCGGCGGCGTCGAACTCGGCGCCCAGGACTCCGAGGCGTACAGAGGCGACACCTCGCGGGCGCTGGCCGACATCAAGGGCTGGCTCGAAGCGGGCAAGGCGGTCGTGCTGCTCAGCGAGGGCATGGGCTCGGCCGAGCGCATGGTCGAGCTGCTCAAGGGCGTCGACGTGCCCGCCAGGCTGCAGGGCTTCCTCGACCGGGCGCCGGAGCCCCAGATCGTCCACGTCACGACCGGGCGTCTCGACCACGGCTTCGTCACGGGCGAGCTGGCCGTCCTCACCCACCTCGACCTCGTGGGCCAGAAGGCCAGCACCAAGGACATGCGCAGGCTGCCGAGCCGCAGGCGCAACATGGTGGACCCGCTCCAGCTCAAGGTCGGCGACCACGTCGTCCACGAGCAGCACGGCGTCGGCCGCTACGTCGAGATGGTCCAGCGCACCGTGCAGGGCGCCACCCGCGAGTACCTCGTCATCGAGTACGCCAAGGGTGACCGCCTCTACGTCCCCACCGACCAGCTCGACGAGGTCACCCGCTATGTCGGCGGCGAGGCGCCCACGCTCAACCGGATGGGCGGCGCCGACTGGGGCAAGGCCAAGGCCAAGGCCCGCAAGGCGGTCAAGGAGATCGCCGGCGAGCTCATCCGCCTCTACAGCGCCCGGATGGCGAGCCCCGGCCACCCCTTCGCCGCCGACTCGCCGTGGCAGCGGGAGATGGAGGACGCCTTCCCCTACGCCGAGACCGGCGACCAGCTCGAAGCCATCGACGAGGTCAAGCGCGACATGGAGCGCGGCGTCCCGATGGACCGGCTGATCTGCGGCGACGTCGGTTACGGCAAGACCGAGATCGCGGTGCGCGCGGCCTTCAAGGCGGTGCAGGACGGCAAGCAGGTCGCGCTGCTGGTGCCGACGACGCTGCTGGTGCAGCAGCACATGTCCACCTTCACCGAGCGCTTCTCCAGCTTCCCCGTGTCGGTGAAGCCGGTCTCGCGCTTCCAGACCGACGGCGAGGTCAAGGGCACCCTGGACGGCCTGCGCTCCGGCCAGGTGGACGTGGTGATCGGCACCCACCGCCTGCTCAGCCCCGAGGTCCGCTTCAAGGACCTGGGCCTGATCATCATCGACGAGGAGCAGCGGTTCGGCGTCGAGCACAAGGAGGCCATGAAGCACCTGCGCACGCAGGTGGACGTGCTGGCGATGTCGGCCACGCCGATCCCGCGCACGCTGGAGATGGGTCTCACGGGCATCCGCGAGATGTCCACGATCCTCACGCCGCCGGAGGAGCGGCACCCGATCCTCACCTTCGTCGGGCCGTACGACGAGAAGCAGATCGCGGCGGCGATCCGGCGCGAGCTGATGCGCGACGGCCAGATCTTCTTCGTCCACAACCGGGTGGCCTCCATCAACCGGGTGGCGGCGCGGCTGAGGGAAATGGTGCCCGAGGCCCGGGTCGCGGTCGCGCACGGCCAGATGAACGAGCACCAGCTTGAGAAGATCATGGTCGGGTTCTGGGAGCGGGAGTACGACCTGCTCGTCTCGACCACGATCGTCGAGTCCGGTCTCGACGTGCCCAACGCCAACACCCTCATCGTCGACCGGGCCGACAACTACGGCCTGTCGCAGCTCCACCAGTTGCGCGGCCGGGTGGGCCGGGGCCGCGAGCGCGGCTACGCCTACTTCCTGTACCCGCCGGAGAAGCCGCTCACCGAGACCGCGCACGAGCGCCTGGCCACGATCGCCCAGCACACGGAGATGGGCGCGGGCATGTACGTCGCGATGAAGGACCTGGAGATCCGGGGCGCGGGCAACGTGCTCGGCGCCGAGCAGTCCGGTTTCATCGCGGGCGTCGGCTTCGACCTCTACGTACGGCTGATGGCCGAGGCCGTGCAGGAGCAGAAGGCCAAGCTGTCCGGCGAGGCGCCGCCGCCCGAGCAGCAGGACGTCAAGGTCGAGCTGCCGATCAACGCGCACATCCCGCACGACTACGTGACCTCCGAGCGGCTGCGCCTGGAGGCGTACAAGCGGATCGCCGCCATCACCTCCGAGAGCGGCATCGGCGAGGTGCGCGACGAGCTGACCGACCGCTACGGCAAGCCGCCGGTCGAGGTCGACAACCTGCTGGAGGTGGCGCGCTTCCGGCTGCGGGCCCGCCAGGCGGGCCTGACGGACGTGACGGTGATGGGCCAGAACATCAAGTTCGGCCCGGTCGTCCTCAAGGAGTCCCAGCAGGTACGGCTCGACCGCCTGTACAAGCGGGCGGTCTACAAGCAGGCGGCCGAGACGCTGCTGGTTCCGGTGCCCAAGACCAAGCCGCTGGGCGGGCAGCCGCTGCGCGACCTCGACCTGCTCAAGTGGTGCGGCGACCTGGTCGAGGCGATGTTTCTCGAAGGGCAGCGAGCGGGGCGGGTAAGCTAGCCGCGGTTTTCGGTCGGAAAGGGATGCACGTGAAGTCGATTCGAGTGGCTTTGGCCGCACTTGCGGCGGGCGCCGCGCTGACCGCCTGCTCCAGCCCGATGAAGGCCGGAGCGGCCGCCGTCGTGGGTGGCGAGCGCATCGCGGCCAAGGACCTGGACGAGAAGGTCACCGAGTACGAGAAGGCGCTGACGATGGCGAAGCTCGACGCGAGCGCGCTGCAGGTGCCGCTCAACCAGTTCGTGCTCTACCGCCTCACCAACGAGTCCGTCTACCGGCAGCTCGCGGCCAAGCACCGCGTCGCGGTGAGCGAGGCGGAGATCGACGTGGCGCTGAAGGACCCGGGCCAGCAGCAGTCGCCGCAGATGAACCTGCTGGCCAAGGGGGTGGCGCCGGGCAACGCCCGCGACTACCTGCGGGCCGAGATCGGCATGTCCAAGCTCCTTGAGCAGCTCGGCGGGGGCCAGAACCAGCAGGCGGTCGAGCAGCTCCGCAAGGAGTTCACCACCATCAAGGTGAGCTACAGCCCGCGCTACGGTCAGATCAACCCGCAGCCGTCGCAGGAGAACCCGTCGATGTTCGTCGACACCGGCCGTTTCGGGAAGCTGACACCCACGGCCCAGGGCTGAGCATGCCGCTCATCGTCGTCACCACCTCGCCGAGGGTCGCGCCCGGCCAGCTCACCCACCAGGCGTGGCAGGCGCTGCACTCGGGCGAGGTGCTGACCGCGACGGCGGACCACCCTCAGTTGCCCGCCCTGGCCGACGCGGGTGTCGAGGTCCGCGTCGTGGCGGCCGACGCCGCCGCCGTGATGCGGCGGGCGGCGCAGGAGCACGTCGTCTGGCTGGCCGCCGCCGACGACACCGCGTTCATGCGCGCGGCCGGGCACGCGGCCCTCGCCATGGACGAGCCGCCGCTGATCGAGGTGGTGCCCGGCTCCTACGACCTGCCGGGCGCCCGGGTGCTCGACCTGGTCGCGGTGATGGACCGGCTGCGCACCGAGTGCCCGTGGGACCGCAAGCAGACGCACGAGACGCTGGTGCCGTACCTGCTCGAAGAGGCCTACGAGGTGCTGGAGACGATCGAGGACGGCGACCTCGCCGCACTCCGCGAGGAACTCGGCGACGTGCTGCTCCAGGTGGTCTTCCACGCGCGCGTGGCCGACTCGTTCGACCTCGACGACGTCGCGGAGGGCATCGTCGGCAAGCTGGTCAGGCGGCACCCGCACGTGTTCGGCACGGTCACCGCCGAGACCGCGGACGAGGTCAACGCCAACTGGGAGACCATCAAGGCGGCCGAGCGGGCGGAGAAGGGCGGCGGGTCGGTTCTCGACGGGGTCCCGACCGGTCAGCCGTCGCTGTCGCTGGCCGCCCAGTTGCTGCGCAGGGCCGGGCGGGCGGGGGCGCCGGACGCGCTGGCGCAGGCCGTGGGCCAGGGGGTGGCCAGAGAGCTGTTCGACCTGGTGCGCAGGGCCCAGGAGGCGGGCGCGGACGCCGAGGCCGAGCTGCGGGCCGCGGCCCGCGAGTACCGCGACCGGGTGCGCGCCTGGGAGTCCCGAAGCTGATCCTCGGCTGACAGGACAAACCCGGAGATGCCAGGATCTTGCCCGGGGAAGCGGGCGGGAGGCTACGAGATGGTCCGGGTACGGCGGCTGCGGACGGGTGAACCGTCCGAGGTGGCGGGCTACCGGCTGAGCGGCGTCGTCGGCGACGGCGGCCAGGGCGTCGTCTACCTCGGCGAGGACGGCGACGGCGAGCAGGTCGCGGTCAAGGTCCTGCACGCCCGGCTGGTGCACGACCGGCGTGCGGTGCGCAGGTTCCTGGCGGAGGCGCGCACCGCGGAGAAGGTCGCCGGGTTCTGCACCGCCCGGGTGATCGAGGCCGGGCTGTTCGACGATCGGCCGTACCTGGTCAGCGAGTACGTGGACGGCCTGTCGCTGCAGGAGACGGTGGCGGCCAAGGGGCCGCTGTCCGGCGGCGCGCTCGACCGGCTGGCCGTGGGCACCGCGACCGCGCTGGCGGCCATCCACGACGCCCAGATCGTGCACCGCGACTTCAAACCGGGCAACGTGCTCATGGGGCCGGACGGCCCCCGCGTGATCGACTTCGGTATCGCCCGCGACCTCGACGCGGCCACGACCGCGACCACCTCCGTGGTCGGCACGCCCGGCTACATGGCGCCGGAGCAGATCGCGGGCGAGCCCGCTACCTCGGCCTCCGACCTGTTCTCGTGGGCGGCGACCATCGGGTACGCGGCGACCGGGCGGTCGCTGTTCCGCGCCGACTCGATCCCGGCCGTCATGCACCGGGTGCTCAACGCGGAGCCCGACCTGTCGGGGATCGGCGGGCCGCTGCGGTCGCTGGTGGCCGCGTGCCTGTCCAAGGACCCCGCGCTGCGGCCGAGCGCGCAGGAGGTGCTGGACGCGCTCGTCCGGCGCACGGGGGACACCCGGCCCCTGGAGCCGGCCCCGCCGCCGCCGCCCAGGCGCGCTGGCGGGCGGGCGGGCAGTCGGGCGGGCAGGGTGCGCCCGGTGGCGCTGGGCGGGCTCGCGTTGTTCGCGGCGGGTGGTGTCGTGCTCGGCCTGATCTGGGGGCAGGGGCCCAGCGGCTCGGCCGAGCAGCGCCCGGCGGCGCCGCCGCCGTTCGCGATCAGGCAGGTCGGGCAGGACTTCGGGCGCGCGGACGGCCGGCCGTACCAGATCGTGGTGGGCGCCCTGAAGGGGCGCACGGTGGTGGCGGCGGCCGACGAGGGCAAGCACCTGGTCGAGGTGTGGGATCCCGCCACCGGCAACCGGCTGGCGAGCCTGTCCTTCCCCGGCAAGAAACTCAACTCGCTGGCGTTCGCGCAGATCGAGGGCAAGTCCGCGATCGTGTGGATGCACGACGGCAAAGTGTGGTGGTGGTACCCGGAGGGCCCGGCCGTCGCCCGGTCGTTCGTCGCCTGCGACGTCAGCGGCATGATGACCGTCATCGACCGGGGCGCCGGCCCCGAGGCGCTGGTCGGCTGCGGGCCCGCCGTCCGCTCATGGGACCTGGCCGGGCGCACTCAGGTGAGCGCGGAGCAGAAGGTCGCGGGCACGGTCGGCTCGCTGTCGTGGCCCGGCGACGGCAGCGTCCTGGTCGCCACCGACGCGCGGCAGCTCCAGCGGATCACCCCAGGAGCGGCGGCGGGGCCCGCCCAGCCGCCGGGCATCGACGTCGATGCCCTGCCCGGCACCTCGCTCGTGGCGGCCAGGCAGCCGGAGTCCGGCGCGGCCGTCTACGACTACAAGCTTGGCTGGCGGCTCCTGTGCAGCGTGCGGAGCCCGGACAACCGGAGCTTCGGCGACCTCGCCCTCGCCAGGAGCGGCGACGGCAGGGACCTGCTCGTCGGCACCGGCGCGGGCATCCACCTGTGGGACGCGCACACCTGCCGGCCGCTCGGCTCGCTGCTGCCGGGCAGGGGCACCGGAACGCTCGCGCTCGGGACCGTCGGCGGTGGCCGGGCCATGGTCGTGGACATCGGCGGCCGGATGCGGGTCTACAGCCTGGAGGGCGGTAGCAGTACCAACCAGTAGACCTCTGTAGGCTCGGGGAGCAAACTGCCCATTCGATGCTAGGAGCTTGACGTGGCCACCATCGAGGTCGTTCACGCCCGCGAGATCCTCGACTCCCGCGGCAACCCCACCGTCGAGGTCGAGGTGATCCTCGACGACGGGAGCAACGGCCGCGCGGCCGTGCCGAGCGGCGCCTCCACCGGCCAGTTCGAGGCCGTCGAGCTGCGCGACGGCGGCGACCGCTTCCTGGGCAAGGGCGTGGAGAAGGCCCTGCTCGCGGTCACCGACGAGATCTTCGACGAGGTCCACGGCGTCGAGGCCGAGGACCAGCGCATCATCGACCAGATCATGATCGACCTGGACGGTACCCCCAACAAGGCCAAGCTGGGCGCCAACGCCATCCTGGGCGTCTCGCTGGCGGTGGCCAAGGCGGCGGCCGAGAGCGCCGACCTGCCGCTGTTCCGCTACCTCGGCGGGCCCAACGCCCACCTGCTGCCCGTGCCGATGATGAACATCCTGAACGGCGGCGCCCACGCCGACACCAACGTGGACATCCAGGAGTTCATGATCGCGCCGATCGGCGCAGAGACCTTCCGCGAGGCCGTGCGCATGGGCACGGAGGTCTACCACGCGCTGAAGGCCATCCTGAAGGAGAAGGGCTACGTCACCGGGCTCGGCGACGAGGGCGGCTTCGCCCCCAGCCTGCCCTCCAACCGCGACGCCCTCGACCTGATCATGGCCGCGATCGCGAAGGCGGGCTACCGGCCGGGCGAGGACGTCGCGCTCGCGCTCGACGTCGCCGCCTCGGAGTTCCACGACAACGGCGTCTACACCATCGACGGCAAGGGCCTGTCCTCCGCCGAGCTGATCGCCTTCTACGCCGACCTGGTCGAGTCCTACCCGCTGGTGTCCATCGAGGACCCGCTCGACGAGGAGGACTGGGAGGGCTGGAAGGCCATCACCACGGCCCTCGGCGACAAGGTGCAGATCGTCGGCGACGACCTGTTCGTCACCAACCCCGAGCGCCTGGCCCGGGGTGTGCGCGAGGGCGCGGCCAACTCGCTGCTGGTCAAGGTCAACCAGATCGGCACCCTGACCGAGACGCTCGACGCCGTGGCCCTGGCCCACCGCAGCGGCTACACCTGCATGATGAGCCACCGCTCCGGCGAGACCGAGGACACGACGATCGCCGACCTCGCGGTCGCGGTCAACTGCGGTCAGATCAAGACCGGCGCCCCGGCCCGCTCCGACCGCGTGGCCAAGTACAACCAGTTGCTCCGCATCGAGGAACTCCTCGACTCGGGCGCGCGTTACGCGGGTCGCGCCGCGTTCCCGCGTTTCCGGCGCTAGTTTCGGGTACGGCTTGCGTTTCACGGCGTTTCGGCGTTTCGGCGCAAGCCGTCCCCATAGTGCGGGGTCGCGAGAGGGAAGGTGAAAGGCGTTGGCGAAAAGGCCGCAGCTGACCGGGCGGGCCGCGATCCTCGCGGTGGTGGTGTGCGCCATCGCGATGAGCCTGGCCTACCCGGTGCGCGAGTACATCTCCCAGCGGCGCAACATCGCCGAGCTGGAGGCGGAGAAGTCGAGGGTCCAGACCGAGGCGCAGGTGCTCGCCGAGCGGGCCAAGCAGATGGCCGACCCCCACCACGCCACCCAGGTGGGCAGGGAGCGGCTGCACTTCTGCAGCCCCGGCATGAAGTGCCTGGTGATCGCGCAGCCTCGGCCGAGGGACAAGAAGGCGCCCGCCGTCCAGCCCGGCGCGCAGTCGCCCTGGTACCAGACGTTGTGGGAGTCGGTCGAGGCGGCCGACACCGGCAAAGGGATGAAGGCCCTCACAGGGGAGAAGAGTGGAAAGTAGCGACGTGGACGCCGTCGGCCGGCAGCTCGGCCGGCCGCCGAGGGGGTTGCGCGAGGTCGCGCACCGCTGTCCGTGCGGCAACCCGGACGTGGTCGAGACGGCGCCCCGGCTGCCCGACGGCACGCCGTTCCCCACCCTCTACTACCTGACCTGCCCGAAGGCGGCCTCGGCGATCGGCACGCTGGAGGGCTCCGGGCTGATGCGCGAGATGCAGGCCAGGCTGGCGGAGGACGCCGACCTGGCGGCCGCCTACCAGGCCGCTCATGACGACTACGTCACCAGGCGCGACAAGGCGGCGCGGGACGAGGGGCTGGAGCCGCTGCCGCGCGACATGCAGAGCACGGGGGGCATGCCGGAGCGGGTCAAGTGCCTGCACGCACTGGTGGCGCACGAACTCGCGGTGCCCGGCGGCAACCCGTTCGGCCGTGAGGCGCTCGACGCGCTCGGCGAGTGGTGGAAGGACGGGCCATGCGTGTAGCGGCGGTCGACTGCGGCACCAATTCGGTGCGGTTGCTGGTGGCCGATCTCGACGGGTCGCTCGACGAGGTCGAGCGGCGGATGGAGATCGTCCGGCTGGGGCAGGGCGTCGACCGGACGGGCAGGCTCGCGCCGGAGGCGCTGGAGCGCACGTTCACGGCGATGCGCGGCTACCGCGAGCTGATCGACCACCACGGCGCGGTGGCGACGCGGGTGGTCGCCACCAGCGCGACCAGGGACGCCGCCAACCGGCACGAGTTCGTCGACGGCGTGCGGGCCATCTTCGGCGTGGAGCCCGAGGTGGTGACCGGCGCCGAGGAGGCCGAGCTGTCGTTCACGGGCGCGACGCGGGGGCTGCGGCTCGACGGCGGCCGGCCGTGCCTGGTGGTCGACATCGGCGGCGGTTCCACGGAGTTCGTGGTGGGCGGCGAGCACGTCGAGGGCGCGATCTCGGTGGACATCGGGTGTGTCCGGCTGACCGAGCGGCACCTGCGCGGCGAGGCGGAGCCGCCGTCGGCGCAGAAGCTGGAAGCGGTGGTCGCCGACATCGACGACGCGCTCGACCGGGTGACCGCCGAGGTGCCCGTCGAGCGGGCGCACACCCTGGTGGGATTGGCCGGGTCGGTCACCACGGTGGCCGGGATCGCACTCGGCCTGCCGGAATACGACGCCGATAAAATTCATCAGTCCCGGATTTCCGCGGAGCAGGTTCACGAGGTGACGCGGAGACTGCTGGCGATGACCCATGGTGAGCGGGCGGTGCTTCCTGTGATGCATCCGGGGCGGGTGGACGTCATCGGCGCCGGGGCGCTGATTCTGGACCGGATCGTGCGGCGTTTCGGATTCGAACAGGTGGTGGTGTCCGAACACGACATCCTTGATGGGATTGCATGGTCTTTGCGTAGATAGCCTGGCAAAAACCTGACATTCACAGGGTTGATTCGTGTTGAGCGTGCAATCTGTTCTGTGCTTTAGTAAAGGGGCTTTACGGGGGCTTTGCCATATTGCTGTGCGCGAAAGGCTGCAGCGTGGCGACCGTTCCCGAGCGCATCTAGTTCCTCACGGAATGGAGCACTCTCATGAAGTCCACAGCGTTAGCACGCAAGGTAGCCGGACTCGCCGGCACCGCCGTGCTGGCCGCCATGGTGTCGGGTCTCATGGCCACCCCGGCATCCGCGGCCACCTCGTCCTCGGCAGCGGGCAAGGTCAAGCCGAAGGTCTCGGTCACCACGCCGAGCGCGTCGGCTCGCCACTACGAGGGCGCCTGTCCGGTCAAGGTCAGCTTCTCCTCCAAGATCAAGATCACTGCCAAGGGCGCGAACAAGCTGGCCTACCGCTGGCTGAACAGTGACGGATCGCGGAGCAAGACCAAGGTCGTCAAGGTCAAGGGCAACATCTCCAAGACCGTCAGCCGGTCGATCGTCCTGCGTGACGACACCAAGGGCTGGCAGCGGCTGGAGATCTTGAGCCCCCGCAAGGTGGTGAGCCCGAAGCGCTACTACTCGGTCACCTGTGAGCGGGACGACTACGACCCGGACTACGACTACACCGACCGCCACCAGCAGGTCTGGGCTCGTGCCTGGGCCGACCCCGAGTACTACTCGGGCCCCTGCACGCCCGGTAACAAGATCGACTTCAACGGTGTGATCAAGGTCAACCGGCCGGCGTGGGTGCGTTACCGCTGGGTCGTCAACGGCGAGTCCGTCGACTACGGCAAGGTCAAGGTGTACGACAGCCGCAAGGTCGGCTACGGCATCTCCCCGCGTTCCAGCCACCGTGGCTGGGCCCAGCTGGAGATCCTCGGCCCGGACCGCACGTCCTCCAACCGCGCCTACTACAAGGTCTGGTGCAAGGACACCCCGGCTCCGGCCACCAAGGTCTCGGTGACGGACCTGTCCACCGACTCGAACTCCACCACCTGCAAGGTGGGCGCGCGCGCCAAGATCTCGGCCACCGGCTCGGGTCGTGTCGCCTACGCGTTCTCCGTCAACGGCGGCGGCGTCGAGAAGGGTGAGGTCTACTTCAGCGAGGCCGGCACCAAGGTCGTCACCATGGACGCCCGCTCGGTTCTCGACCCCACCAAGGCGGGCACTGTGTCGGTGAGCGTGTCGGGCCCGAACAACTCGGACTCGACCTCGGCGTCCTACGCGGCTCCGTGCGCCAAGGCCGAGGTCGGCCTGGGTGCGGTCTCCGCTGCGGTCAAGGCGCGTCCGTGCCCGAGCACGAACGGCGCGGTGTCCGTCACCGCTCCGATCACCGTGACGGGTGGCGGTTCGGTGCGCGGCACCGCGAAGGTCAGCATCACCGCTGCCGGTGAGACCGACTCGCACGTCGACGACTACTCCAGCTCCAGCCTGAACGTCGGCGCCACGTTCCACATGGCCGACGTGTCCAAGGGCGGCACGGTCTCCGTGACCGTGTTCGACGAGGGCGGCAAGCAGGTCGCGACCGGCTCTTCGAGCTTCACCGGTCACGCCTGCTACGAGGTTCCGGCCCCGTAGCCAACGGAAACCGGGCGGCTCCGTGCCGCCCGGTTTTTCGTTTGCCACTACCGCGCATTGCGCAGTAGTGTGGATCGCGTGGAAAGCAGTCAACTGCTCAAGGGCGTGCTCGATCTGGCCGTCCTCGCCGTGCTTCACGAACGCGACGGGTACGGCTACGACGTCGTCCGCCGCCTCAGGGAGGCGGGGCTGGAGGAGGTCGGGGACGCGTCCGTCTACGGCACCCTGCGCCGCCTGTTCAAGGCGGGCGCGCTCAACTCCTACGTCGTGGCCTCTGACGAAGGTCCCCACCGCAAGTACTACGGCCTCAACGACACCGGCCGGAAGATGTACTCCGCGCAGGCCACGCACTGGAACCTCTTCGCCGCCACCATGGCGGCCCTGCTCAAGAAGGGCACCCGAGATGACACCTGAGCAGTACGCCCAGGCCGTGCGCGAAGCGCTCGCCGGCCATCCCGACCGCGACGAACTCCTCGACGACCTGGACGACCATCTCGCCGAGATCGCGGCCGAGTCCGACGTGCCGCTGGAACAGCGGCTCGGGACGCCGCAGGCGTACGCGGAGGAGCTCACGGCCGCCTACGGGGGCCGGCCGGGGCGCTCCTCGCGCCGGTGGGACCGGGTGCGGGAGCTGCGCGCCAGGGTGACCGGGCACGCCGTGTACAAGAGCACCAGGAGCTTCCTGCGGGAACTGCGCCCCGGCTGGTGGGTGCTGCGCGGCTACGTGATCGCCATAGTGGTCATCTCCAGTCTCTCCTCCACGCGCCTGGTGCCGGAGAACCCGATCGACCTGCTGATTCTCGCCGGCGGCGTGCTGGGCTCGGTCTGGTACGGCCGGCGCACCAAGGGGCGCCTGCTGGTGGGGGCGGCGATCGGCGTCAATGTGCTGGCGGCGGTGGCGTTGCTCAGCGGCGTGGTGCTGGTGGCCCAGTGGAACCCGCGCACGGAGCAGCCCTGGAACCCGTCCATGGCCTCCATGGGAGTGGCCGAAGGGCAGCCGCCGTCGTTCGGGGACGAGACGTACAACATCATCCCCTACGCCAAGGACGGCAAGCCGCTGACCGACGTGTACCTGTACAACCAGGACGGCAGGCCGGTGATCACCTCGCCGGAGAACTGGGGCTACACGGTCAACAAGGCGTGCGGCGAGCCGGTTCTCAACCGCTACCCGCTGGCGTTGGTGTCGCAGATGCAGGAGCCGCAGTACAGCCCGGGGGGCGTGGAGATCCCCCCGACCCCGGCGCCGTGCCCGTCCGTCTCCGAGGTTCCCTCCGCCTCCGCCTCCCCGGCACCGCCCGCCTCCCCGTCTGAGCCGGTCTCGCCGTCCCCCTCCGGTAGGGGATCTCGCTGACGTCCGTTTCCCTGTCCCCTTCCCGTAAGGGATCTCGCTGACGCCCGTCCGGTTCGGCGTCCCACACCCCCATCCATCACGGCCCAGCCCCGCCCACCGCCACCCGCCGCACCTTCCTGGAGGCCTCCGGCGGGGTGCGGCGGGTGGCGGGTGGTGGGGCTTCGCCGTAAGGGTGGGGGGTCCTGGGAGTTCACCCGAGACGGCGGGACAGAATGCTCAGATGAGTTCCATCGCGCCCGGCACCGGCTGGCCGGAGGATCCGGCCACGCCGCAGACACCCGTCGCGCACCGTCCCGCCGACGTGCGGCGCCTGGCCGGGTCGAGCGCCGGTCTGGGCGAGCTCACCGCCCGCGAGTCCGTCTGCCGCGCCTGCCCGCGCCTGGTCGCCTGGCGCGAGGAGGTCGCCGACGTCAAGCGCCGCTCCTTCGCCGACGAGCCCTACTGGGGGCGTCCCATCGCGGGCTGGGGCGACGACCGTCCCCGCATCCTGCTCGTCGGCCTAGCCCCCGCCGCCCACGGCGGCAACAGGACCGGCCGCATCTTCACCGGCGACCGCAGCGGCGACTGGCTGTTCGCCTCCCTGCACCGCGTCGGCCTGGCCGCCCAGGCGACCAGCACGCACGCGGGCGACGGCCAGCGGCTCATCGGCGGGCGCATGATGGCCACGGTCCGCTGTGCGCCGCCCGCCAACAAGCCGACCACGGAGGAGCGCGACACCTGCCGGCCGTGGCTGACGCGCGAACTCGTCCTGTGCGCGCCGAGCGTGCGGGTGGTCGTCGCGCTGGGCGGGTTCGCCTGGCAGGCCATGTGGCCCGCGCTCAAGGAGTCGGGTTTCACGCTGCCGGCCAGGCGACCGGCCTTCGGTCACGGCGTCGAGGTCGAGGTCTCCCACGGCGACTCGCCCGTCACGCTCATGGCCGTCTACCATCCGAGCCAGCAGAACACCTTCACCGGCCGCGTCACCGAGGACATGCTCGACACCGTGTTCGCCAGAGCGGCGGAGCTCGCCCGATGACAACCCCTCTGACCTGCGGATTGGCTTTTTCCGTAGGGTAGACATAAGATTGTGAATGCTTTCACAAGCACTTGCACGAGGGATGTGGCATCAGGATGAACAAGCACATCTTGATCGTCGGCGGTGGATACGTCGGCCTCTACACGGCGCTCAGGCTGCAGCGCAAACTCCGCAGGGAACTGCGCGACGGCAGCGTCAGCGTCACTATCATCGACCCCCAGTCCTACATGACCTACCAGCCCTTCCTTCCCGAGGCGGCCGCGGGCAACCTGTCTCCGCGCCACGTGGTGGCGCCCCTGCGCCGCGTCCTGCCGAAGGTCCGCATCCTCAACGGCCGCGTCACCAAGGTCAACCACAACGACCGTACGGTCACCTTCCAGCCGCCCGAGGGCGACGAGCGGGAGGTCGCCTACGACATCATCGTCATGGCCGCCGGTTCGATCTCGCGAACCCTGCCGATCCCTGGCCTGACCGACATCGGCATCGGCTTCAAGAGCATCGGCGAGGCCATCGCCCTGCGCAACCGGGTCCTGCACCTGCTCGACCTGGCCGAGTCCACCGAGGACCCCGAGGTACGGCGCCGCGCGCTGACCTTCGTGGTCGTCGGCGCCGGGTTCGCGGGCGTCGAGGCGCTCGCTGAGCTTGAGGACATGTCCAAGCACTCCACCCGCTACTACCGCAACATCACCCGCGACGACATCCGGTGGGTGCTGGTCGAGGCGACCGACCGCATCCTGCCCGAGGTCGGCCCCGAGATGGGCCGCTGGACTCTGGAGCAGCTTCGCGAGCGCGGCGTCGAGGTCAAACTCGAAACCCGCCTTGAGTCGGCGGTCGGCGGACACGTGGTGCTCTCCGACGGTACCGAGTTCGACTCCGACACCCTCGTCTGGACGGCGGGCGTGAAGTCCACGCCGATCCCGTCCGGGGGAACGCTGCCGCTCGACGAGCGCGGCCGGATCAAGACCACCGCCAAGCTCACCGTCGACGGCGTCACCGACGCCTACGCGGCCGGTGACGTCGCCGGAGTCCCCGACCTGACGAACCCGGGCGAATACACCACGCCCAACGCTCAGCACGCGGTTCGCCAGGCCAAGGTTCTGGGCGACAACATCGTCAGGGGACTGCGTGGCGAAAAGCTTGCTGAATATCGCCACAAATACGTCGGATCGGTCGCGGGACTGGGTCTTCACCAAGGCGTGGCGAATGTCTATGGGGTCAAGCTTCGCGGATTGCCTGCGTGGTTCATGCACCGCACTTACCATCTCTCCCGGGTGCCCACGCTGAATCGCAAGGTTCGCGTGGTCGTCGACTGGACTCTTGCGCTGTTCTTCAAGAGGGAGACGATCTCGCTCGGCGAGATGGAGCACCCGCGAGACGGATTCAGAGCCGCGGCGGCGACCACGCGCCGCTGAGGGAGAGGGGGATCCCGGGTGGCGCTTTCAGCGGTGAACGTCCTCGGCGTCGATCAGCCGGGCGTGATCGCCAAAGTGACCAGTACACTCACCGAGCACGGCGCCAACATCCGGGATTCCACCGTGACCCTCCTCGGCGGGCATGTGGCCATGATGCTGCTGGTGACCGGCGATCTCGAAGCCGACGAACTGGCCAAGGCCCTGGCCCAGTCCGATCTGGTGGTGATGGTGTCGGCGGTCGAGGCCAGGAGACACTTCCGGGTTCCCGGCAACGGGCTCGGCTACGTGCTCTCCCTGCACGGCCCCGACCGCCACGGCATCATCTCGGCGATCAGTACGGTGCTCGCCTCCGTCGGCGGCAACATCACCGGCATGAGCACCCGGCTGACCGGGCGGCTGTACGTCCTGATCGCCGACGTCGACCTGCCCGCGCGCACCGACGTGCCCCAGTTGATGCGCCGCCTTGCGGGAGTCGGTGAACAACTCGGCTCCGAGATCACCTTCCGCCCGATGCAGCCGGACGTCCTGTGAACCAGGGCACCGCGCGGCCCGTCCTGGCCGCCCCCGACCCGCTGCTGTCGGTACCGGCCGAGGAGGTCGACGCCCGCGACCCGGGTGTGACGGCGCTCGCGGCCGACCTGCTCGCCACCCTGCGCGCCCGGCCGGCCGGGATGGGGCTGGCCGCGCCCCAGATCGGCGTGGGGTGGCGGCTCATCGCCTTCGACGCCCGCCGCCACCCCCGCAGCCGCTCGGCCTCGGGAGAATTGGTGCTGGTCAATCCCCGGCTCCTGTCGGCCTCCCGGTGGGAGGAGGCACGCGAGGGATGCGCCTCCGTTCCGGGCCTCACGGCCGACATCCTGCGGGCCGGACGGATCACCGTCACGGGCGTTCTCCCTGGTACGGGCGAGGTGGTCACCGTCGAGGCGGACGCCTTCGAGGCCCGCTGCATTCAGCACCAGTTGGACCATCTGGATGGTCTTCTCTTCTTGGACAGAGTGTCCGGAGCCCTATCACTTCACCGCAGAGGGCACAGTTGTGACGCCTGATACGAAGTTGTGCTCCTCTACGGCATGGTCCTTTTCGTATGATTGCGGCGCCCCCGTAGCCCAATGGCAGAGGCAAACCCCTTAAAAGGGTTGTAGTGCGGGTTCGAATCCCGCCGGGGGCACCGCCGATTTACCGCCTCTGACCTGCAAAAACACGCTGAGTGAATTCTCTCGGTAATTGTCGTGACGCGTATACGTACCGAACGTGTCCGGACGAAGATCAACGCAGCGTTCCGAATCCCCACCTCACCGTCACCGCCGCTCTGGCGAGAGTGGTTGGGGCTCCAGCTTTGTCGGCCGCTAATTGGACTGGAGTCGGGCGGCGGACCTTACGTACAGTTGGTCTGTGCCTACGACACGAGAACCCGAGCCGCCTCGGCCCGGGTTCTCGTCGCGGGCACGCCCGGGAACTCTCCGGATCACCCGGTCGTTGACAAAGTTTCGAGGACACCCAGATCCGAGCGGGGAGTCGACCTCTGCGACGCTCGGTCCCCTAGGCTGACCGCACAGATCGCAGCGTGGAGGCAGCGAATGGAAAGCAAGAACCCGGTTTTCAACAGGGCCAGGAACACCGGCCAGCAAGGCTGGGGCGGCGCTTCGCCGACACCTGCCCACCTGCAGAGCATGTACGACGCCCCGTCGTACGCGCCGCCCTCGGAGCCCGCCTACCGCACGATGACCCTCGACGACGTCGTCGTCAAAGGCTTCATGGTGCTCGGCGCGCTGGTGGTCGCCGCCGGAGCCGCCTGGTACCTCAAGGTGTCGATCCCCGTGGCGGTCGGTGCGGCCCTCGTCGCGCTGGTCCTCGGTCTGATCGCGTCGTTCAAGCAGAGCACCAACCCCGCTCTCATCCTCGGCTACGCGGTCTTCGAGGGCGTCTTCCTCGGCGCGATCAGCAGCGTCATGGAGTCGTACTTCCCCGGCATCGTGCTCCAGGCCGTGATCGGCACCATGATGGCCTTCGCCGGTGTGCTGGCCGTCCACACCCTGCGCATCATCCGGGTGACGCCCAAGCTGGTCAGGTACGTCATCGCGGCGTCGGTCGCGGCGCTCGGCCTGATCCTGGTCAACCTGGTTGCCAGCTTCTTCGTCTCCGGTGGCCTCGGTCTGCGCACCGACAGCCTCCTCGGCTGGGGCTTCAGCGCCCTCATGATCCTGCTCGGCTGCTTCTTCCTCCTCCTCGACTTCGACGCCATCGAGCAGGGCGTCAAGCAGGGCGCTCCGGCGAAGTTCGCCTGGCAGGCCGTGTTCGGCCTCACCCTGAGCCTGGTGTGGATCTACCTTGAGGTCCTGCGTCTGCTCAGCTTCTTCCAGGGCGACGACTGATCGTCCCCCCTCGAAAGGCCCCGCCGTCCGGCGGGGCCTTTTCTGTCTGCGACCACGACGTCACGAATCGCTTTCGATTTGGGGGTTGCGCTTCACGACCCGGTGTTGCAGTGTCAAGCAAAGGAGCCGAATCCGCGGAGGTGCCCATGTCCTTGAACCACTCACCGGAGACGCAGACAAAGCTCATCGCCAGAGTCCCCGCGATCACGGGACGCGAACTCCCAGAGTGGTTCCAAGCCATCGACAACGGCCCGTCCTTCCTGAGGTGCGACGAGCGGGCCAACTGGCTCGCCGACGAGCACGGGCTGACCCACGGCTATGCCGCTGCGATCGTGCGGGAGCATGAGCGGCACCGCCGTACCCGCATGGGCTTCATCTGAGCCCGAACCCCCCAACCGCGCCCGCGCCTCTGGTGCGGGCGCGCGACCTTGAGCGATCATGGTCGAATGAACCTGGACAAGGCGCGATCCTTTCTCCGTGACAACCACCGGGCCGTGCTCCTGACCCGGCATCGCGACGGGCGCCCGCAGATGTCGCCGGTGACGGTCGGCGTCGACGCGCAGGGACACGTGGTCATCAGCACCCGTGAGACCGCCGCCAAGGTACGCAATCTGCGCAGGGATCCGCAGGCGACGCTGTGCGTGTTCACCGACGGCTTCTACGGCGAGTGGATCCAGATCGAGGGCGAGGCCGAGATCGTCCCGTTGCCGGAGGCCATGGACGGGCTGATCGCCTACTACCGCGACATCTCGGGCGAGCACCCCGACTGGGACGAGTACCGCGCGGCGATGATCAGCGAGCAGCGGGTCCTGGTACGGATCACGCCGAACCGGGCAGGTCCAGATATTCACGGATAAATTGGTTCTTTGTGGGCAGGTGAGCTTTTGATGGCCATCTCCTTCTTCGCCTCCACCGAGACCGGCGCCGCCGCCCGAGGACGCTCGTACGGCGCCGCTCGGCGCGCCGCCGTACGAGCGAATGTCGACGGGTACTTCGCACTGTTCACCGCGGCCGGTGGCACGCCCACGGCGGTGCAGACGTGGGCCGAGCGGGCGCTCGACCGCACGGCCGCGTGGGCGCCCGAACTCGCCGAGGAGACCGCGGGCGTCGCCGCCGGGGCCGGGCTGGAGACCTGGCAGGTCGCCGCGCTGAACGCGCGCACCGAGATCCTCGCCGCGCTGTCGGCCACCGGGCGGGGGGAGTGCTCGACCGCCGTGGTGACGCGCGGCCCGAGCCCGCACACCATCCAGACCTGGGACTGGCACGAGCACCTGCACCGGGCGCCGGTGGTGTGGGAGTTCGAGACGCACCACACCGTGCGGACCTTCACGGAGAACGGCGTGCTCGCCAAGATCGGCGTCAACAGCGCCGGGCTCGGGATCCACTTCAACCTGCTCCGCCACACCTCAGACGGGTCGGACATCGGCGTGCCCGTCCATGTGATCGCCCGCCGCATCCTCGGCGAGGCCACGACGCTGTCGGAGGCCGTGGAGATCGCGCGCTCCGCCCGCACCTCCGCCTCCACCGTGATCACCGTGGTCACGGCGGCCGAGGCGGCGTCGCTGGAGATCTGCCCGGACGGGGTCGGGGTGGTCTGGCCCGGAGCGGACGGCGTGCTCGTGCACACCAACCACTTCCTCGACCCGGCGCTGGCCGAAGGCGAACGGCTCGGGACCGAGCAGCCCGACACCTACGCACGCCTCGATCACCTGCGTGCACAGGCCGACGCGCTGGCGCACGCCGCCGATCCGACCGCGCGGGCCGCCGCGCTCCTTAGCCACGGGCCCTCGGCCGCGCCCGTCTGCGCCCACCCGGACCCGGACGAGCCGATCACCGAGCGGTGGGAGACCCTGGCCACCATCTGCCTGGACATCTCCGCCTCCCGCCTGCTGGTCCACCAAGGACGGCTGTGCGGGGTGGGCCCGGCGACCTGGCAGTGCTTCTGACGCTCTCCCTTTCCGGCGGGCCTGCGATCGCCGATCAGCGGCACCCGGGCACCCCGCCATCCCGTTGCCCGGTGTGGCGCTTGGGGGGTATTGGTCCTTTCGGGTTGCCCGATGCGGCGCACGGGAACACCGCCATCCGGTTGCCGGCCTGGCACGGTTCGGTGGGGCACAGCGCCTGGGGCGGGTGCCCCGTGATGTTGGTCTCTTCGGCTTGCCCGATGCGCGGTGCACGGGCAAGTCTGGCCTGGTGGCCTGGTGGCCTGGTGGCCTGGTGGCCTGGTGGCCTGGTGGCCTGGCCGATCGAGCGAGGAACAGAGGTGGGCGGCTTGGACGGGGCACTGTCGGGACTTCTGGTGGCGGACTTCGGGCGGGTGCTGGCCGGGCCGTACGCCACCATGCTGATGGCCGATCTCGGCGCGGACGTGATCAAGATCGAGCGCCCTGGCAGCGGCGACGACACCCGATCCTGGGGCCCGCCCCACGCGAACGGCACCGCCACCTACTTCCTCGGCGTCAACCGCAACAAACGCTCGATCGCCCTCGACCTGCGCGACCCGAGCGACCTGGAGGTCGCCAAAGCCCTGGTCGCCCGCGCCGACGTCCTGGTCGAGAACTTCAAGCCGGGCACCATGGACCGCCTCGGGCTCGGCTACCCCGCCATGCGTGCCCTCAACCCGGCCCTCGTGTACTGCTCGGTGACCGGCTTCGGCTCCGGCAAAGGCGCTGATCTGCCCGGGTACGACCTGGTCGTCCAGGCCGTCGGCGGGCTGATGAGCGTCACCGGCGAACCCGGCGGCCACGGCACCAAGACCGGCGTCGCCCTCGTCGACGTCATCACCGGCCTGCACGCCGCCCTCGGCGTGCTCGCCGCGCTCCGCCACCGCGACCGCACCGGTGAGGGGCAACGGGTGGAGGTCTCGCTGCTGACGTCCCTGCTCTCGGCGCTCACCAACCAGGCCGCCGCGTACGCCGCCGCAGGCGAGGTGGCCACCGCGATGGGCAACCGGCATCCGAGCATCGTGCCGTACGAGGTGTTCGCCGCCGCCGATCGGCCGATCGTCATCGCGGCGGGCAACGACCGGCAGTTCCGCGCGCTGTGCGCGGTGCTGGACCGGCCGGAACTGGCCGCCGACGCCCGCTACGCGACCAACGCCGGTCGGGTGGCGGGCCGCGACGAACTCGTCCCGTCGCTGGCCGAGGCGCTCGCCCAAGGGACGGCCGACCACTGGTTCACCGTGCTCACCGAGGCGGGCGTCCCCTGCGGGCCGATCAACGACCTGGCCGACGCGTTCGCCCTCGCCGACCGGCTCGGGCTGGAGCCGCTCGCCGGTGACCAAGTGGCCAACCCGGTCCGGATGAGCGCCACGCCTGCGGCGTACCGGCTGCCTCCGCCCGACCTCGGGCAGGACGAGCAGTGGGTCCGCGACATCCTGGACCGCTGAGCCCGCACCGCGCGGGTATCCGACGCAGGTGTGTACGTCGGGCGGGACATCCCGGGGCGCTGAGCCCCGCACCGTGCGGGTACCCGATACGTGTGCACGTCGGGTGGGACATCCTGGACGGCTGAGCCCGCACCGTGCGGGTACCCGACGCGTGTGCACGTCGGGCGGGAGATCCCGGGGCGATGGGTCCGGGCCTCGACCTCAGCTGCGGGTCGGCAGCCGGCGCGGGCACTCACCGCACTTCCAGACGCAGCCGGTTCGTCGTTCTTGCATCGCCTGAAACGGTCGGAAGACGGACCCCTGCTCAGCCGATCGGGGAGATCGGCTGAGCCTGCCGTCAAGTGTCAGCTCAGGCGTTCCAGGATCATGGCCATGCCCTGGCCGCCGCCCACGCACATGGTCTCCAGCCCGATGCTCTTGTCGTGGTGCTGGAGGCTGTTGATCAGCGTGGAGGTGATGCGGGCGCCGGTCATCCCGAACGGGTGCCCGACCGCGATCGCGCCGCCGTTGACGTTCAGCCGGTCGAGCTCGATCCCCAGTTCCCGGTACGACGGGATCACCTGGGCCGCGAAAGCCTCGTTGATCTCGACCAGGTCGATGTCCTCGATCGCCATCCCCGCGCGCGACAGCGCCTGCCTGGACGCCCCGACCGGCCCCAGCCCCATGATCTCGGGCGACAGCCCGGTGACGCCGGTGGAGACGATCCGGGCCAACGGCGTGATGCCGAGCTCGGCGGCCTTCGTGTCACTCATCACGATCACGGCGGCGGCGCCGTCGTTGAGCGGACAGCAGTTGCCCGCGGTGACCGTACCGTCGGGCCGGAAGGCCGGTTTGAGGCCCGCGACGCCCTCGTACGTCGTCCCGGCGCGCGGGCCGTCGTCCTTGCCGACCACGCTCCCGTTGGGCAGCGTCACCGGGGTGATGTCCTTCTGCCAGAAGCCGTCGGCCAGTGCCTTCTCCGCGAGGTTCTGGGAGCGGACGCCGAACTCGTCCTGCTCCTGTCGGGTGACGCCCTTGAGCTGGGCGAGGTTCTCGGCGGTCTGGCCCATCTCGATGTAGATGTCGGGCACCACGCCGCTCTCACGCGGGTCGGACCAGGTCTTGCCGCCCTTGGCGAAGGACGCGGTGCGGGCGCCCGCGTCGTCGAAGACCGCGTTCCTGGTGTCGGGAAGCGAGTCCGAGCTGCCCTTGCTGAAGCGGGAAACGCTCTCGACGCCCGCCGAGACGAAGATGTCGCCCTCACCCGCCCTGATGGCGTGGAAGGCCATGCGGGTGGTCTGCAGCGAGGAGGAGCAGTAGCGGGTGATCGTGGTGCCGGGCACGTTGTCGAGCCCGAGTAGCACCGACACCACCCGCGCCATGTTGAAGCCCTGCTCACCGCCGGGGAGCCCGCAGCCCAGCATGATGTCGTCGATCTGGCCCGGATCGAGCTGCGGCACCTTCGCGAGCGCCGCCCTGATCATCTGCACGGTGAGGTCGTCGGCGCGGATGTCCTTCAACGACCCCTTGAAAGCGCGCCCGATCGGCGAGCGCGCGGTCGCGACGATGACTGCCTCAGGCATGAAGCCCCTCCTCGGTCGGCGTTCCCTAGAACTATATTTTAGTTTCCTTCCCTCCGACGGCCTGCCTTCGCGATCGGCGCGGTATCGGTGATGGTGAGCCGCTCGTCCTCGACCGTCATCGGGCCTGCTTCGCCATCGGGGCGGTACCCGTGATGACGAATCGTTCGCCCTCGGTCGTCACCTTGATGACCTGCCCCGGACGCAGATCCCCATAAAGGATCTTCTCC